>JAAXQN010000105.1 GCA_012974305.1 Candidatus Methylomirabilis sp. | reverse complement strand
GCCTCCATCCGCTTCCCCATCACTGTTGATATTACGTGCCGGGTCCCCCCGGACTGCCGCGTGCAGGGTCGGGCCAAAAATCTCAGCGACGAGGGGCTGATGATCGCCCTTGACCAGGCCCTCCCCATCCATACGCGTGTGATCGTGGTGGTCCCCCCGTGGGTTACCCTTTCGCCAGTGGAGGCCGAGATGGAGGTGATGTGGGCCCGGGCTGCCCTTGAGGAACAGGACGTGCTCCACGGGCTTCGATTCCTTTGGGATGATGTCGACAAGGAACTCTTCCTCATTAGCGCCCTCCTCCGGCAGGTGCTCGACTCGGACGATGGGTTCGCAGAGGGGATAAAGAGAGGATAAACAAAAAATGGAAGGCCTAATGAAAGCGGTGATTGTGATGTTGTCATTGGCCTTGATCGTGGGGTATGCCTTTCAAGGATGGGAGGGCGAACAATTAAAGTCTGACCTCATTGGCAGAATATTAGGAGAAAGAGGGACGGGGTGGATATTTCAATCCCGTTCGCAGATCAAAGAATTACTTATAAATGATAAGAAGGAAGACGAACAACATCGGATTTATTCCATTACTTTGACCTTGCAGGATCCGAAAGTGCCCGGAGTGTATAAGGCGGAGGCAGACGTTACCTATAACAGAGTAGGATCAGGATGGAAAATTGAGCATGTCGGCCTCAAGTCTCTCAAGAAGATAGAGTGAGGTCTTCGAATATCGATCCAGCCTCCGCAAAATCGTAACCACTGAAGACGCCTTCCGTGCCCTCACCGACTCCTTCAACAGTTCGACAAGCCGATTCAGCCTCCCAAAGTATAATCCATTAAGAGACCCGCCGACATGACGAGGCTCAAGATCCAGTTTCTCTTTGACTTCTGACGGACCTCTCGATTCGGACGAAGTGCGATGATCGACACCCGTAGGGGCTGGGGTCTGCCCAGATGGGAAGGATTAGTTTGGGGGGGATCTTGATGAAGGGCCGGTGTTACCATTCACCGCGGCCGGAATTGATTTCGGAAGAGTAAGACATTGTGAGAAGGCCCAGAGCCTGATATCTTTCCCGCACACGGAGGGAAAGGATGACCGGAGCTCCACCCAGCCATAAAGCAGGTTTTATTGCCGTGATTGGTCGGCCTAACGTGGGGAAGTCCACACTGATCAACTATTACGTGGGACAGAAGGTTGCCGTGGTCTCCTCGAAGCCCCAAACGACTAGGAACCGGATTGCCGGGGTGAGGACGACCGGGGCGTACCAGATGATCTTCTTGGATACGCCTGGCATCCACCATGCTGAGTCCCTCTTCAATCGTGAGATGGTCCGGATCGCCCTCAAGACCTTGGAGGACGTGGATGTCATCCTTTGGATCATTGACGCTGCCGATCCCTTGGCCGATGAGGACCGGCTTATTCACGGACATCTGAGGGATGTCAAGACCCCGGTGGTTGTTGCCCTAAACAAAGTGGACCTGGTTAAGCCGAAGCAAAACCTCCTCCCCGTACTAGAGAAGTGCCAGAAGCTGATGTCCTCAGCCGAGGTGATCCCCATCTCGGCGACGGACGCAGTCAATCTCGACCGGCTGGAGCACGTCCTCCTCACGTATCTTCCAGACAGCCCTCCTTTCTTCCCTCCCGAACAGGCGACAGATCAGCCCATGTATCTTTTAGTGGCTGAGATCATCCGGGAGAAGGTATTCCAGCTGGCGCACCAGGAAGTCCCTTACGCCGTCGCGGTTCAGGTGGACGAGATGAAAGAGCGGGACGAGGAGGGGATCGTCGACATCCAGGCCAGCATTTATGTGGAAAAGGACTCCCAGAAAGGGATCATCATCGGGGCGGGGGGCCAGATGCTCAAGAAGATCGGCCAGCAGGCACGCCGAGACATCGAGGGACTCCTCGGCAGCCGCGTCTATCTCGGCCTGTGGGTCAAGGTCCGTAAGGATTGGCGGAAAGATAAGGAGGCCTTGCGCCGGTTCGGCTTTCTGCAGAGACATGGGTGAGGCTCGTCGGAACCCATGCTGTGGTGCTGTGATGTGGCCGAACCCCGCAAGGGGCTGAATAAGACAGAGACCGAAGAAGAGTCGTCGAAAATGTGAGATATCAAGGTGTGAGCTTCTGCTTTCCCCTTATAATTCCTTATGATAGGATTGGGACAATGCTGAAGGGCCGGTGGGTACAGCCTCCCACGCTTGACCCACGGACGAAGGAGAGGAAATGGAGGATAATTGCGCCGTCATTCTAGCCGCCGGCGAAGGGACTCGGATGCGGTCCCGGAAAGCTAAGGTCCTTCATTCACTCCTCGGCCGACCCTTAATGCACTATCCGGTCGACCTGTGCCGGCGGTTGGGGGTCAAACGGATACTGGTGGTGGTGGCCCACCAGGCGGAGGAGGTTCAACAGGCCCTGGTTGGCCAACCGGTCGAATTTGTCCACCAGGGGGAGCCGAGGGGGACCGGGCACGCGGTACGCCAGGCCGAGGAGTGCCTCCGGGGGTTTGAGGGGACAGTGATGGTCCTGGCGGCCGATACCCCGCTGCTCAGGGAGGAAACCGTCCGCCAGCTGGTGCAAGCGCACGAATCGGCGGGTGCGGTTGCCACGCTACTGACCGCCAGGGTGGCGGACCCGGCCGGCTACGGCCGGATCCTGCGGGATAAGCAGGGACGCCTGCGCCGGATCGTGGAAGAGGTAGAGGCGACAGCCAAGGAGAAGCAGGTCGCCGAGATTAATACAGGGGTCTACTGCTTTGCCGCCGCTCCGCTCTTCGAGGCCCTGAGGAGGGTTCAGGTCTCGCCGGTAAAGGGAGAGGTCTTCCTGCCCGAGGTGGTGCAAGTCTTGGTAAAGAAGGGCCAGGTGGTCCAGGCGGTGCTAGCCGCCGATGCGACGGAAGTGCAAGGGATTAACACACGGGCCGAGCTGGCCCAAGCCGCGACGGTACTTCGGCAGCGGGTGCACGACCGCCTTATGCGCGAGGGGGTAACCCTGATTGATCCCCAGGCCACCTATATCGATGACACCGTCCAGGTTGGTCCGGACACGGTGATTTATCCAGGGGTTATTCTGGAGGGGGCCACGACGATCGGAGAAGGATGCGTCATTTATAGCAATTGCCGGATTCAGAACTCCCTGTTGGGAGATGGGGTCACGGTGCTGGACGGCTCGGTCATCGTGGGGAGTGAGATTGCCGAGGGGTGTGTGATTGGTCCGTTTGCGCATCTGAGACCGCAGACCCGGCTGAAGCGGAAAGTCAAGGTGGGGAACTTCTGCGAGGTGAAAAAGGCAGTGATTGGCGAAGGGTCCAAGATCCCGCACCTGGCGTATATCGGCGACACCCAGATGGGGGAGAAGGTCAATATTGGGGCGGGGACGATCACGTGCAATTACGACGGCTTTACCAAGCACGAAACGGTGATCGAGGACGACGTGTTTGTGGGGAGCAACACGAACCTGGTGGCGCCAGTGACGGTGGGGAAGGGGGCAATCATTGCGGCCGGTTCGACCATCAACGAAGCGGTCCCTCCGGATGCCGTGGCGTTTGGCCGGGCCCCGCAGGTCAACAAAGAAGGTCGGGCGGCAGCGACCCGAAAAAAGCGGGAGGCCATGGCTCCCCCCAAAGATGACGATGACTAGTGTCGTTCCAACTTGATAAGCCAAATTTTAACGGCCTGCCTTGTTGCAAATGTCGTGAACGAGTGCAGCGAGAAAGGTGGCACAAATAGTTGGGACGGTACTAGAGTCTGAGAGGCGGACTGCATGTGTGGGATCATCGGATACGTTGGACCGAAGAAGGTCGTACCGGTCCTCTTGGATGGGTTGAAACGGCTCGAATACCGGGGCTACGATTCCGCAGGTGTCGCCTTCCTCCAGCAGGGTGAGCTCCAAATTTACCGGAGTGTCGGGAAGATTAAGGAACTGGAAAATATCCTGTGGGGAAAGACGCTCGGCGGTGACATCGGGATTGGCCATACCCGCTGGGCCACCCACGGTCGCCCCTCCGAGGAAAATGCCCATCCCCATGTTGATTGCACTGGCGATATTGTGCTGGTGCACAACGGCATCATTGAGAACTACGTGCCGCTGAAGGAGAAACTGGTTGCCGAAGGGCACCGGTTTACCTCGGACACCGACACAGAGGTCATCGTTCATCTCATTGAAAAGTACCTCGAGGGCGACCTGGAAGAGGCGATGAGGCGGGCTCTCAGCGAGGTTTCCGGGGCATATGCGGTTGCGGCGATGTGGAAGGGGGATCCTGACCGGATTGTGGGAGCCAGATGTTCCAGCCCGTTGGTAGTGGGGCTGGGGGAGGGGGAATTCCTCGTCGCCTCGGATATTCCGGCCCTCTTAGCCTACACGCGGAATGTTCTGTTCCTGGAGGATCACGAGATTGCCGTGGTCAGCCGGGAAGGGGTGATGGTCACCACGTTAGAGGGGGATCCCGTACATCGAGCAGTCGAGCGGATCGCATGGAGTCCGATCCTGGTGGAGAAGGGTGGCCACAAGCATTTTATGCTCAAAGAGATCTATGAACAGCCGCGTGCCATCCGAGATACGATGTTGGGGCGGTACTCGCTAGAGGCTGGTGAAATCTATCTGGACGGAATGGAGGCAGTGGAGGAGGTCCTTCCCCACGTCCAACGAGTGGTGCTGGTGGCCTGTGGCACCTCCTGGCACGCCGCCTTGGTGGCGAAGTTTCTCCTGGAGGAGATCGGCCGGATCCCGGTGGAGGTGGACTATAGCTCCGAGTTCCGCTACAGGGATCTCATCCTCGGTCCCGATACCCTGGTGCTCGCCATCAGTCAGTCCGGGGAGACCCTGGACACCCTCGTAGCCCTGCGGGAGGCCAAGGGACGCGATTGCCGCGTGGTTTCCATCGTCAATGTAGTAGGCAGCTCTATCGCTCGGGAGAGTGATGGGATCTTCTACACCCATGCCGGCCCTGAGATCGGCGTGGCCTCGACCAAAGCCTTCACTGCGCAACTCACGGCCCTGTATCTCTTTGCGCTGTATCTCGGGCGCTCTAGGGGATGCCTGGACGCCTCCCGAACTCAGGAATTGCTGGCCGCGCTCTTGCACCTTCCCCAGTTAGCTGAAGAAACCATGCATTCCGGTGAGGCGGTGGAGCGGCTGAGCCGCCTCTACTATCAGCATGCCGACTTCCTCTTCCTGGGCCGCGGGATCAATTACCCCATTGCCCTGGAGGGAGCTTTAAAGCTCAAGGAGATCTCATATATCCATGCCGAGGGATATCCGGCTGGGGAGATGAAACACGGTCCTATCGCCTTGATCGATGCCAAGATGCCCGTGGTCTTCCTGGCCCCACAGGATCGGACCTACGCCAAGATCCTGGCAAACATCCAAGAGGTCAAGGCCAGGGAGGGAATCGTGATCGCCGTGGGGACTGAGGGTGATACCGAGCTGGCCTCTCGGGTCGATCATTGTGTGACCATTCCGGCGACCAGTCCGCTGCTGACCCCCATCCTTTCGGTGATTCCCCTGCAGCTTCTCGCCTACCACATCGCCGTTCGCAAGGGCTGCGATGTCGACCAACCACGGAATCTGGCCAAAAGTGTCACCGTAGAGTAAGGAGGGCGGGCTTTGCGGTGGCGCGCAGTGGGCTGGGACCCTCCACAGGCAGGAAGGCCGATATAAGGCATGGCTGAGGAGAAGAGAGGGCAAAAAGAATCGCCTCGTACTCTCCGGCGCACGCTTCTCGATCTCGCCTATCATCCTCGCATTCCCGAAGGGGCCTACCTCTCCGTTGTTTCCGTCATCGTCGGGCTGACGACCGGCCTCGGGGCCGTGTTCTTCATCAAACTACTCCACTATACGAATCGCCTCTTCTTCGAGAACGGCCGCGAGGTGCTCACTTTCCTGGGGGACTATTACGTCATTATCCTCCCCGCAATCGGCGGCCTCATCGTGGGCCCTCTGATCTATTACGTGGCGCACGAGGTCAAGGGAGGTGGGGTCCCCGAAGTGATGGCCTCCATGGCGGTGAGCGGCGGACGGATGCGGAAGCGGGTGGCCTTCATGAAAATTCTTACGTCCGCCGTCACCATCGGCTCCGGCGGCTCAGCGGGCCGCGAGGGTCCCATGGTTCAGATCGGGGGCGGGATCGGCTCCATCGTAGGCCAATTCTTCAGAATGTCCGATGAGCGGATCAAGACGCTGGTGGCGGCTGGATCCGCGGCGGGGATCGCCGCTGCCTTCAATGCGCCGATCGCCGGGGCGATGTTTTCCCTGGAGATCCTCATGGGGCATGTCGGACTCGACTTTAGCTTGGTCGTTCTTTCCTCGGTGGCCTCCTCCGTCGTCTCCCGTGCGATGCTTGGAGACTCCCCTGCCTTCTTCGTCCCGCCCTACCGCCTCCTGACCATGGGAGAGATGCCTTTTTCTTTGATACTCGGAATCGTAGCCGGATTAGCCGCGATAGGTTTCGTGCGGCTCATTTACCGGCTTGAACACGCCTTCGATGACTGGCGCTTTCCCCCTTACTGGAAGCCGGCGGTGGGTGGCATCCTTGTGGGGGTGATCGGATTTTTCCTCCCCCAGATCTTCGGGACGAGTTTCCCGGCCATGGAAGACACCTTGAACGGTAGGATTCCCTTCCTCATCATGGCGGCCCTCATCTTTGCGAAGATGTTTGGCACATCATTAACGCTGGGCTCGGGCGGCTCCGGAGGGGACCTCGCCCCCCTCCTCTTTATCGGGGCGGTGCTCGGCGGGGCGTACGGCCATATTGTGCACTTTTTCTTCCCGGGGTTCACGGCGGACGTGGGGGCGTATGCCCTGATAGGGATGGGGGCGGTCTTCGGCGGGGCAGCGCAGGCACCCATCACTGCCATCATGCTGATCTTTGAGATGACCGGTGACTACTTTCTTATCCTGCCAGTCATGGCCAGTACGGTCATTAGTACCATCATCTATAGGATGCGGTACGATGAGACCATCTACACGTTAAAAGTGGTAAGCCGGGGGATTCGATTCCGGGCGGGGCGAGATGTGGACATCATGGCTGCGACCCCGGTTCGCGATGCCATGACTCATCGACTCCTCTGGATCCCTGAGGAGATGACCATCGAGGGGTTCCTCGAGAGGTCCGCCGAGGAGCAGCATGAGTGGTTCCCCGTGTTGAACCAGTCTGGCGAACTCACGGGGGTCGTAACCGCCCAGGACGTGCAGAAGGCCCTGGGCAACGGAGATCTGCAGGCCAAGATGGGGGACTTGTCCACCAAGGATATGGTCACGGTCACTTCGTACGACACTCTCCACGATGTCCTCGTCCGGTTCCACGTGCGGGACCTGGGGCACCTGCCTGTCGTGGATGTGGATAACCCAAAGAGGTTGGTGGGAATTATCTCGCGTGCCCACATCGTCCGAGCCTATAATCGCGCCCTGGTCGACAAACATTTGCTCTAGCCTACCACGAGCGTGCCAGTAGACCCTGCAGCCATCCTGGCCGATTTGAATCCGCCACAGCGGGAGGCCGTTCTCCTCACCGAAGGACCGCTCCTTATCCTTGCCGGGGCCGGATCAGGGAAGACGCGTGTCATTACCCACCGCATTGCCTACCTCATCGGCGAGCTCAACATTAGGCCCTGGAATGTCCTCGCAGTGACCTTCACCAACAAGGCGGCCGAGGAGATGCGGGAGCGGGTGGCCAATCTTCTGGGGGCAGAAGGGCTGAACGTCTGGGTGGGAACATTTCACGCCACCTGCGTCAAGATCCTGAGGAAAAGCGCCCAGCACCTGGGCCTCCGGTCCTCTTTTGTCATCTACGATGAGGGCGATCAGCTGGCTCTCCTGAGGATGTGCCTCCGGGAGTTAGACCTGAGCGAGCGGGTGATACATCCGAGGGTGGTCCAGTCCAGGATCAGTCGCGCCAAGAATGATCTCCTTACCCCGGCCGAGTATGCGGCTCAGGCTGCCGATTACCTGGAAGAACGGGTTGCTCGGATCTATTACCGATACCAAGCTGCGCTTCAACGAAACGGGGCGCTCGACTTTGACGACCTCCTGACGGAGACCGTACGGCTCTTCCTCGAGCGGCCGATGATCCTAACCTCCTACCAAGACCTCTGGAGCTATATCATGGTGGATGAGTATCAGGACACCAATCACGCCCAGTACCGGTTAATCCGGCTACTCGCCGAACGACACCAAAACCTGGCAGTGGTAGGGGATGACGATCAGTCGATTTATCGGTGGCGGGGAGCGGATCTCGGAAACATCTTGGATTTTGAGCGGGACTATCCGCTCTGCAAGGTGATCCGGCTCGAGCAAAACTATCGCTCGACCAAGTCTATCTTAGAGGCAGCTTCCTCCGTCATCGCCTGGAACCGTGGTCGCAAGGAAAAAAGATTGTGGACCGATAATGACGCGGGGGAGCCGATTGGCTTCTGTCACGCGAGGGATGAGGAGGATGAAGCGGTCTTCATCGTAGAGACCATTCGGCATCTCGCGGTGCAGGAGGGATACAGCTTTGACGACTTCGCCGTCTTCTATCGGGTAAACGCCCAGTCCCGAATTCTGGAGGATGCCATGAGGCGGGCCGTCGTGCCTTACGTCATTGTGGGGGGTCTGAGGTTCTATGAGCGCAAGGAGATTCGAGACCTCTTGGCCTATCTAAGACTGATAGCTAACCCTGCCGACTCGGTCGGTTTTCTCCGAGCGGTGAACGTTCCGCCGAGAGGGGTTGGCCGGACAACCTTAGACCGGCTCACTCAATTTGCCATGGCCAGTGGGCTCTCCCTGTGGGAGGCATGTGCTGAGATCGAAAAACACGGACTGTTGCCCACACGACAGCTCAAGGCCCTGCAAGATTTTCGGTCTCTCATCGAGCGGTTCGTAATGCGGCTCCCTGAGACCTCGGTTCCCGACTTGGTCTCGACCCTCCTGCACGAGACTGGCTACGTGGCGGAACTGGAAAAGGAGGGAACCCCGGACGCCTTGAGCCGGATCGAGAACCTACGGGAGCTCATCTCGGCTGCTCAAGATTTCACGCAACGGAGTGAAGACACCTCGCTGCACGCGTTCCTGGATATGGTCAGTCTGCTCACCGATGTGGATGAAAGCTTGAAGGAGACCGGGGGCAGGGTGACCCTCATGACCCTGCACATGGCCAAGGGGTTAGAGTTTCCAGTGGTCTTCATCGCGGGAATGGAGGAGGGACTCTTCCCCCACGGTCGGGCCTACACCGATCCCGAAGAGCTCGAGGAGGAGCGGCGGCTCTGCTACGTGGGGATGACCCGAGCCAAGAGGCGCCTGTTCCTCACCACGGCCGTACAGCGGCGGCTTTACGGCGCAGAGAGCTTCAATCTCCCCTCCCGGTTTTTGGAAGAGATTAAACCGCACCTCCTTCACAGGATCGAGGCCTTGACACTGTCCTCTGCGTCCACACTCGAAGGCTCTCATCAGCCATCCCCGCGTTATGAGGTAGAGGAGGACCAGATCCCCTTTGTGGACTTCTACCAGCCCGGGGTCCGCGTGCGGCATCCGGAATGGGGCGTGGGCAGAATCCGGGAGCGGATTGGGGATGGGGAAGAGATGAAGGTGGTGGTTACCTTTCCCGGGATTGGGACCAAAAAGCTCAAGGTGAAATTCGCCCAGCTCTCGCGGGCCTGAATGGTCGGGTTCCGGGGGACATCCTTGACTAACAGCTCGAAGGGACCTTCCTCGCTGTTGTCGTCATCGGACGTCGGCGGAAAATTCCACGGTCAGATTCCGTTGCAACAGCACCCTTGGCCCCTCGCTCCAGGCCTCTTTGCGTAGCAGTGCCCCGAAGGGCTCGGGGAGTGGGTCTTCCCCGGCGGAACAATTCCACAGATCGGTCTCGTGAAAGCCGGTACTTCCGCGCCGGGCGCTTCGCTCCTGCATCAGGACGGCCATCCCCCACCTCCACTTCGCTCCGGTGGGAGGTTCCGGCCGTCCCGGTCCGGGAGCCCGTTCCGGGATCTCGGACCCGCAAACCAGATTCCGCCGGGTCCAGGCCCAGCTCCCCTCGCCCCTTCGAAGGTACCTGACTCTCCTCGCGAATTTTGCCTTCTTGGGCAGCATCTGTGAGTCCCGAGCGACATTGCCGGGAGTCCGAAGGCCTTCGGACCGCTCAGGGTCGCCGCGGGAGGCCCGGAGCGAGGGACTTGCATGTGCGGCTCCACTCCCTGAGCCCTTCCTGGCTCGGCTACCATGAGAGGGCCGGAGCGAGGGGCGTGGAGGCTGCTCCCATCGGAAAATCTTTGTGAGCTTATCGTGAAATGCTATCATGACCCTACTTCGAGGGGGGAGATAAGAGGTTGAAAATCTCGTACGAAGAGGTGGAGCATGTGGGGAGGCTGGCCCGCCTGGCCCTTTCCGAGGAGGAGAGGGAGAGAATGCGGGCTCAGCTGGATGCGATCCTGACGTACATCGACAAGCTGAACGAGCTGGATACGTCTCAGGTCGAGCCGACCTCCCACGTTATTCCCATGACCAATGTGTTTCGCGAAGATAAGGTCCGCCCATCCCTGTCTCAGGAACAGGCCTTGGCGAATGCCCCCGATCGGCAGGAGGCCCTCTTCCGCGTTCCTCGGATTCTCGAAGAATAGGTTCAGGATTGATGGGTGAGGGTTCAGAGGCGAAACCCGGAAAGTCCAATGTCCAAGGTCCAACGTCTACCAGAGCAAGTTTCTCAATACCATGAACCGTGAACCCTGAACTATGAACGATTCTTAGGATGGAACTGTACGAACTGGGCATTCATGGATTGCAGGAACTGCTCCAGCGCCGGAAGGTGACGGCGGGCGAGGTGCTGAGGGCGTTTCTGAAGCGGATCGCGCAAGTGGAGGGGAAGGTCCACGCGTTCATGGCCGTGACCGGTCGGGAGGCGCTGGGGATGGCGGCGCGTCTGGATCGACGGATTGCGCGGGGGGACGACGTCGGTCCGTTAGCCGGTATTCCACTTGCCATCAAGGATGTCATTTGCACGCAGGGGATCCCGACCACCTGCTCCTCCAAGATCCTCGAGGGATTCATTCCCCCCTATGACGCGACGGTGATGAAGCAGCTCTACCAGGCTGGCATGGTCCTTCTCGGCAAGACCAATATGGACGAATTTGCCATGGGTTCTTCCACCGAGAATTCAGGATACAAGGTCACCCGGAATCCCTGGGACTTGGGCCGTGTCCCGGGGGGATCCAGCGGGGGATCAGCGGCGACGGTAGCGGCGGACCTTTGCGCCGGGGCGCTCGGCTCGGACACTGGGGGCTCGATTCGGCAGCCGGCTGCTCTTTGCGGAATCGTCGGGCTGAAACCGACCTACGGTCGCGTCTCCCGATACGGGCTTGTCGCCTTCGCGTCATCGCTCGATCAGATTGGGCCCATGACTAAAGATGTTCGAGATGCGGCAATCCTCTTGAACGTCATCACCGGTCACGATCCCTGCGATTCTACCTCGGTGAACCTGCCCGTCCCGGACTACACGGCTGCGCTCGGTCGGGAGATCACAAACCTGAGGATTGGCATCCCGGATGAATACTTCGTCGAAGGGATGGACCCTGAAGTCGAGACAGCTACCCGGCAGGCCATCACTGTTTTGGAATCCCTGGGCGCAAAGGCAGAGCGCATCACTCTTCCCCACACCGAGTATGCCGTGGCGACCTACTATCTGGTGGCTACGGCGGAGGCGAGTTCGAACCTGGCCCGGTTTGACGGGGTGAAGTATGGAATCCGGGCTCCGGAGAGCAAAGACCTCCTCGCTATGTATACGGGGACCCGGCAGGAAGGATTCGGTGCCGAGGTGAAGAGACGGATCATGCTGGGGACCTATGCCCTGAGCGCCGGATACTACGATGCCTACTATTTGAAGGCGCTCAAGGTGCGGACCTTGATTCGGAAAGACTTCGAGGAGGCCTTCAAGCGGTGCGAGGTGATCCTGACCCCGACTGCACCCACAGCTGCCTTTCGTCTCGGCGAGAAGACAGACGATCCCTTGACCATGTATCTTTCAGACATCTTCACCATCTCCGCCAACCTGGCAGGGATCCCGGGGATCTCGCTCCCCTGCGGCTTTACTCAAGCCGGTCTCCCTATAGGTCTGCAGCTCCTCGGGAAGCCCTTTGATGAGGAGACTCTCTTACAGCTGGCCTTTGCCTATGAACAGGCCACGGATTGGCACAAACGCAAACGACCCCTCTAACGGGGTTAACCGATGACCACTGTCCGACAACTAAGGGCTCGGAGGGACCTTCCTCAGCAGCGCCATATTCTCCGAGGATTTGATGCGCAGGGGCAACGTTACGCACGCTTAGGCGTTGTAATTCGCCAGTGCGGGCCACCCCCGCCTGCGCTCCGCTCCGGCGGCGGGACCCCGGCCGACGCAAGCCGGATGTCGCCTGCCTCGGAAGGAACCCCCTCCTCGCCCTTTCCGACTTCGGTCATCGGTCATCGGTCATCGGTCATCGAGCGAAGCTAATGTTGTACTTTGCGTATGGCTCTAATATGGAGCGGGTCTGGTTCAAAAGGCGCTGTCCAGGGGGCAAGTTCGTCTCGGCAGCCACGCTCCGTGACTATGACATTACCTTCACCCAAAGCTCCGCTATGTGGGGTGGCGGGGCCGCTGATCTGAAGCCCACGCCGGGACGAGTAGTGGAGGGAGTCCTCTGGGAGGTCGGTGAGCCGGATTTGAAAGCCTTGGACCAGTACGAGGGGGTCCCCAGTGACTATATCCGGAAGAAGTTGACGGTAGAGCTGAAAGATGGGAAACCATGCGAGGCTTTCGCCTATATCGTGGTCCGACCAAGTGGCTATCGATCGCCATCGAAACGCTATATGCGGCTCCTGGTCCAGGGAGCGGAAGAGCATGGTCTGTCTGACGCGTATGTCATGCGGCTGGAGGCGATCAAGACATCTGGCTGAGTACCGATGACCGACGACCGATAACGGCTCGACTGATCTTGCCGAAGTCCAACGACCGACCACCGACGACCAACGACAAGGCAGGGGAAAGCTTTTTGGTTCCCCACGGTCATCGGTCATCGGACACCGGTCGTCGAACGGTGAACCATGAACAGTGAACTAAAATACGAGGCGGTAATCGGACTTGAGGTCCATGCTCAACTCCTCACGGAGTCAAAGATCTTTTGCGGCTGTAGCACCCGCTTCGGAGAGACTCCCAACTCTCAGACCTGCCCCGTCTGTCTGGGCATGCCGGGGGTCTTGCCGGTCCTCAATAAGAAGGTGGTAGAGTATGCCATCCGGACCGCCCTGGCGGTCCATGGCACGGTCGCCCCCCGCTCCCGTTTTGCCCGGAAGAACTATTTTTACCCCGACCTCCCCAAGGACTATCAGATTTCACAGTACGAATTGCCCCTGGCCACGGGGGGCCACGTAGAGACCAGTGATGACGGAACAGTCAAGCGGGTCAGGATTCGGCGGATCCATCTCGAAGAAGATGCGGGGAAACTCCTGCATGCCGGGACCATCGATCAGGCGGAGTACAGCCTGGTGGATTTCAATCGGTGCGGCGTGCCGTTGATCGAAATGGTAACGGAGCCGGACCTCCGCACGCCTGAGGAGGCGGGGGAGTTTCTGAAACAGTTTCGCGCCATTCTCCAATATCTGGGGGTGTCCCAGGGAAACATGGAGGAGGGAAATCTTCGCTGCGACGCCAATGTCTCGATCCGTCCGGAGGGGACCTCGGACTATGGGGTGAAGACCGAGGTCAAGAACATGAACTCCTTCAGAAATGTCCAGCGAGCGTTAGAGTATGAAATTCAGCGGCAGATCGGGCTCCTGACATCCAGTCAGCCGGTTGTCCAGGAAACTCGCCTCTGGGATCCCGACCAGGGGATCACTCTCCCCATGCGGGGGAAAGAGGAGGCCCACGACTACCGCTACTTTCCGGAGCCTGATTTGGTCCGCATCGAAGTTTCCCCCGCCTGGATTGAGGAGATCGCGGCGAATCTCCCGGAACTTCCCGCAGAACGGCGCCGACGGTTCATGCAAGCGTACGGGCTCCCGGAATATGATGCAGCGGTACTCACCGCCAATAAGGCGCTCGCGGACTACTTCGAAGAATCCACGCAGCTCCACCGGGATCCCAAGCTGGTGAGCAACTGGATCATGTCGGAGCTATTGGGATATCTCAATCGGGAAGGGAAAGAAATCACTGAAAGCCCCGTCAGCCCCACCCAGTTGGCTGCCGTCCTGAAGCTGATCCAGGGGGAGGTCATCAGCGGGAAGATCGCCAAGACGGTCTTCGAGGAGATGTATCAGACGGGGAGAAGCCCTGAGGTGATCATCCAAGAGAAGGGACTGGTCCAGATCACCGACCGCGAGGAACTCAGCCGGATCGTGGACCAGGTCCTGGCCGAGAATCCGGGTCCTGTGTCCGACTTCAGGGCGGGAAAGGAGAAAGCCCTCACCGCTTTAGTTGGGGCGGTGATGCGCTTGACCAGAGGAAAGGCCAATCCGAAACTGATCAACGATTTACTGCGAGAGAAGCTGTCCGGTCGGTAGAGGCCATCACCCACTTGAAACGTGCAAAAGACTCGAGGCTGGCGGTCCTCGTAAGGAATCAAAGATGCGAATCGCCTTGGTGACCCCGTACTGCTACCCTTCCACTCGTGGCAATGCGGTCACGGTGGAACGGATTGCGTCGGGACTCCGGGAGCGCGGACACGGGGTACGGATCTACTCGCTCGAGGCCTTTCAAGATCGGCGGGAAACCCCTTCGGGCATCCGGGCCTTTGGCCCCGACGTCATCCACGGCTTTCACGCCTTTGTGAGCGGAGACCTGGTAGTAGCGGAGGCGGCGGAGGCACGTGTACCAGCCCTGGTCACCATCACCGGCACAGACATCAACCACGATCTGTTTGATTCCGAGCGACGCGAAAAGGTGGTCGAGGTGCTGAAAGGGGCTCAGGGTGTTGTGGCTTTTCATGAGAGCATCCAGGAAAAGCTCCTCAGGGAAGTTCCTGAGCTTCATGGAAGGGTTAGAGTGATCAGGCAGACAGTCGCATGCGACGGCAAAGAGGACGATCATCATGCTCAGTGGGGACTGGATTCCCGGCACATCGTCTTCTTCTTCCCAGCAGGGATCCGAAGAGTGAAGAATCTTCCCTTTTGTGTTCCCCCACTCTTGCGTCTCCAGGTCAGTTACCCGAATCTTCGCGCTCTGTACGCGGGTCCGATAGTAGAGGAAGAGGAGGGGAAGCATCTCCTCGGGCTCCTTGCGGGCAACGAATGGGCCCGCTATCTGGGGGAGGTCCCGCATAAGGTGATCTGCAGCATGCTCCGAGTAGTCGACGTGGTGGTCAATTCCTCCTTTTCGGAAGGAGGGATGTCCAATGCCGTCCTCGAGGCCATGAGTCGGGGGGTGGCGGTCCTCGCCTCGGATATTGAAGGCAACCGATCCATTATCGTTGACGAGGTTGACGGCCTGCTCTTCACCTCCGAAGATGACTTTGAGCGGAAAGCTGAACGCCTGATCGTCGATCCTGATCTTCGCCGGCGTCTGGGTAGGCACGCGAAGTCAAAGATCGAGCGGGAGTTCTCTCGGGAGCGGGAGTTGGATGCCTACGAGCAGCTTTACCGTGACCTGCGGGGCCGTAGTGGGGACTAGGGAATCGCAGGCTCCAGGACCGGGCCCATTAGCAGGCCGCGATCCGAGATAATCGCATGGATATTCGTGCCTTAGAGGTCTTTTGCAAGATCGTAGAGTTGAAAAGCTTCTCGAAGGCCGCCGAGGCGGTCTATCTGACTCAACCGACGGTGAGCGGCCACATCAAGGGGCTCGAGGAATTTGTGGGGCTCAAGCTCTTGGACCGGCTCGGTCGGGAGGTAGTGCTGACAAAGGCGGGAGAGGTACTGTATGGGTATGCTAAGCAGGTGCTCGCCCTGAGGAACCAAGCGCTCCAGGCCCTGGAGGAGTACAAAGGCTCCTTGAAGGGACATTTGATCATCGGGGGGAGCAACATTCCTGGTGAGTACGTCCTCCCCGCACTCTTGGCCCGGTTCAAGGCCCAGTACCCGGAGATCTACATCACTTTGAGAATCGGTGACTCGAGGGATATTGCCCGAGGCGTGTTGGAGGGGACGTATGAACTGGGAGCCGTGGGCGCCAAGTTTGACGACGGGCAGTTAGTCTACACGAAACTACTGGAAGATGAACTGGTGGTTGCTCTCCCTGCAGATCACGGGTGGGCTGCGCGGCCTGCGGTTGCCCTGGCGGAGCTGTTCGGGCAGCCCGTTATCTTGCGGGAACTCGGGTCGGGGTCCAGAAAGGTATTGGAGGAGGCGCTTCGTTCCGCAGGCCTGGACACCAGCGCTCTCACCGTGGTCGCAGAGCTGGGGAGCACCGAGGCAATCCGCCAAGCGGTCAAGAGTGGTGCAGGGATTTCGGTGATCTCAGTTCGGGCTATCCAGGAAGACCTGGACCGGGGGACGCTGCGCACGGTAGCCCTTGAGGGCCCGCGGCTCACCCGGGACTTTTACCTTATCTACCATAAGGTCCGCTCTAGATCTCCCCTTTCTAAGACCTTTGCTACCTTCGTGCTCAATTCGCTAGGCTCCATCCGAGGCAAAGAGTCCTAAAGGCCCTCCTCTCGTCCTGTATGGCTTTCTTCCACAGGCCTACCCCAACTTTGTCTCCTATACTCTTTACCGGTGGGAGGTGAACATCCGGGCGGCAGCGATACTGGGTTTGGTCGGGGCAGGAGGCTTGGGCCAACAAATCCACATTGCGATCAGCCTCTTCCTCGAAAACCAGCTCCTCACCCTGCTGATTGCCATCTACATTGTCGTCACCGTGGTCGATTATCTGAGCGCTTACCTCCGAAGCCTTCTCTAGTGCCGTTCCAACTATTTGCGCCAACCTTCTCGCTGCACTCGATCACTGCCCTTTTAACAAGGCAGGCTGCTCAAATTCGGCCCCTCGATCCTCCTTGGGGTGGTGAGCGGTTCGGCTGAGCTCACCGTCGAAGCCCTGTCGAACCACTTATCAAGTTGGAACGGCACTAGTCACTCTTCCCCCCCGTCCGCCAGGGTCGGTGGTAGGGATTTCCGGCACAACTCCTGTCCAAGAGAACTCTAGCTCACCTTTCCCGAGGGTCTACATCACGCGGTATCTCGTTCCAAGCAGTCGCTGGCACAAACCGTGCAACGGTTGAAACCAGCCACCGTTTCCGATGATGCAATCTGTTCCAAAAGTATCCGACGGGCCTTAGCGATGTATGAAGGTAGTCTAGGAGCAGCGGGTGTGATATTCTGACGGTGGTCCCGATCGATGGTGCCCTCGTTGCGCAGATTCCGGCGTTCGAGCCGATAAGGGACAATCGGTCCCCGAGACCTTTCGCCGCCCCGGGCGGCTATACCCTCCTGAGAGCGGACGGAGGGGAGGATTCCCATGGCGTTCGTCCTTGTGGTTGACGCCGATCCAGACAACAGCATTCGACTCCAGAAGGCCTTAGAATTGGCGGGCTATGAGGTCTCGGTGGCGTCCAGCGGAACGTCTGCCCTGACAACGTTGAGGCGGCGCCGGCCAGACCTGGTCCTAAGCCAGTCCATGGTCGATGACATGTATGGCTCCGAGCTGGTCTCGGACATACGGGGTGACCGCACGAGCAAGGAAATTCCGTTCATCCTCTTCGTCGACCGGGCTGCGCAGATGGGAGTGGCTGCGACCCGAACTGAGGCGGACATGATCCTTCCGGATAACTCGCCCGTCGCCACTATCGTGACTCGCGTGCGCACGCTGTTGCAGCTTCGGGGTGTCCAAGTTGGGGCACCAGCAAGAGACTCAGGTCAGGCAGCGGCCGTGGAGGCCCCAGAAGCGGCACCTGTGCAGACCCTCCAGGGTTCATTGGCAGTCATGGACATGACCGAGGTAGCCCAGGCTGTCTCCATCGGCAGGAAATCAGGGCGGCTCGTGATCTCGTTGCCGGCCGGTGAGGGAGTTATCCTTTTTGAAACCGGTTGGGTTGTGCACGCCGAGTTCGGAGGAAAGACCGGAGAAAAGGCATTTAACGCCATCGTGATGACTTCACACCAAGAGCGGAGTGGGAGTTTCTCCTTTACTCCCTTGGGGGCCAAGGAAGCATCCGACCTCCCGAAGACCATTCAGAAGGATTTAGAAACCTTGCTCCTCAACGTCGCCGTGGAGATCGACGAGATCGAAAGGGGCAAGGGGAGCTGAACGGCGATCGCGCCGACGCTTGGACCCGTTCACCTCTTTCCCCTCCATCGCACGCCCTTTCCAGCCTCCAGTTTTGCCCTCAAGTCACGGCATCTTTCCGCCACGAGGAGGAAACGCACGCTGGTTTTCCTTCTAACTCCTCCTAAGCACCCCAGGGTTCCGCCAGCCCGGCTTATTCACATAGAAGTAAATAATCTGCCCTCCGGGCTTCGACTCCGCCCCGCGTTTGCGGGACGTCGCTCAGGGCTAGCCTTGAG
>JAAXQN010000092.1 GCA_012974305.1 Candidatus Methylomirabilis sp. | reverse complement strand
GGCCCGCTCGACCACACTCTTGGTCACCATCCCATCGAGTCCGAGAGGGGTGTACGGATTTCCATGGCGCTCGCAACTGCCGACTGGAATGAGGATCGTATCTCCTCCTTCAGTCTTCAGTTTTTCCCGAACCGCCCACCACCCCAACTTTTGGATGTTCAGGATAGGCACCTTCTCCTCCCAGCGAACTGCTGTCGTCTCATGCCCCGGTTGAGGACCTGACGCGGAAAGAGTGTTAGGTCATTGTGGGGTTATCTAAGTGCGTATTGTTGCTATTTTTAGCTTCGTTGGCCCTTCCTGTCAATGAAATAGTCGGGTCGACCGGCGAGAAGCCGTCTTGCCACATGGTGGTACATAATTGTGTGACTTTCCCTTCTCGCCCATGCTCATCTCCGTTTACCGCTCGGCCTAGACACAACAGGAAAGTTGAAGGAAAGGCCAAATCTAATCCCCCAATTGTCGGACCCGTCGGTGAGGCCGGCGAAGCCGGCAAAGTCAAATTTCACCCCACCAAGGGTCGTATAGGTGAGTCCGAGCAGGGCAGTCGTTTCGTTATCGGCCCCGGGAATCGCCTTGCCTTGGAATTCGGAGACGACAGTGACTCGGTCGGCGACGGTGAGCTCGCCCGCCACCGCCCAGATGAAGACGCCGACGTAGTCGCCATCTTTGGGACTGGGCTCGACCCCGCCGCCCAGATTCAGGATGTATAGCAGGGGACCCGTCTCACCGGACAGGTCCACCTGGCCGGTCCCCCCGACCCGGTGCCGCCCATCCGGCTGGAACTCGTCCCGGGCCGTGGGTAGATTGAGGCTGAATTCGGTGGCGAGGGAGGGGGCGCCTTCCTCCCCTTCCCACCAGAGGGTCTTGAAGGTGAGGCCCGTGTCGCTGGCACTGCCTAAGGTCTGGTCCTCTTGGTCATCGTCTACCAACTCAAAGCCGGTGCTGATGTCGATTTCGATCCGGTCCGCGATGCCGAAGTTAAATTCGACACTTGGAAGGGTATAGCTCGTCTCGTCACTATCTCCGCGGGTGTTTCGACTGATTTCGACTCCGGTCTCCAGTTCCACCATGCCTGGATCGACAACGTCCGCGTCGGAGGCTCTCAGGAACGGCCGGTGCCCTTCTGCCGGGTGGGGGAACACCCCCGCGAGGATCAGCATCGCAGAAAAAACCACCCCAGCCTGCCTCAGCATCCTACCTCATGCGACGAAATGGAACGTCAAAGTTATAATCGACGAAGGGATTGCAAAGAATAACACAGACATCCACGAAGGCAGGACAATAACACAGACATTCACAAAGGCACTAGGACTAAAATCGCCTTCGCCAAGGGCCAGTCCAACTGCAGCAATCACCCACGGGGTGGTATTGTCCCGTGTGCAGACGATAGGAGGTGGGGACACGGATCTTTTCTCCTCAAAGGGGCCTTTCCCCTCAATAACTTATCCCTTGCGGATTCCGTCACCCGCCGGGGGCATTGAGAGCCGGTGCTTGACACCCCCATCCCAAAAAGATACTTTAGGCCCCTTCGGGGGACCGCTTATTTTGGGGAGCTCACATGAGTGATGAAAAGAAGACAAAGGATCAACTCATAGATGAACTGGCAGGCATGCGCCAACGGCTTACCGCATTGGAAGCATTGGAAACCGAGCGTATGCGGGCGGAGGAGGCCCTGCATCAGAAGACCGCGTTCGTCCAATTGCTCCAACAGGTCGCGGTCGTTGCGAACGAGGCGGCGACCATGGAGGAGGTGCTGCAGTACGCCCTCGATCAGGTCTGTGCGCATACGGGGTGGCCGGTCGGCGACGTGTATCTCCTGGCTGACCATGGCCGGGATGAACTGGTGCCCACGGGCATCTGGCATCTCGAAGACCCCGCACGCTTTGCGACGTTTCGGCAGGTGACCGATGTGACCCACTTCGCCCGGGGCGTGGGTTTGCCGGGACGGGTGTTCGCAAGTGGCAAGCCCGCGTGGATCATCGATGTGACCCAGGATTCGAATTTCCCACGGGCGAATTTAGCCAAGGACATCGGCGTCAAAGCGGGGTTCGCGTTCCCGGTGTTGGTAGGGACCGAAGTGGTGGCTGTACTCGAGTTCTTCTCCGCCGAGGCCGTAGAACCGAATGAGCCGTTATTGGATGCCATGGCACAAGTGGGGACGCAGCTCGGGCGCGTGATCGAGCGCACGCGGGCCGAGGCGGCCCTCCAACAGGCGAATGAGGAACTGGAAATTCGCGTCCAACAGCGGACAACCGAACTCAACGTCGCAAACGAGGATCTGAGAAGGGAAATTGCAGAACATGCGCGGGCAGAAGTAGCGCTGCGGGAAGCCGAAGAGAAGTATCGCAGCATTTTTGAGAATGCGGTCGAGGGCATTTTTCAGACGACGCCAGATGGCCGTTACCTCAGCGTCAACTCTGCACTGGCGCTCATTTATGGATATGCGACCCCCCAGGAAATGATCGAGACTCTCACCGATATCGGACCGCAATTGTATGTCGACCCGACGCGTCGCGCCGAGTTCACTCGTCTGATGCAGGAACAGAGTGCCGTGTCGGGATTTGAGTCGCAAGTGTACCGTAAAGACCGCAGCGTGATCTGGATTTCGGAGAACGCGCGTGCAGTCCGGGATGCCAGTGGCGGACTGCTGTACTATGAGGGCACCGTCGAAGACATCACCGAGCGCAAGCGGGCAGAGGAAGCGTTCCTCGTCGCCCATGCCGAGCTTCAGGAGACAAGACAATACCTTGAACGCTTGATAGAAAGTTCTACCGATCCCATCATCTCGACAGACAAAGAGGGAAATATTGTTCTTTTCAACGAGGGCGCCGAGTCCCTGTTGGGCTACCGGGGGGAAGAGATCATCGGTCAGCGGGTGACGGCACTCTTCGACAGTGAGGACCGGGCGAAAGAGGTGATGCGCCGGATGCGGAAGCACGGGGGCACCCTTTCGGCCTTCGAGACCACCCTGGAAACGAAGGACGGCAGCCTCATTCCTGTCCTGATCTCGGCATCCATTCTGTACGACGAGGAGGGGCAGGAAGTCGGGACGGTGGGGTTTAACAAAGACTTGCGTCAGCTCAAGCAGGCCGAAAAAGAATTGCAAGAGGCGAAAGAAGCCGCCGAAGCCGCCAACCAGGCCAAGAGCACGTTTCTGGCGAATATGAGCCACGAGCTGCGCACTCCGATGAACGCTATCATCGGGTACAGCGAGATGTTGCAAGAGGAGGCCGAAGATCTGGGCCAGGAGCACTTTATCCCGGACCTCCAGAAGATTCACGCAGCGGGCAAGCACTTGCTTGGGCTCATCAACGACGTTCTTGATCTTTCCAAGATCGAAGCCGGGAGAATGGATCTCTTCCTGGAGACCTTTGACATCCCCACCGTGATCCAGGATGTGGTGACCACCATCAATCCGCTAGTAGAAAAAAACGCCAACACCCTGCAGGTGCACTGTGCCGATGATCTCCCCGCCATGCGAGCCGACCTGACCAAGGTCAGACAGGCGTTGTTCAACCTGCTCGGCAACGCCTGCAAGTTCACCGAGCAGGGCACCATTACACTGGGGGTTGCCCGGGAGATGCGTGACGGCGAGGCCCGAATTTCGTTCCGCGTGACCGACACCGGCATCGGCATGACACCGGAGCAGATGGGAAAGCTGTTCCAGGCGTTCTCACAAGCCGACGCCTCGACGTCACGAAAGTACGGTGGCACGGGGCTGGGGCTGGCGATTAGCCAGAAGTTTTGCCGGATGATGGGGGGCGACATCACGGTCGAGAGTGCGCCGAGCCAGGGGTCCACCTTTACCATCCGGCTTCCTGCCGAGGTGGACGATCCGAGGGTGGCGGCGGCGCTTCGGGAGGAGGAAATTCCACCCAGTATCGCTCCGCTGCCCCAAGGGGCACTCACCGTGCTCGTCATCGACGATGACCCGACGGTGCACGACCTGATGCATCGCTTCCTCAGCAAGGAAGGATTGCGCATGGTGGCCGCCTCGCATGGCGAGGAGGGACTCCAGATCGCCAAGGCCTTGCATCCTGCCCTGATCACCCTGGACGTGCTGATGCCGGGCATGGATGGCTGGGCCGTGCTGACCGCGCTCAAGGCGGATCCCGATCTGGCCGAAATCCCGGTGATTATAGTCACGATCGGGGACGATAAGCAGATGGGCTATGCCCTCGGTGCGGCAGAGTATCTGACCAAGCCCATTGACTGGAAGCGCATGGCCGCCATCCTCCACAAATACCGCTGCGCACGCCCGCCTTGCCGGGTGCTAGTCGTTGAAGATGATGCAGACATGCGCGAGGTGCTCCGCCGCAGGTTAGAAAAAGAGGGTTGGGCGGTGAGCGAAGCCGCCAACGGGCGTGAGGCGTTAGAGCGCGTGGCCGAAAGCCGACCGGAGCTCATCTTGCTTGATCTGATGATGCCAGAGATGGACGGATTCCAGTTCTTGGAAGAGGTTCGCAAACAGGAAGAATGGCGGTCAATCCCCGTTGTCGTGGTGACCGCCAAGGATCTCACCCCAGAGGACCGCCTGCTGCTGAGTGGTTCCGTGACACAGATCCTCCAGAAGGGGGCGTACAGCCAGGCGGAACTGCTGCGTGAGGTCCGCGACCGGGTGGTGTCCTGCGTCCGGCCAGCAACCCCATACACAGAGAAGGCCTGAGATGTCGAAGATCCTGCTGGTCGAGGATAACGAGATGAACCGGGATATGTTGTCTCGGCGCCTGGGCCGGCGGGGTCACCAGGTGGTCATTGCCGTCGATGGTGGACAGGGAGTGGAGATGGCCCGATCAATAGCGCCGGACCTGATCCTGATGGATATGGATTTGCCCGTGCTGGATGGTTGGGAAGCAACCCGACAACTCAAATCGGCGCCCGAGACAAAAGCTATCCCCATTATCGCACTCACGGCCCATGCGATGATGGGCGACCGGGAAAAAGCGATCGATGCAGGATGTGACGACTACGACACCAAGCCGATCGAATTCTCCCGGCTGATCGAAAAGATTGAGGCCGCCCTGGGCAAGGAAGCCGCGACATGATCGATGAAGGATCTCGAGCCGACAGCTCCCAGCCTGCCTCCCTCGCTAACCTGCGCCATACGCTGCGCACGCCCTTGAATCACATCATCGGCTACAGCGAGATGCTGCTGGAGGAGGCCGAAGAACGCAACCTGGAAGGTTTTGTTGCCGACCTCCACAAGATTCACACGGCGGGCAAGCAACTACTGGCACTGATCAATAACATCCTCGATCCGGCAACGACCCAAGCCGGCTCGCCACCGCCGACCCCGAAGACCCCAGGCC
>JAAXQN010000065.1 GCA_012974305.1 Candidatus Methylomirabilis sp. | reverse complement strand
GACAAACTGTGTGCGGAGGCCGCCCCACAACCCTCCGAGTTACTCCCTCCGTCCCGGTAGCGGGAAACCAAGAGAGCGGGATCCAGGCCAAAGCGAAGTCTATTCCCCTGAAGAGCCCTGCGGGAAACTGCCTACGGTGCAACTGTATCAGGTGACAACGTCTTGCGTCTCACGACTGCGGACCGCCGCAGCAGCGAACAGAATTCCTCAGCAGCCGGGCTTAGCGTTCGCCCCCCATGGTGAATTACGAAGAGTTGCCGGCGGAGGTTGAGCTCTGGCAGTCTCGCCACTGCAAGGCGGCCTTGAAGTGTCTCGAGTGAGATCGCAAACTTCGAGACGATTGAAACTCCCAAGTTCGCCGCCACCGCCTGTTTAATGGCTTCCGTGCTTCCCAATTCCATGGCCTTCTTCAGGTTGACGCGGACCCGGCCTAGTTCTTCCTCCATGATTTCCCGCGTTCCTGAGCCCTGCTCGCGAAGGATAAAGACCTCCTCCGCTAACTCCGCCACGCCCACCGACTCTTCACGCGCGAGCCGGTGCGTCGGAGCCATAATGAGGACAAGCTCGTCCAGGAGATATTCTTCCATTTCCAGTTCGGCTGGTTCTACCGGAGGACCGACGAAACCGAGTTCCACTTCATGGTTTAGGACCTGCTGAACAACCCGTGCTTTATTCGTGATCGCGAGACTGATTTCAATACCCGGAAATTGGGCTTTCAACTCACCGAGGGGCTGGGGGAGCATGTACGTGCCGATAGTACTGGCGGCACTGATCCGCAAGTGGCCTCTCTGGAGCCCCCGCAATTGATTAATGGTCTCTCTCGCCTCCTCCAGGGTTCGAAAAGCGATATGGGCATGGTCATGGAGAATATTCCCCGCCTGTGTGAGGAGTATGGATCTGCCGACTCGGTCAAATAGCCGCATTCCCAACCCTTCCTCAAGAGCCTGAATCTGTTTCGAAACGGCAGGCTGGGTTAGGTAGAGCTTTTCTGCCGCTCGAGAGAAGCTTCGATCCTGCGCCACGGCAAGAAACGCCTTGAGCTGGGAGAGGTTCATATTTTTCCCTCCTTTCCTGTCAGCAAGTTATGGTATCGTAAGGTCGTATTGTAGGAACGCCGTTTGTACATCAAATCTCAACGATTCCATTCTGTTATTATATAGATATAAATAATGAATTTGACATATAGATTAGCAATCTCTATTTTTCGAGTCAAGGCAGGGCGGAGATCTGGCAAAGGGGGGTAAGAAGACATGAAGCAGGTAAAAGGATTCACGGACCGGCCCACCATTCTGCACATGTTTAGTCCCATGCCTCATGTCAGCCCATTCGATATCACGATGGCGTATGATGCCGGATTCAATGCGGTGGTTCCGTACGCCAATGTCACGCCGGAGCAAGTGCCCGGTCTCGTGCAAGACATCATCTTCTGCCGCGGTCCCAAGGACGTAAAACGAAGCGCCATCTATGTGGCTGGACGGGATGCCGGTCTGGCAATGGACACGGTCGATGCGGCAAAGAAGGCCATGGTCCCCCCCTACGAAGTGTCCATCTTTGCCGACCCCAGCGGCGCGTTTACCACCGCCGCCGCACTTGTCGCCTGCGTTCAACATCAACTGAAGAAAAGGCACCAGATGGAGCTCGCGGGGACGCGGGTCGTCATCTTCGGCGGCACCGGACCGGTCGGAATTGCCGCCGGCGTGATCGCCTCCCTGGCTGGAGCCAATACGACCGTCGTAGACTATCTTTCCATAGACGTTGCCGCGGCGAAGGCCAACGAGTACAACCGACGCTGCAGCACCACGTTACGTGGTACCTATGCCTGCTCCGATGCGGACAAGGCGAGACTGGTTTCCCGGGCGGATGTCGTTATGTCTACTGCCAAGGCGGGAACGGAGGTCCTCGACGCGTCTGTGTTGGAGGATGCCCAAGACCTGAAAGTCGCCGCCGATGTCAATGCGGTTCCGCCCGCCGGTATCGAGGGTATCGACCCGAGGGACGACGGCGTCCCACTAAAACACGCCAAAGCTTCCAAGGGAGCGGTCGGTATCGGCCCGATGACCATTGGCAGTGTCAAGCTCAAGACGCAGCAGGCACTGCTCCGCTCGATGCTGGATGCGGAGAAGCCGGTCTACTTGGACTTCGCCCATGCCTTCGGGGCCGCGCGCATATTGATTTGACCACCCTGGGGCCTGACCCCATTTTACGAGAAGCGCCTGTATGGACAGGAATCGAACGAGCAATACTCGAGGTTAGCTACCTTCATGGAGGCAGAAGAGGTGATGGAGCGGGAAGAACTAAAGCGTCTGGCAGGATACCGGGCGGCGGAGTATGTGGCCGATGGCACGGTGGTGGGCTTGGGGACCGGTTCGACGACGGCCTATGCCATCGAGGCCCTGGGAGCACGGGTGCGGGAAGGGCTCCGGATCCGCGGCATTCCGACCTCCGTGGCGAGTGAACGTCTGGCTCGGGAGTCAGGCATTCCACTGACGTCCCTGGAAGAGTGCCCCAAGATTGATTTGACCATCGATGGGGCAGATGAAGTGGACCGCCAGGGTAATCTGATCAAGGGCCGAGGGGGGGCCATTTTCCGCGAGAAGGTGGTGGCCCTGGCAAGCCGGCATTACATCATCGTGGTGGACGACGGAAAGCTGGTGGACCGCCTCGGCGTGGCTGCCCCCCTCCCGGTTGAGGTGGTCCCCTTCGCCTGGCACCCGTGTCAGCAGGCGATCGTGCGGATGGGCGGGTTGGTGGAGATTCGACGCAGCAACGGGGGCCCCTTCGTCACCGACAACGGGAATTATGTCCTGGACTGCCGCTTCTGGCCCCTCCCGGAGCCGTCCCAGCTGGGACAACGCCTCAAGGGAATCGTGGGAGTGGTAGAGCACGGGCTGTTCCTCGACTTGGACCCCATCGTCCTCGTCGCGGGGCGCCAAGGAGTGGTTGAGCGCGCTCCTTGCTTTGGCGGTCACGGAAGACTCCGGCCATAACCGAAGGGCCGGAAGCCGAGCAGGGAAACATGGGATGCGGGGGGAACAGACCCCCGGAACAATATGGAGGCTGAAGAGAATGACTTTACAAGAGCTTCAAGGCACAGCCAAGGCAGTGGTTACCGCGGGCAAAGGCATCCTGGCTATGGACGAGAGCAACCCCACTTGTGGCAAGCGATTCAAGAAAATGGGCATTGAAAGTACAGTTGAAAACCGCCGCGCCTGGCGCGAGTTGTTGCTCACAACGCCCAATCTCTCTAATTTCATTAGCGGCGCGATCCTGTATGACGAAACAATCCGCCAATCCATTGCAGACGGCACCCCCTTTGCCCAATACATGGGAAAGCAGGGCATCATTCCCGGAATCAAGGTCGACACGGGGGCCAAAGATTTAGCCGGTTTTCCCGGCGAAAAAGTGACCGAAGGGTTGGACGGCTTGCGTGAACGCCTGGCTGAGTACAAAGGCATAGGTGCGCGCTTCGCCAAGTGGCGTGCCGTGATTACCATCGGAAACGGGATTCCTAGCAACGGTTGCATTCACGCGAACGCCCATGCCCTTGCGCGCTACGCCGCACTATGCCAAGAGGCCGGGATCGTCCCCATCGTCGAGCCCGAAGTGTTAATCGATGGCGATCACACCATTGATCGTTGCTACGAAGTGACCTCGGAGACACTAAGCACAGTGTTTGCCGAACTCAAAGCACAGCGCGTCCTCCTGGATGGAACGATCCTCAAGCCAAGCATGGTGATCTCTGGGCTTGATTGTCCGCAGCAAGCCAGTGTCGAGGAAGTAGCGGAGAAGACGGTGCGATGCCTGTTGAAGAACATTCCAAAAAATCTTGCGGGCATCGCCTTCCTATCCGGTGGCCAGAGCAATGAACGGGCTACTGCGCATCTTAACGCCATGAACGCAAGACACAAGGATCTGCCGTGGCCATTAACCTTCTCCTATGCTCGTGCGCTGCAGCAGCCGGCCCTGGAAACCTGGTCAGGCAAGAAGGAGAACGCGGCCGCCGCCCAGAAGTTGCTGTATCATCGAGCGAAGCTCAACGGCACTGCGTCAATGGGTCAATATAATGAAACGATGGAAAAGGAGGCAGCTTAATCTTTCGGGTGATGTTGGAGGTCATGATGCAGAACGAACAACTGGTCGACTTCCTGGAGATCGACGGGGCCGTCAGTACTGCTGAGGCGACGGAGATCGAGGAGGTGATCTGGAAGCACATGCCTGAAGCCCAGCACCTGCGGCCGGAGATGATCGGAAAATACCTGGATGGGCTCGAGCACCGCCACAGCAATCCGTTAGGCTTGACCCAGCTTCTCATCGTCTACCACATGCTCCGCGCTGCGAAGACCGGCCTGCGCCGGGGGGGGGTCCGATGAAAACCAAGAGCGATGCCAAGGCCGTCCATTCTGAGCGACCCCCCGCCGGCCACTATGATGAGTTGGATCGCCTCTGTGCAACGACCCTTCGCACTTTGGCCATGGACGCAGTCCAGCAGGCCAATTCAGGCCACCCTGGTCTACCCATGGGGGCGGCCGACATGGCCTATGTCTTATGGACACGGTTCCTCAAACACAATCCGGTCAACCCGGCCTGGCCGGACCGGGACCGGTTCATCCTGTCAGCCGGCCATGGTTGCATGCTCCTCTACGGCCTGCTGCACCTGTCGGGGTATGATCTCTCTCTCGACGACATCAAGCGCTTTCGCCAATGGGGGAGCCGGACTCCCGGCCACTCGGAGTTCGGCCTGACACCGGGCGTGGAGGCCACCACCGGTCCCCTGGGGCAAGGTGTTGCGAACGGGGTCGGGATGGCGCTGGGCGAGGCGCACTTGGCGGCCCGGTTCAATCGGCCCGGGCACCTCGTGGTAGATCACTATACTTACGCCATCGTGAGCGACGGCGACCTGATGGAGGGGATCTCCCACGAGGCCGCGTCTTTCGCGGGACACCTGGGCCTGGGCAAGCTGATTTACCTTTACGATTCCAATGGGATCTCCATCGACGGGCCAACCTCGCTCGCCTTTACCGAGGATGTGGCTACGCGGTTCACGGGATACGGTTGGCACGTGCAGGCGATCGACGGCCACGACATGGTCGCTGTGGAGGCCGCCTTGGAGGCGGCGAGGGCGGAGAGGACGCGCCCGTCACTCATCGTGGCGCGTACCCACATTGGTTACGGAAGCCCCAACCGCCAGGACACCGCCAAGGCGCACGGAGAGCCCCTGGGTGAGGAGGAGATCCGCCTGACCAAGGAGCGTTATGGCTGGGCTCCCGACGCGAAATTTCATGTCCCGGAGGAGGTCCGTACTCGCTTCCAGCAATGCGCGAAAGC
>JAAXQN010000153.1 GCA_012974305.1 Candidatus Methylomirabilis sp. | reverse complement strand
CCCAACGGGGGGCTGACATCTTGCTCCAATTCAAGTTACCGGACCTGAACCATACGATGTCGGTCCTTGCGCAAGTAATGTGGGTACGCAGGGAGCAGGCGGTGTCGGTGGACGAGGACGAGATCTGGACGGGTCCGACACCGGGTATGGGGGTGCGGTTCCTCGCAGTAAACCCCGTAGAGGACGCCTTGATCGACACTGTGGTCGATCGCCTTTCCGGGGAGGCAAAACCCGCGCAGGATTCCTCTCAATCTGAATAATCGCGCGAGCGATATCGCAGAAAATGAAAACGCCTTCACGGCTGTGCTTCACCCGAGAAGAGTGATGTACAGTTTGGGATAGGCCTAGTTGAAGAGTCTACTTAAATCACCGCGCATGAAAAGAATCAGTATGACAATGCTATTAATAAGAAATATAGTCAGACCCAAAAGAAGACCCACATCAAGGTTCCAATACTGGCGTTGATCTGGAAGTAGCGTCGACTCAGTCAGAGCTGTGCTAAGGCCATGCATGATCTCCAACACACGTTCGTCCGGACCTTCGTCCGCCAAGACGATCAATCCATCATCTAACACTAAGAATCCTCCTGACCACAGCTGCCCAGCGACATCTCGTAGCGTAACGAGCGTATCAATTATCTTGCCGTTCATTAGAAGCAGCCCCGCCAACCTTTTTTCAGCAGCATAGCACTTGACACCGGAGTGAGTCGTGGGAAGTTTGGAAGCGAATACGTTTCGGTGCTCACGCAAACCTAGCTCAATTGGACTAATTTGGTTCACATTGAAATAATATTGTAATCCCAGATTGAGGGGACGAGAATGGAAAAGTTTTAGTCTATTCCTTAGCGTACCGTCACTATACCAGTCACCAGCACTATCGTACCCTCCTCGACCCCGGTAATACCTGACCACATGCCCTTTGTAACGGCTCTCATAGCATTTCCCGAACAAGAATACGAAGGTGTCTGATAGGCGACCGAATTCCCATTTCGATTGAAACGGAATGTCTGTTGATTTGGACAGATTGCTGAGTTCTTCTGGTAACCTCATCGCACGAGTCCTGACCCCTCACGATGAGATTGTCTTGTGAAGATGGGGCTATACCGCTTGCGCACACCATCAACTTGGCTTTCAATCATGACGACACGTTTGCGGTCCACACCCACGACACCACCAAGCTTCCGAAATTGGATTTTGTTGCCTCTTTCCCAGTAATCTTCAACCTCTATTTTTCGCCCATTGCGAAGGTGAATAATGTATCCTTCGTCTTGCTTAACGGTGGACGTCTTTTGGGCAGCAGCATAGGTGACGGGCTTGGGCGAAGGGGAATTTTTCAGACGAGCGAGAGCTGCTTTAACAGCTGTTGGGTTCCATCCCCTGATCTGTTCAGTGCCCACAACAATTAAAGGTACTCCCCTTCCCCTAAGTTTGTCGAATTGACGTTTCGCCTCGTATGACTTTTCTATATCGTATTCTACATAAGCTATATCATTACGAGCAAAGAATGCTCTTGCCTTCCGGCAATAGCCGCACCAAGAAGTTGAATACATGACTACTTGGTGAGAGCCGTTTAACTTGAAGTCGTTACCATCATTAGAATAGCGCTCGATCTTATCCCAATGTTGATAACTGGCTAGAGCGATAACGAAGACAAACAATGTAAGCCATTTTTTCAATTCTATCTCCTACCTTGCACACCATGCTCTGCGAATGTGACACCCCGCTTTATCACGTTATGGCGAAGTGTTCGCGTTCAATCTTGTGCCCCTTGACTCTCCGCCGCCACTGTCACTCAATGAAAAAGCCCTCCCGGGCCGTGGGGAAGAAGGGGTGAATTGCCGGAAGGCTGAAGCGACTCGACACACAGTGCGTGCGGCTATTTGAGCAGGACTTTCAGCGACTTGATATCGCGGGCTTTGTATTCATATGAAACTTTACCCCGGCTCACACGTCTCTCAATTCGCAACCGATCACCAGAGACACCGATCAGCCAGCCCTTTCGTTCAACATCATTTCTGCCGGTGAATATGACCCGCGCGCCGATATAATCCCTTGCCTCGGCCGGGGAGATCACCTTGAACCGCGGGCCCTCTGATACGGGATCCGGGGCCGTGATCGGCCTGCGGCGAGATTCCCGATGCTCGAGAACGGCCGCTTTTTCCGGTACAGGGGCAACGACGCGCTGGGGGGAGGGGCGTTTTACCCGCCTGGGAGCCCTCCTCGACCGGGGTTGCTCGATACCCGGCTCCGTAAACAGCTGGTCAACACCCGCATCCGAAAACATGAGTTGCGGCGCCACAAACATGAGGAGCACAAAGGAAATGCTGAAAACGAGGAAAGGCTTTTTGACTTCGTCCCAGAATTTGATGCCGTAGATCACGGGTGTAATCGGTGATAAGGCGAATACGGCCAAACCCCACGTCGTACTCTTCTTGAAGGCGTGCGCCAAGAGCCTTATGTACGCCCCTAAGACGACCAAGAGAAGCACTATGACAAGAAGCACATACACGGCCATGACTCCCCGGAGACGGACTCTCCTCTTATATAATCGTCAAAAAGGGCAGATTACTTGAGGGGGAAAATCGGGGAAGCTGAGCATTGAAAGGGGCTTATGTGGGATTGCGCGGAACTACGAATGGGCAGGAGGTGCTGTCTGCCACGCGCGACGGGCTTTCCTGACGGATGGCCCTCCGTTACCATGCCGGCATGCGTACCTGGTCCTCGATGGGGAGAAGATGCACGACCTCCCGGGCCACCTCCTCAACCGACTTGCCTGTCACGTCGACCTGCCGCCAGCCATGAGTGACACACAGCTGCTCAGAGTGACGAAGCTCTTTCCGGACGTCCGCCAGTGAGATGTATGACTTCGTAGGCATCGCGAGGTAGTCAGCGCGGACACGCCGCAATTCCACCAGCCGGTTGGGCTCCATGGCAAGGCAAATGACCCGTTCGGACGGCAAGGAGAGCACCGCCGGGGCCAGAGGAATCTCGGGGATGATGGGAACATTGGCGGGGAACCACCCCTGGTAGGCGAGGTACACTGTCGTCGGCGTCTTCATCGTTCGGGAGACACCGACAAGGACGACTTCCGCACGGTCGAGCTCGTCCGCGCGCTGTCCGTCGTCGTGGCGGAAGGCGAACTCGACCGCCTCGACTTGCCTCGACCTGGCCTCGACCAATTGCTTGAACAGCCCCGGCTTCTCTTGCGGCGTGAGCCGCAGGTGTGTGGCGAGCCGGTCCAGCATCGGGCCCATCAGGTCCATCGCATCCACCCCGTGCGAACGGCATTCAGGGAGCATCAAGCGGCGCAGTTCGTTCGAAACCAGGGTATGAAGAATTAGGGATCGATGACCAGCGGCTTCCTGGACCACGGCCCGGAGCTGCTCTGGCGTGCGGACATCCCCGCGTCGGATCACCGTCGCGGGTGCCCCCTCAAACTGCACGAGAGCGGATCGGACCATCCGCTCCGCTGTCTCGCCAGTGGCGTCGGAAACTACGAAAATCATCAGCATGGGTCGCTCGCTACCCTGTCGGTGGTCTCGAGGTGCAACACCACTTGTTACTTCTCCCCCATCTCCGTGATTTTGACCTTTTCCTTCAGGGCCGCGTGCGCCGCAGCCATCTTCGCCACGGGGACACGATACGGGGAGCAGCTCACGTAATCAAGGCCAGTGCGATGGCAAAACTCGACCGACTGGGGGTCGCCCCCGTGCTCGCCACAGATCCCGACCTCCAGGTTCTTCCGGGCGGAGCGTCCCTTTCGCACCGCAGTCGTCATGAGCTGTCCGACCCCTTCTTCATCGATACTGATGAAGGGATCTTCCTGTAGAATCCCCTCCTCGATATACTGCGGAAGGAACTTCCCAGAATCGTCCCGAGAAAAGCCAAACGTGGTCTGCGTCAAGTCATTGGTCCCGAAGGAGAAAAACTCGGCCGTGCCGGCGATCCCGTCCGCCACGAGACAGGCCCTCGGCGTCTCGATCATAGTCCCGACCTCATACGCCACCTTCACGCCAAACTCGCGCATCACCTCGGCAGCCACCCGATCAATAATGGCCCGCTGGTGTCGGAACTCCGCAACGGTGCCCACCAACGGCACCATCACCTCGGGATGCACCTTTTTCTTTTCCCGGACCATCTGACAGGCCGCCTCGAAAATGGCCCGGGTTTGCATCTCCGTGATCTCTGGATAGGTAATGGCCAGGCGGCACCCGCGGTGTCCGAGCATTGGATTGGACTCCTGGAGCAGTTCTACCTTGCGCACGAGGCGATTCAGCGGGATTTCCATGTCCTCGGCCAACACTTCCAGCTCATGGGGGGTCTTGGGCAAGAATTCATGGAGGGGCGGGTCAAAGATGCGGATGATGACCGGCAGCCCCCCCATCTTCTCAAAGATCGCCTTGAAGTCGTTCCGCTGAATCGGGAGAAGCTTGGCCAGCGCTTTCCGCCGCCCCTCCGCTTCCTCGGCCACGATCATCTCTCGCATGGCGATGATGCGGTCCTCCACGAAAAACATGTGCTCGGTCCGGCACAGCCCGATCCCCTCGGCCCCGAAATCCATGCTGGCGGCGGCATCGGTGGGGGTATCCGCATTGGTCCGGACCCCAATCTTCCGGTATGCATCGGCCCACTTTAATTTAGGAGTTGCGCTGGCAAAACAAGGCAGACTATATGAGGCAATTGAGCATTATGTTTATGTCATTAAAGTTGATCCGGATGATCCAAACACGCATGTCAAGCTGGGAGACGCACTGCTGATGCAAGGCAAACCTGAGCAGGCAGACAATCATTTTCGAAAAGCGCTGCATTTAGACCCGGACAACGCTGAAGCCCATCTTTTCATAGGTAGTCAACTGCTCAACCAGGGCCAAAGAGACAAAGCCCTCGAGCATTTGAATCGGGCCATCAGCATCAATCCGGAGTTGCCTCAAGCTCACAATAATGTCGGCATCATTATGATTCGGGAAGGAAACCTTGCCGCGGCAATTTCACATTTCCAAAAAGCGGTTCAGATAGATCCGGGTTTCGAGCTGGCAAAAATAAATCTCAAAAAAGCCCTGACCATCCGCACTAATATGGGGCAGGATGCTGCACCTATTCAAAAGTCTTTAAAAGACAATCAAAATGATCCCGTATGGCACTTTAAGATGGGCAACTTGTATCTTGGTGAGCGAAAACTGCGCCAGGCCATCGTCGAATTTGAAAAATCCGTTGCGCTGAGACCTGAATTCCTGGAAGCCCGCAACAATCTGGCCATGGCCTATGCCGCCGACCGGCAATACGATCAGGCCCTGACAGCCTTTAAAAAACTGGTCGAGCTCGATCCCGACCATGCCGGTGCATACTACAACATCGCCGTCCTGTATGCCCTGCAAAA
>JAAXQN010000142.1 GCA_012974305.1 Candidatus Methylomirabilis sp. | reverse complement strand
AGATGTGTATAAGAGACAGGTATGAGGTCGTCGTTGCTGTCGATGGCCAACAGGGAGTCACAATGTCTCGATCGGAAGTGCCTGACCTTATTTTGATGGATATGAGTTTGCCAATCATCGATGGCTGGGAAGCGACCCGGCAGATTAAAGCTGCACCCGAAACGAGAGAAATACCCGTCATTGCACTGACAGCTCATGCCATGGTGGGCGACAAAGAAAAAGCAATGGCCGCCGGATGTGACGATTATGATACCAAACCAATCGAGTTCAAGCGTCTGTTAGATAAAATTGAGGCGGCCCTGGCACAAGGATAAACACCATGATTGATGAAGAAACCGGCGGCAATCGGCCCACGTCCGAGAATGCAGGAAAGACTGTAGTTGATGAGCATGATTCCGATTCGGTGGAGGGTCGGGACCGGTCGGCCGCCCTTTCCAACATTCGACATCAGTTGCGCACACCCTTGAACCATATCATCGGTTATAGCGAAATGCTGCTGGAAGAAGCTGAGGAGCAGCAATTGGAAAGTTTTGTCGCCGATTTGGACAAAATTCACACTGCCGGCAAGCAGCTTTTGCTGATGATCAACGATCTTCTCGACCCGGCAGGGTCTCCAGTCGCACCCGCACGTCCTGCCGCAAAAACAGCGGATCCCGCGGCTCTTTTTCGTGACATAGAACCCCGAAAACGCCCATTGGCCTCTGACGACCCTGGCACCGACCACCGACTATCGAGTCATCTGCTAGTGGTAGACGACAACGAGGGCAACCGTGATATACTTTCGCGGCGGCTTAGACATGAAGGCTATGCTGTCGAAACAGCCGAACATGGTCGCCAAGCTTTGGCGGTGATCAAATCCCAGCCGATTGACCTGGTACTGCTCGATGTGATGATGCCGGAGATGAATGGGTACGAGGTGCTCCAACATTTGAAGGCCCACAGCACGTGGCGGGACATTCCCGTCATTATGATTTCGGCTCTCGACGAGATCGAGAGTGTCGTGCGGTGCATCGAAAGGGGGGCGGAGGACTACCTGCCTAAGCCGTTCGACCCCGTGCTGTTGCGCGCCAGGATCGGCGCCTGCCTTGAGAAGAAGCGGCTCCGGGATCAGGAGGTGTTGTACTTGCAGGACGTTGCCCACGTCACCGCCGCCGCGGCAGCGGTCGAGGCAGGCCAGTTTACGGCCGAAAAGCTAACCGACGTCGCCGAGCGGGCCGATGAGCTGGGGCAGCTAGCCAGGGTCTTCCAACGGATGGCCCACGAGGTCGCCGCCCGTGAGCAACACCTCACACACCAGATCCAGGTCCTCCGTATCGAGATTGACCAGGCCAAGAAGGCGCATCACGTGTCCGAGATCACCGATACGGAGTACTTCCAGGATCTGCAGAAAAAAGCGAAAGCGCTGCGGCATCGGCCTTCAACATAGCGCTCAGCTCCCTCACAGTGGCGTTTCTCCGTAAGATTTTCGCTCCGCACCGCCAGGGTTCCTTCACCTTTCCCACAGCGCTCCTGATGCCACCAGAGCAGTTCGCGGTGTAGCGCTTGGAAGTCTCTTACCCGGATAGCCGGAAGGTGAGGGCGACACCTCGGCCGTGGGCACGCCTCATGAATGGGACGGCTCCGGAAGGGTAATCCGCAACCAGCACGCATCGCTCGTGAGGGGTAACACAACCTGCCCACCGGAAAGTTTCAGGTCAAACCGCTGTGTCTCGTTTCCACAGTGGACTTCCAGAACTGCGGATAGGCTCTCGGAGCCACCATCGGGCGTGACCCTGTGTGCCCACACCTTGAGTTCCCGTGCCGACGTGGCCGGCAGGTCAAAGGTGGCGTAGCGGAGCGCAGAGAGCAGCGGCACCGTGCCCGAGATCGTCTGATAGGGTTGCTCGCCTTCTGGATATCCGAGCCGCACTTCCGCCGCCGCCGGTTGCCCACCTGCAGTGACGGCGAGGATGCCTCGCCCCTCCTCACGCCCGTCTTCCCGCAGCTCCACCACGATGCGGGGGGCAAAGGCTCCACCGCGAACCATCGCAACGGTCACCCCGATGATCAATAGACCAACGAACACAGCACTGATGCGTGCCAACGGGTCTTGCCAGATCACGAGGCCGTGAAGGAAGAGATTGGCGAGAAAGACACCGTAGATAATCGCCACGAACAGCGGATGGCCAAGGAACTGGTAGACCACGCCTGGTACCAGGTCCCCTTTCCGCCGACTGGAAATCAGGAGAAGAACCGGGAAGATACCAGCGGCGAGAGAATTCGTGACGATGCCGGTAAAGCTGATGAGCCAGACAAACGATGCGGTACCGGTCACAAGAAGCCATTGGGCCAACAGGAGGGTAATTATCACCGGGCTTAGGGACAGGAAGAAGCGGCCGCGCTCGCCCAGCATCACTTCCCGAGCCCGTTGAGCAACGACTTGTGCACCCGTCTGGCGGAAGACGCGACCAGGGCTTGCTGGCGCTTCCACCTTCGCGTCCAAGGCTTGCCAGATCTCCTGAGACATCTGGCGTCCGCGCTTGGGAGCAAGACGAATCCGGTACCGTGGTTCACCTTTTCCCTCCGTCACCTGCACGAAGTCTTGTTCCACAAGCGCGTCCAACATCGTGCGGGCCGTACGTTCATCCCGTCCGGTGTATGCCGTCACTTCTGCCAGCGTGACCTCTCCCCGCCGCATCATCCAGTTGACGAGCTCCCGAAGAGGATCCGGAAGTGTGAGGGCATCCACCATACCCAGCCCGATCGCATCCCAGTCCCCCTCGTAGGTCAGGCTCATCGGCGAGTTGACCCGCAGGCGGACACTCTCTGGGCTGGCCTCCAGTGTTTCCAGCGTCAGGCCGATGCCGTGCGGGCGCAGTTCCGGGAGGCGGTCGAGCAGCGCCGCGGCATCCCAATGTCTGGGGACGGTCATCTCAGCGCGGTGGGTGTTGCCATTCCACTGGATGTCCAGGCGAAACTGCGGCTGACCATCCGTCAGACCCATATACGTCAGCCCGAGGTGGGGGCTGCCGCTGGGTGATCCACGCTGCTGCAGTAAAAGCGTCCCCCGCCGCCGCGGCAGCATCACAATCGACTGTACCCGGGTGGGAAGCCGCTCATGGACGAGGTTGAAGAGGACATCCGAGCTACGGATGCAGGACATTCCTAGGAAGAGAATGATCAGCGCAGATCCCAGCACCTGGATGCTCGGGCCGACCTGCACAGCTAACGGAGTGAGGGCTGTACCTGCCTGGCTGGCCAGCGCCTGGGGCGCGATGGCTCCGCCGATCGCCAGGACCCAAACGACCATCAGTGCCGTGAGACAGGCGGTTCCCGCCACACTGCCCCGGATCAGCGAGCGACCGCTGGGATCGCGGGGGAGCACCACCCTGGCGCAGTGGATCACGTACACATGCCCGAAGTACAGCAGGAGGATGACGCCAAAGACCAGCTGCAGGACCTGGGGATGAGAAGTTAATCCTCTGAGCAAGGACACATCTCCGGTCAAAAAGCTTTCCGGTCGCGCGTGAGTAAAGGCGAGAAGCACGATTGGCAGGAGTAGGGCAATATTAATCGCGGCGAGCAGCAGCACGACGGTAAAGGTGAACTTGAGCGTTTTGCGCGACAGCAGATAGAGCTCGATGAAAAACAGCAGCGCGATCCATACGCCAGCGGGCACATGGGTGAAGGCCACCATGGTAATCGCCAAGCCAACGCAAGCGGCCAGGAGTGACAGAAAATTCCGGAGGGCCAATGTCAGCGATAGGAGAATGGACCCTGCGTTCCCCAGGAAGTCAGTTGCTAACTGTCCCACAAAGGCCTTGCCATACCGGATGGCGCCGCTCCGGGCACAGGCTTCGGCCATACACGCCATGGTCAGCACGTTGATGAGCCCGATCACGACCAGGAGCAGGATGCCGTTCGCAGGGCCGATATTCGCCACAGCAATGGGCAGCGCCAGGATGGCCGGGGGAAGGCCGAGGGAAACGGTCAACACAAAGATAGTCCAGAAGGGTGGGAGGTACTCCGGCCATCCAGTGACTGCGGCCCAGGCCCAACGGAGCCGTCCCAATAATGTGATCCGTGACGCAAAGAGGGTTTCTAGCGGTTGACGGTACAGGCGATGGTACGCCTGCCGCACCGCTTCTTGGTCTAGGCCTAACGCCGCACGGATACCCGGCACCGACGGGTAGGTGAACTCGTACTTCTGGCCCACCAGGTGGGCGACGGCGGCCCGAACACTTGAATTCGCCGCCACCAGGGGCGCCCAGTGTGAGGCGTAGCGCTCAAGGTCCTGGATCGTGGGGCGGAGGGGGGGCTCACGGCCCAGGCTGAAGGCTTCAAGAAAAGCGAGATCGCGCTCGTTTGCGGCCTCTTCCGTGATGGAGAATTCCATCGCCCGCCGCGATTGGTCTACCAGATGGGCTGTCCGGCTCTCGATGAGGAAGAGCAAGGTGGCCGCGCGCTTGGCGGGCAAGCCGCCTAGCGCTTCCTCACGCGAAAAAAGCTCATCGGGCGATTTCTCTGTCCTCTCCATGCGTACCCGGCAGACAGCTGTGTCGCTCCCCCTGCGGCTCGTCCACGATCTGCCAGAAGTCCCGGGGAAGCTGGCGTTCTATACTTTTCCCCTGTGCCTACGTTTCTGCTTGTCGTGCTATGGAGGGCTGCTGGGTCATCCTACAACTACGTCTACGCCACCAACATCGCCGCGACCTGTTTAAGCGCGGCGGTAATCGGATGGTCCGGATGCCGCAAGACAAAGATGCCGCCGCTGGCGAGGACCATCATCTCGTCCGAGTGGGGCAGCACGGCGGCCACGTCGCAGTGATAGGTCTGTTCCACCCGCGATTTCACGTCGGCCACGTCGAACACCGCGGGAACCTTGTTGACGATCAACACCAGGCTCGGCACATCAAGTTTGCGCGCCACTTCGACCGTGACACCGGTTCCCTGATAATCCTGCTGGTCGGGCCGGAGAATGATCACCAGCGCATCGGATATGGCGATCGAAAGAAGCGTTTCCTCGTTCAAACCGGGGTGCGTGTCGATCATCAGCACGTCCAACTCCAGCGCCTCGACCAGTTCGTAGATGCCATCTCTGAGCACGCCCACGTCGTAGCCGTCGCGCAGCACACGCGCGATGTCCCCCGCTTTCATGCTGGATGGGATGAGAAAGACCTGCCCGGTAATGTCGCCGCTCAGGCGGGGTGTCACGTCGTGGGCGGTTTCCTTGATGTGGCAGTTCCCCCACAAATAATCATTGAGCGAGTGGTGCATTTCTGCCTCGTCCAAACCGAACAGGACATGAATACCTGGCGACTGGATGTCGGTGTCGACGACGCCGACGCGCCGTCCCCC
>JAAXQN010000282.1 GCA_012974305.1 Candidatus Methylomirabilis sp. | reverse complement strand
GGCAGATTATTTACTTCTATGTGAATAATCCAGGCTAGGGGACGGAAGAGGGTACGGTTCAAGCTAGGGATTACCACCGGTTTTGGTCTGCAGCACTTTTAAGGTTTCCTCAAGTCGTTTCTGCTCTTCCGCATAGCCTGCAAGGTTACCCTGGCGCAGGAGCTGCTGCCCTTTCTGGAAGTGCTCCAGGGCCTTGACAATCAATCCCCGGATCGAAGAGGGAATGGAAGCTGTCGGGGGCGCGGCGGAGGCCGGAGGTGAAATACCCACGGTCTTGGCAAACACCTTCGTGAGTGCTTGGTCCAGGGTTTCCTCCATAGAAATCTGGTTACCATAGGCGACGATGACACGCTTCAGCTCCGGCAGTGATTGCTCCTCGGCTGCCAGATAGAGCGGTTGAACGTAGAGAAGGGACGTCTCGATGGGGATTACGAGGAGGGGTCCATGGATGACGTGAGATCCCCGCTGTCCCCAGAGAGAAAGCTGCTGGGAGATAAAAGCATCCTGGTTGAGTCGAGCCTCGATCTGCCGTGGTCCGAAGACGAGTTTTTGTTTGGGCATGTTATAGACGATCAGCTTGCCGTAATGGGGGGGGTCGCTCCGGGCCGCCATCCAGGCTGACATGTTATCTTTCCGGGCGGGGGTGAAGGGGATGAGGAGAATAAACTCCTCCGTCTTTTCCTCAGGGAGCTTCATGATGATGTAGTAGGGCTCCATCGGGACGTCCCTGCGTCCCGTCCGCGGCGGGATATTCCAGACATCCTCTTTATTGTAAAAGACCTGGGGATCTCTCATGTGATACGTGGCATACATGCGAGCCTGGATAGCAAGGAGCCCTTCGGGATAGCGGATGTGGACTCGCAGGTCCGGCGGCATGGCCTCGAGCGGCTGGAAGAGTGTGGGGAAGATCCGAGCGTAGGTCTGGATCAAGGGATCGCTCGGATCGCTGATATAGAAACTCATGGATCCGTGATAGGCATCCACCATCACCTTGACCGAGTTGCGAATATAATTCTCAGCCCCTCCGAAGGGCTCTGAATACGGATACTTGTCGCTGACGGTATAGGCATCGATGATCCAAAAGAGTCTTCCGTCCTGGCCGATGACCAGGTAAGGGTCTGGTTCGTACCGCAGGAATGGGGCAACCTTTCGGACCCGCTCGCTGATTTGGCGATAGAGCATGACGCGGCTGCCTGGGACGATATCGTGGGAGAAGAGGATCCGGATTGTTCCAAAGCGCGCGGCAAAGAGGGCCTTGCGGAGAGGGGTGACGGGAACTCCCCCTCTGCCCTGATACGTGGTGTACACATTCTTATCCCCCGCCGGATAGTCCAGCTCCTTGCTCTTGGTCTTCACGAAGACATACTCGTTGCCGAGTTCCCCGTAATAGATTTCTGGGCGGTTAATACTGAGAGTACCGTCGGACACGGGAGGGATATTTTTGAGGTAGAGGACGGGTAGTCCCTCCGGGGTCACCCGATTTACGGGGCCGAGGACCACCCCATACCCGTGGGTGAACGTCAAGTGCTCGTTGATCCAGACGCGGCTGGGAAGGTGATCATACGACAGCTCCCGCGGGGAAAGCATCACCTGCTCGTAGCGTCCGTTGAGGCGGTACCGGTCGACGTCCACGTCGACGAATTTATAATATGTGCGGATCTCTTGTAGCTGAGCGAAGGTGGCGAGGAGCGGTCGGGGGTCCCACAGGCGAATGTTATTCACGGTCAGTTCGTTCTTCCGGATGTCGGCCATCCGAAGATTTTCCTCGGCGGGAAACTCAACCTCCTCAATCCGATCCAGACCGTACGCAGCGCGGGTAAACCGTATGTTATAGATGATATACGGGCTTTCCAGATCTAGCTCGTTCGGAATAACCCGCACACGCTGCAAGATGTTCGGATAGATCATCTGGCCGATGACGGCGACCGCTGCCAGAGTGACCAGCCCGCCAAAGAGGAGTGTAAGTCTCTGGCGCCAGATCTGGGCCAGACAGAGCAGGCCACAGATGAAGACCAAGACGGTCAGGATCCGGAGAGCGGGCAGAGTGGCGAAGAGGTCGGTGTAGCTGGCACCGAAAACCACCCCCCGGGGAGAGTAGAGGAGGTCGTACGTGCTGAGATGGTAACCCCAGGCCTTGAGGAAAAGGATGGCACTGATCAAGACCAGGATGTGAGTACGCGCCCAGAAACTGAAGCGAAGGCCTTGCCTGGTGATTTGGATGCCCCGGTATAGGATATACGCGAGCGCGACTAATAAGTTGCTCACCACCAAAATGATCATGCCCCATAGATAAAGAAAATTCAGGAACGGGAAACGGAAAATGAAAAAACTGAGGTCCTTGTGAAGCAGGGGGTCTTGAATCTGAAAAGGGGTCGGGTAGAGGAAGCGAAGGGCCAACTCCCATTCCGCGGCGGCCTGCACAGCTGCGAGGAGACTGAGGACGAGGGCCACGGGTAGGAGGAAACGCTTGATGTAAGGCTCCAAAACAAAACGGCTCGGCAGTCCCAGGTGGTCCTCTAATTCGACCAGCACATCGGTCGCAGGGGAACGGTGGACGAGGGAGAGGTTTAGGTACAGTGTGGTGAAGCAGATTCCTCCAAAGATCAGTCCCAGGAGGATCTGCGTCAGGAGTATGGTAAGGAAGATGGATGAGAATCCAACTGAGTCAAACCATAGCCAATCCGTGTAAAGAGGGATCGTCTGGCTGACGATCACCAGGAGGGCCACGAGAAAGAAAACCGGAAGCAACCAGGACCGCATACGTCCCAGCTTCTGAGGAATCTTGAGGCGCCCGAGCCGGCGAAAGATAGCTCGCATCCGTCTTATTTCCTCGCGTCGACTCTACGTTATGCTGAATCTTTTCTTTAAGTCAACCCTAGATCTCCTGAGCGGTGTGGGAGGGTCTTCACCTGGCAGGTGTTATGGGCCGTGCGCAGAAGTCAAGCCCTGGGATGATCCTTTGGGGATTCGAGCGTGTACGGGAGTTGACAGGGCAAAAAGGGGGATGGTAGGGTAGCCTCGCCAGATAGGACGGCAGTCAACGCGTGGGGTGGTTTTCGCTGAGCCAACCGTGGATTTGGGGAGCAGGCCATGAGTGAGACACAGGTGGGACGGGTAACTCGCTATTTTGGGAAGGTGGGAGTCGCAGCAATTGAGATCGGGGACGGCGACCTGCACATCGGGGATACCATTCGTGTTCGGGGGAAGACCACCGACTTCTCCCAAGTGGTTGAATCCATGCAGCTGGAGCATCAAGAGGTTCAGACGGCGGTCCCAGGACAGCTGGTTGGTATCAAGGTTCAGGAAAGGGTTCGCGAGCACGATCTGGTCTACAAGGTGGTCCCATAGTGAGAGACATGGTCACTCAAGAAGAGATCCAGCGTGAAGAAGAACAGATGCGGATTCTCAAATGGCTTGCCGATGCTACTGTCTGGCGAATTACGATAGGTCCGGTCACCAGGGCGGAAGGAGAGAGGACAATTGAAGCTGCTCGGGCGCGCATCCTAAACATGTTTCCCGACAGTGCTTACCTGTTCGACCTCATCCTCCGGCCCCGCTTTGAGCGACTCTTGACAGAGCATCTCGAAGAGGAATTCTGGCGGAAAATTAGGGGCTAGCTGGCTTCATGAGGGAAATGGAGTAAATTTCCCTCAGAGTGAGGATCCCATGCAGGAAAAGCAGGCCGAAGGGATAATGGAGCGGGAAGAGCTGGAGAAGCTGACCGCAACCAAACTCAGAGAGCTCTGCGGGGAGAAATATCCGGAGATCGTAGGGGTCTCCGGGATGGAAAAGGAAGAGATGATCGAGGCGATCATCTCCGAGGAGGTACGTCTCGGGCTTCGGCCCAAGACGGGTGCCGTTGCCCCGAAAGGCCAAGGGGTCTCGAACCTCAAAGCCCAGATCCGCCTGTTCAAGCGCCAGAGAGACGAGGCCCTGACGGCGAAGAATTATCATGGGTTGAGGGAGGCTCGGGCGGGGATAAAGCGACTGAAGAAGCGAATGCGCAAGCATCGGGAGGCCTCGTAAAGCCGGTGCTGCTCCTTCTGCCAGGCGTGCCGCCGGACGGGGTAGGTGACGTCGTCAAGGATGGGGGGTGAGGAGGATGCCAGTATATGAGTTCCTTTGTAAGCAATGCAACAAGACGTTTGGCTTGACCCTCTCGATCAAGGAACGAGAAGAGGGGAAGATCTCCTGTCCAACCTGCGGGTCAAAGGAAGTGGAGTCCCTCTTAGCTTCCTTCTTTGCGAAGACCTCTAAGAAGAGCTGACCCTCTTGCTGGCACGGTCCACACCACCGGTGCTTCGGGTCTTCCTGGGGTGGGTGCTGTGGCCGGTGTCGTGACGAGAGCGGATTCGAACCCTTGAGAAGGGCGGAGTCCGCTTTTCGAATTTTTGTTGAGGATGAGCCGATGGCTTTCCAGTTCTGTCTTCGATGTGGCGGAGCACTTCAAGATGAGTGGGTTGAAGAGGAAGAAAGGGAGCGGCCGGTGTGCCGGACCTGTGGGTTTATCCTCTACAGGAACCCAAAGGTGGTGGCCGGGGTTATTCCCTGCCAGGACGGCCGTGCACTCCTCTTGCGCCGTATGATTGAACCTGCACGTGGCAAATGGACGTTTCCCGCCGGGTACGTCGAGCTTGGCGAGAGTGTCGAGGAAGCGGCGATTCGGGAAACTCGCGAAGAAGTGGCCGTGGAGATTGGCGAACTTTCTCTACTTAACGTGTATTCCTACCGAGAGTCGCCCGTGGTAACCGTCGTCTACCTTTCGCGGATTATTGGAGGAAACCCTCGGACAGGGCAGGAGGCTGAAGAGGTTGCCTTCTTTCCCCCTGAGGGACTTCCCTGGGAGGAGCTTGCCTTCCGGAGCACCCATGAGGCCCTTCGTGATTGGATTCACAAGTTGCAGCACAAGTAGGCCGGTGGACGAAGCCCGAGGCAGCTCCAGAGACATGTCCATCGACGTCGCCGGGACATGAGGGGAAAGGACTAAGAACCGAGATGTTTGCCTCGCCGGGCGCCATCGCGATCCAGATCGGGCCCCTTGTGATTCGCTGGTACGGGCTCCTCATCGCTTGCGCGGTGTTGATCGGAACCCTCCTCGCGCAGCGCGAGGCCCGACGTCGGGGAGAGGATCCCGAGCAACTGGTCAACGTGGCGGTCGTCGCTATCGTTGCGTCGCTGGTTGGGGCCCGGCTCTATTATGTCCTATTCAACTGGGACTATTACGGGTCCTATCCCTGGAAGATCGTGGCCATCTGGGAGGGGGGATTGGCCATTCATGGCGGGCTGTTCGCCGGGATTTTGGTTGGGGGAATCTGGGCCTGGCGGAGGAACCTTCCGACCTTCATTTACCTGGACATCGTTGCCCCCTGCATCGTCCTTGGACAAGCAATTGGG
>JAAXQN010000231.1 GCA_012974305.1 Candidatus Methylomirabilis sp. | reverse complement strand
TCCCAGTCGACTGTGGTGTTGAAACTCGAGTGACGATCGGTGGGCGCCGGGATAAGTGCTCCTCCCTCCTCTCGCCGGACGTACCAGCCTCGCTGGACATCGATCGTTACTGGGACCTCTCGGGCAAAGTCAGGAACGGGGGCGGTGACAAAAAGCTGACGCCTCCACGGAGTGACCGGGACCTCCACTCCCGCCATCTGTCCGACAAGACCAGCATAAGCTCCGGCGGCATTGATCACCACCGGCGCGGCGATCTCGCCGTCACGACACCGTACCCCTTGCACCTTCCCTCCCTCAACTTGAACGCCAGTGACCGCACATCCCTCACGAATCTGGACCCCGAGATCGCTAGCCCTCTCGGCATAGCCCCAGACCACCTGAAAGGGAGAGGCGTATCCATCTCCCCCGGTGTAGGTCCCTTCGAGGAGGTCGTCGACTCGGAGGCACGGGACAAGACGCTGGATCTCGGAAGGGGAGAGGATCTCCACGGAAACCCCGAGACGTTTCTGGAGCTCCACGCCTCTCCGAAACAAGGTCCGTTCCTCGTCGGTGCTGAGAAGGAAGAGATAGCCGGTCTCCCGGAAGTCAGGATCCCACCCCGTCTCCTCCCGGAAAACGTGAAACATCTTCAGGCTTTCGATCGAGAGTCGAATATGGATCTCGGTAAGGAACTGGCGCCGGACACCGCCTGCCGAACGGCCCGTGGAGCCACTGCCAAGGTGTCCTTGTTCTAGCAGAAGAATTTTGAGACGGGAATTCCGTGCCAAATGGTAGGCGATACTACACCCGACGACGCCTCCCCCGATGACGCAGACGTCTACCGATCTGCCAAAAGGGGTTCCATGAGAAAGGCGCGACGAAAACATTTCTGACTTGTCACCGTCTCTTGGTACTCCATCTGTTCCCAAATCACCTCGGCCAACGTGCAGTTCGTATTTTACCCCCCGATATAAGACATCTCGATCTTGTCGAGCCCGACCGTCTCGGCCGACCGGATCTCCGAATAGCGATCGCCCCGCCCCCGCCAAATCCGGCCAACTGCCTCGCTGATCTCCGCGTCCGAGGCACCCCCCCGTAGCAGGGCCCGCAGGTCGTGGCCATCGGCCGCAAAGAGACAGGTATACAGCTTCCCCTCCGCCGACAGTCGGGCGCGGGTGCAATCACAACAGAATGCCTGCGTCACCGAGGTGATGACACCAATCTCGCCCTCCCCGTCCTGGTACCGCCACCGTTGGGCCACCTCGCCCCGATAGTCTGCCTCCACCGGCTCCAGCGGCATCTCTGTGTGGATCCGCTTCAGGACCTCGACCGCCGGCACGACGTCGTCCAGCCGCCACCCGTTTGTCTGGCCGACGTCCATGTATTCGATGAAGCGGACGATGTGCGCTGTCCCCCGGAAATGGCGGGCTATGGGCAGAATGCTTGCGTCGTTCACCCCCCGCTTCACCACCATGTTGATCTTGACCGGTTTGAGCCCCGCGGCCGCCGCAGCCTCGATCCCCTCGAGCACCACCTCGACAGGAAAGCCCACATCGTTCATCGCCTGGAAGACGGCATTGTCCACCGAGTCCAGGCTTACCGTGATCCGCCGGAGTCCCGCCGCCTTCAGCGCCGCCGCCTGTTGGGCCAAGAGCGCTCCGTTCGTCGTCAGCGTCAGATCGAGGTCCGGGATGCTGGCCAGCCGCGCGATCAGCCGTTCTAGGTTGCGGCGCAGCAGCGGCTCCCCTCCGGTCACGCGGATCTTCTTGACCCCGAGGGCTTGGAAGAGCCGGGCGAGGCGTTCAATTTCCTCAAACGTAAGGAGCTGCTCGCGCTCAAGGAAGGGGTGGTCCCGGCCGAAGACCTCCTTCGGCATGCAGTAGACGCAGCGGAAGTTACACCGGTCCGTGACCGAAACCCGGAGATCCCGGAGGGGGCGGCCCATGGTGTCGGTGATGCCCCTGGCCGATGTGTCGATGAACCTGAGGGGGGATGTCGAGTTCATAGTTGAGGGCTCAGAGTTCACGGTTCGATGACCGATGTCCGACGACCGAAGAAAACGGTCATCGGTTAACGGTCATCGATCATTGTGCCTTCTTCTTGGCGATGGTCATCCGTTCGATCTTTTCCTGCAGTTTTAGCACACCGTAAATGAGGGCTTCCGGTCGAGGCGGACACCCGGGAACGTAGACGTCGACGGGAACCACCAAGTCCACCCCTTTGACCACATGGTAGGCATCGTAGTAAAAGGGTCCCCCGGAAATGGCGCAGGCCCCCATGGCGATCACCCACTTCGGCTCGGGCATCTGCTCATAGAGGGTCTTGATCACGGGTGCCATTTTCTCCGTCACGGTCCCGGCCACGATCATGACATCCGACTGTCTCGGCGAAGCGCGGAAAACGCCAGCCCCCAACCGGTCCATATCGAACCGGGAGGCCCCCGTAGCCATCATCTCAATCGCACAGCAGGCCAACCCAAAGGTCATAGGCCAGGGGGAAGACTTCCGGGCCCAATTAAAGAGCCAGTCTAACGACGTGGTGACGATGCCTGGCTCCAGCTTCCCTTCCAAAAAACTCATATGTTCCTCCTCGAACCCGGACCCTACAGGCCCAGGGAGATAAACTTCACTTCCAAAAACTCCTCGATTCCTTCCCGGCCTCCCTCGCGGCCCACACCACTTTCCTTGAACCCGCCGAAAGGTGCCTGGGGAACCGCGGGCATTCCATCGTTTACCCCGATAATCCCATACTCCAGCTGCTCCGCCACGCGGATGCACCGACTTACATTCTGACTAAAGAAGTAGGCAGCAAGCCCGTACGGGGTGTCGTTCGCGGCTTGGATCACCTCCGCCTCGTCCCGAAACGCTATCAGTGGAGCCACAGGGCCAAAGGTTTCCTCCTCAAGGATCCGCATCCCCTTCCTGATATCGGTCAAGACCGTCGGCGAGAAGAACCGGCCTTGGGCAAAGGGACCATCCGTTCGCGGTTGACCACCGGTGAGCACCCTCGCCCCCTTGGCGACGGCGTCCTCTACATGGGTGCAAACCTTTTTGAATCCTTGTTCGTCAATCAAGGGACCGACCTGCACCCCTTCTTCGAGGCCGTTTCCCAACTTGAGCTGCTCCACCTGTTCTACTAACTTGGCTGTGAAAGCCTCAAGCACCGATTCGTGGACGTAGATGCGGTTGGCGCAAATACACGTCTGCCCCATATTCCGGAATTTGGAGGCCATGGCGCCGACCACGGCCTTGTCCAAGTCGGCATCGTCGAAGACGATGAAGGGAGCATGACCTCCCAACTCCAACGAGACCCGCTTCACCTGCTCAGCCGCTCCCCGCATGAGGAGCTTCCCGACCTCGGTTGAGCCGGTAAAGGCAATCATACGAACCAGAGGATTCTCCAGAAACTCTCGCCCCACCCCTCTCGGATCCTGAGTCGTGATCAGATTCGCCACACCGGCCGGAAAACCGACCTCCTCGAAAATCTTGAAAAGGGCAATTGCGGTCAGGGGGGTCTGCTCAGCCGGTTTCAGCACCACCGTACATCCGGCAGCCAGGGCCGGAGCGATCTTTCGCGTCACCATAGCGGCTGGGAAATTCCACGGCGTAATTGCCGCCACCACCCCTACCGGCTGTTTGATGACCATGAGGCGCTTATGGGGTACAGTGGCGGGGATAGTTTCGCCGTAGACCCGCTTACTTTCCTCTGCAAACCACGTGAAAAATGCGGCGGCGTACGCAATCTCCCCCCGCGCCTCATAGAGTGGCTTGCCCTGCTCCGCCGTCAGGATTCGGGCCAGAGCCTCTTTTCGCTCGAGCATCAGATCTCGGGCCTTGAAGAGGAATGTGGCCCGCTCGGGGGCGGCCAGCTTCGACCATTCCGGGAAGACGCGATGGGCCGCCTCGATGGCTCGAGCGGCGTCCTGCGGGCCCGCGTCGGGAACGTGTTCCAGTTCCTCTCCAGTCGCGGGGCTATGCACCGAAAAGGTGCGCCCAGATGCGGCACCACCCCATTTCCCACCGATATAATTTTGACGCTGGCTCTGCATAGCAGGCATTCCCGCCTCCTGATGAGGCACTCGTCCGGGGGGCAGTAGACTAATTTATATTAGAAAGACGAACCCAATCGTGTCAAGGACTTGTTAATCCCCGCAAAGGGTTGGCAGCTACTCCGCCAAAATGATACGCCCCAAGAAGTAGGCAATCAGGAGTCCGAGGACCCAAAGCCACGGGAAGTTTCCGATGTAATACCAGGAAACTAAAGGAAAGACCGGGGCCGAGAGGGGTACCAAGGACACGGCAAAGAGGGCCCCCTTGATCCCGAACATCTCCAAATAGCCCGAGACCATGAACCCGAATACCGCCGTCAGGAGGATCATCCAGCTCGTTCCTAGGCAGAACCCCCAGAACTTCGGTCCCCGCTTTCGAAAAGATTCGGTCATGGCAGGCCAACCCCAGGGAAAAGGCTCACATTCGGTCGATCGGAAGCATACCTGGGAGGGTCATTCCCGTCAACCCCTCGACCTGGTCTCATCCGCCACCTGGCGGTGGATGAGCCATTGACCTAAAGCCTCCTCAAGGCATTCTTCCATGGACCGCCCATCCGCGGTGAGAACCCGGCTGAGTTTCTTGACCAAGGGGGCACTCAAGAAGACCGTGATCCGCTTCCGCGGACCCGACCGACCATGCCGCCGTCCTCGCCTTACCTGTCGTTTGCCCCGGGGCGTCGGCCTTCTTAGTTTTGACATGTCCTCCGCCCTCTCCTCTCCCCCGGAAGGAGTCATAATCAGCGGGTCCTATCGCCCTTCCGCTCACCAGCTCGGGTAGACATCCCTCGTCGGCGGAAAATTCCATGAGGTGCGCTACCGCAAGTTCACCAATACGCGCCAAGCGGGTCGTGCGGCATCAGGGCGGCCACCCCCGCCTGCGCTCCGCTCCGGCGGCGGGACCCCGGCCGGACGCAAACCAGTTTCCGCCTTCCTCAGGATTCTCTCCCCTCGCCGGCTCGCGGGTGGCGCGACCCATTGACCTGTCGAATCCCACTCCCCCCACCAAATCGGCACCGTACTCGAACTCGGCCCGGTTATTGTACTATGAACTATGCACTCCCAGGCACAGTCGTGCCGGGCCAAATTCCGAGCATGACGAGGACGCAGCAAGGAGGCCACTGGAGGCGTACGCGGTTGTACGTTGAGGATGGCCGACGACCGAGGACGAAGTAAGGCGAAGTAAGTTGGCCCGGCACTACGGGACCTTGGGTTGGCCTGCTTCGATCCAGGCACTGTACCAGAGGCTCCCGAGGTCCGTGGCTGCCTGTGCCATGCTGAGCTTGGCCAACTTGCCGGCAAAGACGTAGAGTGCCGCATAATACGCATCATGATAGCCGTGCACTCCGTGTCTCGCCAGGGTGTCGGCGCGCAACAGGTTATCCACCCAGACATAACTATCAATCATAAAATCAAACGTAAAGCCCACGGGGTCGGCGGTCCGTTGAGCCGGTTGGGTGAACGCGGCTAAGTCCTGGTATTGGCCCAGGTGCCGGCGGATCATCTCATTCTCAAAACGCTTGTGGATCCCCTGGTTGCCGGTGAGCTGGCCGTCATAGTTCGTCGTGGTGTGAAGCGGCTGATGTCCGTCGGCCACATAGTGGCCGAGATGCGCCGCAAAGAGCGGCACGCGCTTCCAGTCCGACTCCCTCATGGCCTGCACCAGCCTCGCATAGAGCTCGGCGATCCGCCAAGGCAAAAGCCCGGCCTCCTTCAGCCGCTCCCGGCCGTACTTCGCCAACGCCTTTTCGTAGTTCCGCGGAATATTTCGGAAGGGGAAGCGGTCCAGTTCGTCCAAGTCTATCCAGTGGCGCATCCGCTCGGCTTCCCCCTCCCTTACAGTGAAGACCGTATCAGGGTCCTTCCCATGTTCGCCGATGAAGGCCTGATGTCTCATGAAAAAGCGACGAAGCGGCCCTGGCACTGTGGTGCATGCCGCCCGGTTGATGAGGACGTGCGCCTCAAGACCCCAGCCATCGGCCGGCGCCGGCCATGGCAGTCCGAGGGCCACCGCAACCATCAGTCCCCAGGCCCAACGAGCTCGATTCAGGCATCCGAATCCGATCGGCATGGGGGCACTGTCCCACAGAGGCCAGGAACCTCCAAGAGAAAAGGCTCGCCCTATGACCAGGTAATTGATGCCCGAAAAGCACACTACACAGGAAGACTTCACCACAAAAGGCGACCCGATAGGTGCCCGGTGGCACTGGTTTTGCACGGGGTTTGTAATGCGTGGCTGCTTCCCGGGAAGATACCACCACAACAAGGACCAAGGGCTATGGCCAGAAGGTGTCTCGGATCGCGTGTCTCGGCGTTGACCCTTCTCGTTGTTGGTTGTTCTCATCCAACCACGCCCGTGGTCGAGTTGAAACATTTTCCTATCGATAGCAGCGACGGGATCATCACACGGTCCCATGTGGAGTTTGACAACCGCATCTCAAGCGACGGCAGCGGCTCACTTCGAATAAACGCGAAACAGCCTACCGTCGTGCGATTATTTGAAACCGGCGATGTGGATGTCGAAAATGCCCGCGTGATCTACCAGGCCAAGGTTCGTACCGATGGGGTGGATGGCAGGGTGTACTTGGAGATGTGGTGCCATTTCCCGGGCAAGGGGGAGTTCTTCTCGCGGGGCCTTCAGACTCCCCTCACCGGAACCACAGAGTGGACAACGGCAGAGACGCCCTTTTTACTGCGAAAGGGAGAAAATCCCGACAACATAAAGCTGAACATCGTTGTCGACGGCAGGGGTACTGCCTGGGTTGATAATATTCGGCTGCTACGCGGACCACTCCGGTAAGTGGGAGGCAGTCGCCATCGGCTAGGACGGTCATTGCTATGAAGGATTTGGCAACCCAACTTTCAGAGGTAGTTATATTTTATGGGCTGGATCCAAGACAGCTGGAGTCCATCCTTGGAATCTCCAGCATGCAGCAATTTGACCAAAACACCGTGATCTTCAAGGAAGGCGATCCCGGCGAGGAACTCTACCTGATCCTCAATGGAAAGATTCGCATTTCACGGCAGCTTGCCGGTGTGGGAGTTGGAGAAGAGGCGCTGGCAATCCTCGAGCCCACCCAGGCTTTCGGTGAGATGGCGGTGATTGAAGATGACGTGGTCCGTAGCGCATCCGCCACCGCCCATGAACCGTGTTCCATGTTAGTTCTCAAGAAAAAAACCTTTCAGCGGCTTCTTCGTCACAATCATGATCTGGCTTACATCGTGCTTTCAAACGTAGTGAAGCTGCTCTCGGATCGTCTCCGCACGACCAACGACAAGGTGATATTAGCGCTCGCATCTGGACAGTTCTGAGATCCTCACCTCTCTAGGCCGCTAATGCTCATCCGCAAACTCCAAACGGCCACCTACACGCTCCGGTAGCTGACCGCGGGAACCGCTGGCCGATTCGACTCCTGGTACTGTTCAGGTTTTCGGAGGTTTGCGCTGGTGGTAGGCCCGTTGTTCGCAACAGCTGAGCAGCAAGCCGTTAGGCCGATAGCCGTTATCCCTGATATGTAAATGGGGACACGCCATGCAGAAACTTCTAGCCATCGTCGCTGCCATACTGGGTGGCTGGATAGGGTGGTGGCTCGGAGCGCATAGGGGATTGATGACGGCGTTTGTGCTCAGTATGGTGGGTACAGGTGCCGGCATGTATGCGTGGCGGCGCATCACGGAGCACTACCTGAGGTGAAGTCCCGCGCGCCCCGCATGTCAGGCCGCCTACCGAGTGGTTGTACCCCATGGGCGATACTGCAGAGTCACCTATCACTTTCTCCGTAACCAGTCGATTCATCTCCTCACGCGAGTCCAGGCCATCCTCTTTCCCGACCCCGGGCCGGCGGAGGCCAGCGTCTTCGTCGCATTGGCCAGCCAGCCTGTTCCCAGTGCGGAAGAATTTGGTGGCTGTCTGCCGAAAGTGACACTTCGATTCCTGCCCCGCGACTGTCCACCATAAGGCGGGGCCTCCACTTGACATCATCATGGTAGTATATAGGGACACATCCGTGGGTCATCCGGTTACCCTTGCAGGAATGGGAGGTCGATAGGTTCTCCGAAGCCCACGACACGGGCCGCACTTGCCCTTCGATGCCAGAATGGTGATGAGTCATGAGTGAAAAATTGCAGAAAGTATTGGCCCGCGCTGGGATCGGCTCGCGCCGCGAGATGGAGCGATGGATCGAGCAAGGGCGCGTCTCGGTCGAGGACAAGCGCGCCAAGCTCGGGGACCGTGTTGAACCTCACGCGATCATCCGCGTCGATGGGCGCGTCATTCCCATCCCAAAAACTCTACCAGAGCGCCGGGTCCTGGCGTACCACAAACGCGTCGGCGAGGTGTGTACCCGCTCTGACCCGCAGCGACGGCCTACGGTTTTCGATCACTTACCAAAGTTGCACCGTGGCCGCTGGGTGGCCGTTGGCCGCCTGGATATGAACACGACCGGCCTGCTCCTCTTAAGCACCGACGGGGAACTTGCTAATCGTTTGATGCATCCCTCCCAAGAGATCGAGCGCGAGTACGCCGTGCGAGTACTTGGCAGCGTTGATGACGAAAAGTTGCGTCAACTGAAGACACGCGTGGCCCTAGAGGACGGACCGGCCCATTTTGATTCGATACGCGATGCCGGCGGCGAGGGGAGAAACCACTGGTACCATGTGACGCTCAAAGAGGGACGCAGGCGCGAAGTCCACCGCCTGTGGGAGGCGGTCGGTGCCAGGGTCAGCCGCCTGATCCGCATTCGCTACGGACCGGTACGCCTACCACGGGGCCTGTGGACGGGACACTGGGAGGAACTCGACAGGGCAGCGGTCGTCGCCCTGCTCGCCGCGGCCGGTCGAGAGCCCACAAATCGTAAGTCATCATAAATAGGTCGTTTGCCCGTATCTGTCAGTATCGTCTTACGTCCACAAAGAGCCCGATCATCTGCTAACGCAGACATCTAGCCTTTCACTTCAAAGCTTGCCAACCCCCTTAACCCAATTATCCTTAACTACCATATGTTGCAACGCTTTTCCCTTGACACACAAGCCCATTTTTCCCTACTTTAGTGTTGCTTGGTGGTCTCAGGCGGAGGCCCCCTTGACTCTTACCTGTCAACGTGTGGCCTCTTTCACTACATTGATCGCACCCGAGGACATCCTTGCCCACTCCGAGCCTTGACGCGCCGAAGCCGTGATACGACTTTCGGTTTCCGCATGATCCCTGAAGAATCGGATTCGACGCAGCGACGATGTTCTCGATGAAGGGATACAATTATGAAACCCAATGGATTGCCTCCTAAACAGGGGCTCTACGATCCACGATTCGAGCACGACGCATGCGGCATCGGCTTTGTCGTGAACGTCAAGGGCGCAAAGTCGAACGAAATCGTGCGCCAGGCGCTCACCGTGCTCGACAACCTGACCCATCGGGGTGCCCGTGGCGCTGAACCCAACACCGGCGATGGCGCAGGTATCCTGTTGCAAACTCCGCACGCGTTTTTCCAGAAGGCATGTGCCGAGGCCGGCATGCACCTCCCTGGCTTCGGCGAGTACGGTGTTGGGACGGTGTTCCTCCCCCCCGATCCTTCCCAGCGCCGGAGCTGCGAGAAGCGTTTCGAGGAGATCATTGCTGAGGAAGGACAGCACCTTCTCGGATGGCGGACTGTCCCGACCAACAACGCCTCATTGGGACACACGGCCCTGTCGTGTGAACCGTTCGTGCGGCAGGTTTTCATCGGATGTGATCCCAAGATCCAGGACGAACTGGCGTTCGAGCGCAAACTCTACGTCATCCGGAAGCGAGCCGAGAATGCCATCCGGTACTCGGGCATGAAGGGTGGTGAATACTTCTACCTCACCAGCCTCTCGCATAAGACGGTCGTCTACAAGGGGATGCTCATCGCGGAGCAGGTCAGGGAATACTACCCCGATCTGTCGGACCCGGCCATGGAATCCGCGCTTGTCCTGATCCATTCGCGATTCAGCACAAACACCTTCCCCAGTTGGGAACGCGCGCATCCGTACCGGTACATGATCCACAACGGCGAGATCAACACCCTGCGGGGGAACGTGAACTGGATGTACACACGGCAGTCGATGTTCGCGTCCGATCTCTTCGGGGATGATGTACCCAAGATCCTTCCCATTATCCAGCCCGATGGAAGCGACTCGGCCATGTTCGACAACTGCCTGGAGCTTCTCGTGCTCGCCGGCCGATCTCTGCCGCACGCCGTCATGATGATGATCCCGGAACCGTGGTCGAACCACGAGAGCATGAGCGACGAAAAGAAGGCGTTCTACGAGTATCACAGTAGCCTCATGGAACCGTGGGATGGTCCCGCCTCCATTGCCTTTACCGACGGGACACGCGTCGGTGCGGTGCTCGACCGGAACGGTCTGCGCCCGTCGCGTTATTACGTGACGAAGGACGACCTCGTCATCATGGCATCCGAGGTTGGAGTGCTCGATGTCTCCCCGGAACGCGTACTCCACAAGGGGCGTCTCCAGCCAGGCCGAATGCTGCTGGTGGATACCGAAGAGGGACGCATCGTGGGGGACGAGGAGTTGAAGCACCGGATGTCAACCGAGCATCCCTACCGCCTGTGGCTGAATGAGCATTTGGCACCGCTCGAAGATCTACCCCAACCTCCCCATATTCGGGAACGGGATCGTGAGACCGTGCTCAAGCGCCAGCAGGCGTTCGGCTACACCTTCGAAGAACTGCGCATTATTATGGGACCGATGGCCAAGGATGGCGTTGAACCCGTCGGGTCCATGGGGACCGACACGCCGCTGGCGGTGCTGTCCAACAGGTCTCAACTGCTCTACAACTATTTCAAGCAGCTCTTTGCACAAGTCACCAACCCGCCCATCGATTCCATCCGTGAGGAGATCATTACGGCCACGGAAACGATGCTCGGTTCTGAACGGAATCTCCTTGTCCCGGAACCGGAAAGCTGCCGCCAAATCAGGCTAAAAACACCGATCCTGACAAATGAAGAACTGGAGAAACTCCGGCACATCGACGTTCCTGGTTTCAAGGCGGTGACGCTGCCCATTCTCTTCAAGGTCCACGAGGGAGGTCCGGGATTGGAGCGGCCCATGAGTGAGTTATGCCGCCAAGCAAGCCGCGCCATCTCCGAAGGGGCCAACATCCTCATTCTGTCGGACCGGGGGGTCGACGGTGACAACGCACCCATACCGGCACTCCTGGCGGTGTCAGGTCTCCACCATCACCTCATTCGGGAAGGCACGCGGACGAAGGTGGGATTGGTGCTCGAATCCGGAGAGCCACGCGAGGTGCACCACTTCGCGGTCTTGATCGGCTATGGTGCCGGCGCAATCAATCCCTATCTCGCGTACGAAACGCTCGACGACATGATTTCGCAGGGGATGCTGACGGACATCACCCTCGACCGGGCTGTGAAAAACTACATCAAGGCCGCGGTGAAGGGTGTCGTTAAGGTAACGTCGAAGATGGGCATCTCCACGATCCAAAGCTACCGGGGTGCTCAGATCTTTGAGGCGGTTGGCCTTAACCACACTCTGATCGACAAGTACTTCACCTGGACCCCGTCGCGCGTGGAAGGCGTCGGGATTGACGTGCTGGCACAGGAAGTCCAGATTCGGCACGCACGTGCTTTCCCCGACCGCCCGGTCAACGGCCGGACACTCGACGTCGGTGGCCAGTATCAGTGGCGCCGTGAGGGGGAGTACCACATGTACAACCCGGACACGGTGCACATGCTGCAGGTCGCGTCTCGCACGAACGACTACCAAGCCTATAAGGAGTATGCGGAACTGGTAAACAACCAGTCCCAACAGCTTGCCACGCTACGCGGACTTCTGGAACTCAAGCTGACACCCGAACCGATTCCGCTTGAGGACGTCGAGCCGGTGGAATCCATCTGCAGGCGTTTTAAGACCGGGGCGATGTCCTACGGCTCCATCAGCCAGGAGACCCACGAAACGCTCGCCATCGCCATGAATCGGATCGGCGGCAAGAGCAATTCCGGCGAAGGCGGGGAGGATCCTGTGCGCTACATCCCCGACCCCAACGGGGACTCACGCTCCAGCGCCATCAAGCAGGTCGCTTCGGGAAGGTTTGGTGTCACCAGTGAGTATCTCGTCAACGCCCAGGAGCTCCAGATCAAAATGGCCCAGGGCGCAAAACCTGGAGAAGGAGGACAGTTGCCGGGTCGCAAGGTCTATCCCTGGATCGCCAAGGTGCGATACTCGACACCTGGTGTGGGATTGATCTCGCCGCCCCCCCATCACGACATTTACTCGATCGAGGATCTGGCTGAACTGATCCATGACCTCAAGAACGCCAACCAGCACGCTCGGATCAACGTGAAGCTGGTGGCGGAGGTGGGGGTGGGTACCATCGCCGCGGGTGTCGCAAAGGGTCACGCCGATGTGGTGCTGATCAGTGGATATGACGGTGGGACGGGTGCCTCCCCTCAGAGCAGCATCAAGCATGCCGGGCTTCCGTGGGAGCTGGGAGTGGCTGAAACTCACCAGACGCTCGTCTTGAACAACCTACGCAGCCGGATCGTGGTGGAAACCGATGGGCAACTCAAGACCGGCCGCGATGTGGTCATTGCGGCACTCCTCGGGGCAGAAGAGTTCGGATTCTCGACGGCCCCCCTCGTCGTACTGGGGTGTCTCATGATGCGAGTCTGCCATCTCGACACTTGCCCGGTGGGCATCGCAACGCAGAATCCAGAGCTGCGAAAGAAATTCACTGGGGACCCTGCACATGTGGTCAATTTCATGCACTTTGTCGCCCAGGAGATGCGTGAGTGGATGGCAAAGCTGGGTTTCCGCACCGTCAACGAGATGATCGGCCGGGTCGATAAACTCGAGGTGCGCAGAGCCGTAGATCATTGGAAGGCAAAAGGCCTCGACCTCTCAAATATCCTATATCAGCCGGACGTCCCGCCGGAGGTAGGCCGGTACTGTCAGATCCCGCAAGACCACGGACTGGATATGGCGCTGGACAACCGGGTGCTGCTGAAACTCTGCGAACCGGCGCTTCTCCGGGCCGAGCCGGTACGGGCCACCCTCCCGATCCACAACACCAACCGGGTGGTGGGGACGATCTTTGGAAGCGAAGTGAGCCGACGCTACGGCAGTGAAGGCCTACCGGAGGACACGGTCCGACTTCACTTCAAGGGATCGGCAGGCCAGAGTTTTGGGGCCTTCGTCCCTCGAGGCATTACCTTGATCCTCGAGGGGGACTCCAACGACTACATCGGCAAGGGGCTTTCTGGAGGGAAGATCATCGCCTATCCGCCCGAAGGCTCGACCTTTGTGCCCGAGGAGAACATTATCATCGGGAACGTGGCATTTTATGGTGCAACGAGCGGCGAAGCCTACATCCGCGGCATGGCCGGCGAGCGATTTTGCGTCCGGAACAGCGGTGTGCACGCTGTCGTCGAGTCCGTGGGCGATCATGCTTGTGAGTATATGACCGGTGGACGCGTCGTCGTGCTCGGTCCGACGGGGCGGAACTTTGCCGCTGGCATGTCAGGCGGCGTCGCGTACGTGCTGGACGAAGCCGGCGACTTTCACCGCGAGTGCAACCAGGAGATGGTCTATCTCGAACGGCTGGAGGATGATCACGAGATCAAAGAGGTAGAAAGCATGATCGGCAGGCATGCTGAATATACCAACAGCGAGCGCGCACGGGTCATCCTGGCGTTGTGGGAAGACATGGTGCCGAAGTTCGTGAAGGTTCTGCCTAAGGACTACAAACGGGTGCTCGAAGCGACGAAGCGCATCGAGGAGGCTGGCTTGAGCGGTGAGGAAGCCACCATGGCTGCCTTCGAAGCGAACAAGCGCGATCTAGCACGTGTCAGTGGCAACTAACGCTCCAGTTTCTCATTTCTCATTTCCCTGAAGGATTTGGAATGGGCAAACCGACTGGATTCATGGAACACCCACGCGAGCTTCCGGCAGATCGTTCGCCGCTCGAGCGTATTCGTGACTGGCAGGAGTTTCACCTCCACGCCCCCGAGAAATTGCTCAAGACGCAGGGGGCACGCTGTATGGACTGTGGCGTGCCATTCTGTCACACCGGCATCGTCCTCAAAGGGATGACCTCGGGCTGTCCGGTCTACAACCTTATTCCGGAGTGGAACGACCTGGTCTACCGCGGGCTTTGGAGAGAAGCGCTCGATCGTCTGCACAAAACCAACAATTTCCCCGAGTTTACGGGCAGGGTCTGCCCTGCACCCTGCGAAGCCGCGTGTGTCCTGGCAATTATCGAACCACCGGTCACGATCAAGAGCATCGAGTGTGCCATTATTGACAAGGGCTTTGAAGAGGGATGGGTGGTTCCGGAGCCCCCCGCCTCTCGCACGGGTAAGAAAGTCGCTGTCGTAGGCTCGGGGCCGGCCGGGCTCTCGTGTGCAGCCCAGCTCAACAAAGCGGGTCACTGGGTGACCGTGTTCGAGCGCGACGACCGCGTTGGGGGATTGCTCATGTACGGTATTCCGAATCCCCATCTGGACAAAGCAGTCGTCCAGCGCCGCATCGACCTCTTGGCCGAGGAGGGAATAAAGTTTGTGACGAATATCGAAGTCGGCAAGGATTATCCTGCCGATAAACTCCTCAAGGAATTCGATGCGGTTGTCCTTTGTGGTGGAGCCACTAAACCGCGCGACCTGCCGATTGACGGTCGAACACTCAAGGGCATCCATTTCGCTATGGAGTTTTTGTGGGCCAATACCAAGAGCCTGCTCGACAGCAACCTAAAGGACGGTAATTACATTTCCGCCAAGGACAAAGATGTGATTGTCATTGGCGGCGGCGATACCGGGACCGACTGCGTCGCCACCACCATGCGCCACGGATGTCAGAGCCTCACCCAGTTCGAGATCCTGCAGAAACCGCCAATGGAACGCGCCCCCGACAATCCCTGGCCGGAGTGGCCGAACATCTTTCTCGCTGGCTACGGCCAGAAGGAGGCAACGGCCGTCTTCGGACGAGATCCCCGCGAGTTCTGCGTCATGACCAAGAAGTTTGTCGGGGATGGCAGTGGGCACGTCAAAGAGTTGCACACCGTTCAGATCGAATGGCAAACAGGTGACAACGGCCGATTAGTCCCCAGGGAAATCCCTGGTACCGAAAAGGTAAGGCCCGCACAGCTGGTGCTTCTTGCCATGGGTTTCCTTGGCCCGGAAGACACGCTCGTCGACAGCCTCGGCGTGGAACGGGACGAACGGTCCAACGCCAAGGCAGCGTACGATAAGTACGCCACGAGCGTGGAAGGCGTTTTTGCTGCCGGCGACATGCGCCGTGGCCAGAGCCTCGTGGTCTGGGCCATCAATGAGGGACGCGGTGCCGCACGTGAGTGCGACCGGTACCTCATGGGTTCGACCGACCTCCCCTGACAGCACAGAAGGATTATTTCTGCTTTCCTGGTGCTTGGTCTTTCTGGCTCGCCTGGAGTTCTTCCTCGATAATTTCCCGAAAGGTTTCGAAGGGATGCGCCCCCACGAGCATCATGTCGTTGATGAGAAAGACGGGGGTGGCCCGGGCCCCTAGCGTGAGCCCCATGATTGTCTCTTCTTTCACCTTTTGGGCATACTTCCCCGAGTCCAAGCATCGACCAAAGGCTTCCTCATCCAGTTCGATTTCCCTGGCGCAGCCCTTGAGCCTGCCGTTCGTCAGGGCAAAGGGACCCCTCGAGGCAAAGAGTATATCGTAGTATTCCCAGAACTTCCCTTGCTCCGAGGCGCAATCCGCCGCGAGGGCTGCTGTGAACGACTGTCTTCCCAAGATGGCCAGGTAGCGGTACAGCAACCGGACTGCTCGCAGCAGTAAGTTTCATACCAATCCTGGGAACGAGAATCCCATTTGGGACCTAGCTGGCCTGTTTCCCTTTGTACTTGTCGGGAAAATGGCAGGCCGCAACCTGCCAAAAGTCTGGAGACCGCCAAACAAAAGAGAGATTGCCTTCGTCGTCCCTGATTTCGGCACCGATGAGGCGATTTGCGTGGCCATCTTTCCGAGATACAAATAAAGCCATTCCCAGGGACCTGCCGAGCGGCCCGCTCTTGAGCAGTGTCCGCCGCACATTCGGGCAACCATCTTTCTTCACCACAGGGCCGTCGTACTCGATAAACGTAACGCCGTACTCTTGGACCTCCGCATAGACATCTTTTGGCATACCGTCATGGAAGCCGAGCGCGACGCTCGACTGCCCCACCAGAAATGCCATACAAACATAGAAGGTCAACTGCTTTTTCATAGCACCTCCCTGGACACTCATGAGCTCGGGCCCTTCCTACCAGACGATCGCGACACCCCAGGCTCCTTTCCCCGCCGGCAGGGTGCTGACGACCTTGTCGGTTTCCGTATCGATGACCGAAACATTCGCAGACACCCCGTTCGCCGTAAAGACCCGCTTCCCGTCAGGTGTGATCGCGATCCCCCAGGCCCGCTTCCCCACCGGGATATACCGTAGCACATTATGGGTCTTGGCATCGATAACCGCAACAGTGTTGCCACGCCCAGTCGACACATAGAGCTTGCTTCCGTCCGGTGTCACGGCCACGCCCATCGGTTTCTCTTTTTCTTCCCCTCGGAGCACAGAGATCGTCTCCAGGACCTTGTGAGCCTTCGCATCGAGAATCGAAACGTTACCGCCCACCTCGGCCGTGACGTACGCCCGCGTCCCGTCGGGCGAAAAAGCAATAGCGCGGGGCCGATCTCCCACGAGCACGGTCGCCACCACCTTGAAGGACGCGGCGTCGATGACGGAGATCGTGTGCGAGGTCTCACTCGAGACATACACCCACTTCCCATCGGGGCTGACCGCGACCCCTTCCGGCTCGACCCCGACCCGAACCGACTTGACGACCTTTCGCTCGGCGATGTCGATCAAAGAGGCGGTGTTGACCTCCTCGTTGGAGACGTAGAGGAAACGGCCGTCTGGACTAATGTCAAAGACCTCCGGGTCCTCTCCTGCAGGAATATTTTCGAGGGCTTTGTTGCTGGCGACCTCGATCACGCCGATGGCATCATCCTCGCCGAGGGCGACGTAGACGTGTCGGCGATCCGGGCTTGCCTTGATCCCTCGGGGCCGGTCCCCCACGTCGATCGTCGCGACCCGCTCTTCGGTCTGGAGATCGATCACGGTTACGGTGTCGACAAACTCGTTACTGACGTAAAGCCGGGGTCCTGCCTCGGCACAGGCGGCTGCCAGCAGCCACAGCCCCACAAGGCTCACTCTGAAAATCTTCCTTCTTGCAGCAGTCACAACTCCTCCTTTCGACAGTCAGCAGCCCTTTTGGGCTGTCCGCTGCCAGCCCCGACGACTGATGACCGATGACCGTAAAGAAGTAAAAGCATTTTCCGGTAGTCGGTGATCGGTCATCGGTCGCCGGTCATCGTGTCACAACGAACCAAACCGGCACGTGCTTTCCGCTGCGGAGAGGCCGAGTGTATCCAGGACTGCCGCCCGATTTTCGCCAGGGGTTCCACGCAAGGGCACTTCGCCCAAAAGCTCGAAGATATCCCATCGCTTCGCATCCGCCGCCGGAACCTGAGAGCGGACCACCATGAGCGGTTGACGAAGCTGATGGTCCCATGGCCGAAAGGTCAGCGGCTGGCCCTTATGGGCATCGACACCACGCCCCTTCTCAAAGTAGGAGACCAGGCCGGCGGTGTCATCCCGGCCCCCCCTCAGGACCGCCTCCCAGACGGCTTTCATCGCCGTGTAGCTCGCCCAGGCGTGCGACGCAGCCGGATGTCCGAGACGCGCGGCCAGGCGCTTGTTCAACTCGCGCCCACTATACTTGCGAAATTCGTAGGACCAGAGAGACGGCCAGACGCCGGTGAGCCTGGTTGGTTCTGCCTGCCAGAATTCGACCGCTTCCATCATCGAACCGGCAACCTGGACTGAAAGCCCGAGCTCGGTCACCTGAGCCAAGGCCTGCAGCAACGACGGCCCGGCCAGGTTCATGATGACGACATCGGGACCTGCTTTGGCCAACGTCACAAGAGCTGCCCGATAATCACTGTTGCCGGCGGGCACCACTTCGCGCGCGACGGCGGTCCCGCCGTGCTGCCGGAGGGCCCGCTTAGCTAGGCGCTCCATCGCGGCCCCCGCCTCGGAGTCCAGAGTCAAGAACGCCCACCGGGGCTGCTTCGCGTGGCGGATCAACCATTGGCCCATCGCATCAGTGTACATCGCCAGGCTAGCCTCGACGTGGAAGGTGAGCCGACGACACGTTGCTCCCCGGAGCGCTTCGGACCGGGAGGTGGTATTCAGAAAGATGATCCCCTCCCGGGTGCATGCCTCCTGAATAGCCCAGGTAAGGAGATCATCCCCACCGCCGAGGATAGCCTTGGCTCCTCCTTGGCGGATGAGCTTCATTGCCTTCCTGGCCGCGTCATCGGTGGAGGCGGCCTTTTCGGGCAACAGACGGATAACTTTGCCAAACGCTTCAGCAACAAAGTTCGCCTCTTCCGCGGCCAGCTCCGCCGCTGCCACAGCAAACTGGCCTGCCCCGCCCGGACCAACCAGGGCGCCCACGGCCAACTCCTCGGCCGCCATTGCGCGCCCCCTCCAGACCGACGGGAACACCGCGACGCCCGCGGCCTGCAAAAGGGTTCCCAGAAACCGCCGTCTGTGCATGCTCATGATCGATCATCCTCGGGTTCGGACGACTTTAGGGCCCGGAGCGGATCCTTGTTGGATAGGATCTTACTTGCTAGAACCATCCTCGGGTTCGGACGACTTTAGGGCCCGGAGCGGATCCTTGTTGGATAGGATCTTACTTGCTAGAACCGGACAGGGTCCGGATGTAAACAACGATGTTCATAATCTGTTGGTCGGTGAGAATACCGCCCCACTTGGGCATGATAGGCGATTTGCCGACGGCCTCGCCACCCTGCTTGATCGTGTTGAAAACCTGCTGATCTGTGAGCTTCCCCATATAATCCGCGTCGGTGTGGTCACGCGGCTTGACCGGCAGAACGGCTGCTGTCGGGCCATCACCTTTGCCCGACTGTCCATGGCACGCGCCACAGAGTTCCTGGTACTTCTGCTTCCCCCGTGCCGCATCGCCAGCGCTCCACGCAACAGACGGCATCAAAAACACCATAACGACGAACCAGACCATCCTGCTGAAAGGTAGGCGCATGTCTTCTTCTCCTCATCATCGGCCTATGGACTAGGACGTCTCCGTTGCCCAAAACATTCGTTCCACGCGACCGAATTACCTTCGCGCCCGTCGCCGGGCCCACCGTATTCCCCACAGCTCCAGTCCAAGGACCCCAACCGCCGCCAACGGGGGATAGATCCAGCGCGTTCGAGAGGGTGGCGACTCGAGAAGAACGTAGTACCAAGAGGAAAATGCCATTTGGCTCTCCTGCTCTCCGGCCCCCCCGTCCCACGCCATAAAGGCCACTGAAAGGAACCGCCCGATCGGGAACTTGGGATCGTGAGGTTCCCCGGTGGCACGCGGGCGTTTGATCACCAGGCGATACTGGCCATCCTTGAACACGACCTTCCCCTTGGCCTGGCGTTGATCTCCTGTCCGCAGTGTGAGCCTGCCCATACCAGCGACGTTCGCCTCAGTCACCCCGCTGTCTGCTCTCCACCGGAGCAGGTAGACCGGACTGGCGCTGTCCCCCATGAGGACGTACGGACGTTCTGTCCCTTCTGAGAGCCTGGCCGGAAACTGGAGGGCCGCCTGATCGGAAAATGACTTACCCTCCGGATCCGGCTTGGAGAACGTGGGGTCATCCCATGTGAGCTGGAAGGCGATCTCGGTTTCGGAATAGACCGCCCGCACCCCGATCATGTCGATGGAGGGGTTAAAGTTCCGAGGATCTATGACCACCTGGCCCGCCAGTGGAAAGTTCGCTCGTGGGACCTTCGACCAGAACGCATCATCCGGGGCCAGCGGAATTTCCCCGGAGACCGGCCTGGCGGCAACGAGGGTCGCGTAGCCGGGCCCAGCCGGCGAGAGGGAGCGGACATAGTTGGCGAGATGCCAGAAGTCCTCTATCTCGACGGCACCTTCATACGATGGCATCGGCGTTCCGGCCAGCCCTGTCTGCAAGCGCACCACGATATCTCGTGGCGTGGTGCCTCCACGGAAGGTCCATGCCTTGGTCAAGTTCGCCGGGCGGACTGGATTCCCCCAATCGTCCTTCAATGTGGGCGCTGACTCGCCATCGGCGCGTCCCGCTTGGCCGTGGCACGTGAAGCACTCCATGAGCTGATAGAGCTTCCGGCCCTTTTCTATGGATTCCTCGGTCGCAGGGACATTGCGCCCGACGTCGATCGCCTGGCCCGGCGGCTCGGTGCGGAAGCGTGGCGAGAATGTCTTGAGATAGGCGACGAGGGCCCGGCGGTCGCCTTCGGGCAGATGACGCCAGCTCGGCATGGAACTCCCCGGCATCCCCTCGGTGATGACACGAACGAGGTCTGCATCGGTTGGGAGCTGTCCCGAGCCCGTGGTGCGGATCTTGTAAAACCCTCGGGTGAAGTCCCGGGGCTTGGGATCGAGGTGAACTGCCCCAGGGCCATCCCCCTTCCCCTCGGTACCGTGGCAAAGAGCGCATTTCTTCTCGTAGACGGCCTTGCCTCGGGGGACGTCTCCAGCCTCCTGTGCCTCTGCCAGCCCTTGCCGTGAGAGTGCACCCACACCCCGAGAGAAAATCAGGCTCAGGAAACCTTGGGTCTCCGGCCGAGAGGGAACAGGAACCGATGCGTGGGTCTCCCACCGACGCGGCTGGTAGCCCGTGGCGTCGTAGAGGTACATGATCACCTTCCAGATCTCCTCCTCGCTGAGCCGGTCCTCCCACGCAGGCATAACCGAGTTCCAGGGCGTAGATTCCTTCGGCAGATCCGCTCCCCCTTTCGCAATCCGCCAGAAAAGGAACCCTTCCTGCAGCATGGCGATCGTACCAGGGTCCGTGAAGTCGGCGGGAGGGGGGTTGAAGGCGTGGGCGAAGTGGCCGCCGCCATCCAGGTCATCGCCATGGCAGAAGACACAGTTCTTGATATAGATCGCCGCACCCTCAGCCACATCCTTTTCGTAATTGGCCGTATCCTCCCGGAGCGGGTTGTCGAGTCCCTGGATGTCGATGGTCTTTCCCCGGAAGGTAATGGAGGCAGGTGGTGCCGGATGGACGACCCGCAGCTCAACCGGCTCCCCGGTCCTCTGGGCCGCCTGCGTGTAGGTGTATACGCCGACCAGGATCGGCAGGAGCACCAAGAGCACATTCCGGATCGGCCGTCTGCCCTCGTCCACCAGCGTGGACTGAATGGGGGAGAGAAACGCACGCCAGGAGTCCGAATCCGAGGAGACGTAGACGAAGACGGCCAGCAGCACCACCGCCATGTAGAGCTTAACCACGCTCCAGGGCGCCGGGGGCTGGATCCCGAAACGGAAGACCAGATACATGCCCACCACCACCACCACTGCCTGGACAAGCTTCGACCGGAGAATGCTCATGGCGTGCTCGCGGTGGGAGCCGAAGCCCCATCCTCACCCTTGAGGGTCAGAAGGAAAGAGACTAAGTCAACATACTCCTTGGCAGTCAGCACCTGGCCAAACGTCGGGGGCATCAAATTAGGGGGGTAACCGGCCACGGTCCCCATTCCCGCAGGATTGAGAATCTTCGCCATGATGTAGTCAGGCGCTTGAATCCTGGCGATCTGGGAGAGGTCCGGCCCCAAAGGAGAGGCGCCGATGGCGCCC
>JAAXQN010000084.1 GCA_012974305.1 Candidatus Methylomirabilis sp. | reverse complement strand
GTATAGGAGCTTGAGGCGACCTCCGTGTCACCTTTCGCTTCCCGGGCAGCGCCTGCGCCTGCGGAGGAGCCGGTCGGACCTGCGATTTGGCCCTGGACGCCTTCCTCTTCGGGGGTGGGGTGGATGGGCTAACCTGAGTCGAAGCCTTCGGGGACTTCACCTTCTTCACAGGCGGCGCCTTCTTGCGTGACGGCGTCGCCCTTCGAGCCCCCGGAAGCTCCACCAACTTTACTTCGTATGCCACTGGCACGTGAAACCGTTGTCTGTATAGGGACGGAGTAAGAAAGACCCCGGCAAAGACCAAAAAGTGGAGCACCAGGGAAAAGGCCACATTAACGGCAAAATCTTTTCCCTCCCCGTTCATCTCCAATGGGTGTCCGATCCTCCTACCGCCTCCGCTCGCCAGGAGACAGGGGTTCGGTCACCATGCCCAGCCGGTCGATCCCCGCTTTATTCACCACGTCCATCACCTGAACTACCACCCCATAGGGAACCTTCTCATCAGCCCTCAAGAAGATCGCCGCCTGGGGATTTCGCTTCTTGAGGCCGGTCAAGACCTTTTGCAACCGGCCCAGGGTGATCTGTTGATCGTCTAAATAGACAACCTTTTTCTTGGTGATGGTGAGGATCAAGCGCTCTTCGGGATTGATGTTCCTGGTTTCGGTCCGAGGGACCTGTACATCAATGCCCCGGATCATCATGGGCGCGGTGATCATGAAGATGATCAAGAGCACCAACACCACATCCACGAAAGGCGTAACATTGATCTCCGACAGCGCGCCACCAAGCCGGTTCTCTGATCCGGGGAGTTGCGCGCTCATCGTTTCACTGCAAGACGCCCCGCGAGGCCCATAAATTCCATGGTGAACAGATCCAACCGGGTCCCGATGCCGCGGATGCGATTTACGAAGTAGTTATAGCCGATGACCGCCGGTATTGCCGCAGCCAGGCCCGCGGCGGTGGCGATCAAGGCCTCGGCAATCCCTGGGGCGACGGCCCCGAGATTGGCGGATCCCGCTGCCCCGATTCCGACGAAGGCATTGATAATGCCCCAGACCGTTCCAAAGAGGCCGATAAAGGGCGTCACACTTCCGGTCGTGGCCAGGAAGATGAGGTGGCGTTCCATCTGGGAGAGCTCCTTCAGGCTGGCATGCCTGAGCGTCCGACCGACCCCTTCCAGGACCTCACCACTCCGTCCTTGAGGCGCGGATGGCGCTGTTCCTCCGGGATCGCCAGCTGGGTGCGGGTTTCCCTTCACGTGATAGCTCAGTTCCCGAAACCCCTCGCGAAAGAGAGCCGCCTCCGGAGAACCGAGATACCGCTTGGCCTCTTCGTAGGCCGCACTCAGATCTTTGGACGTCTTGAACACGTGAAGGAAAGCGTCCGATTGGCGATCGGCGGCTCGAAGAGTCCTGAGCTTCATGAAGACGATGGCCCACGTAGCAATGGAGAAAAACAAGAGGATGAGAAGGACCCCCTTGGCCACCGGCCCTGCTTGAAGGACAAGATGTATGACACTGATGCTACTCATACCGTGTCATCTATAGCACGGTCTCACGGAGGCGTCAAGCCATAGTACCGTGACATTCCGCCACTTTACCTGAACCTAACAGCCCGGGAGGAGCCTTTCCGAGAAGGACGTAGACTTTGAGAAGAGGAACGGATTATCCGCCCTCCTTGCGGGGATGGCTGGATGGTCGTCGAGGGGCCGGGGTGGGGTGTTCGGCGCGCTAGGCGACTTTCTCTTCTTGAACTTTTGCGCGGTCCGAGGGAACACTGTGTGCGGATTCTTCGCGCGATTCGTCAACTGAGAAGTCCGGGCGCGCCCGCCACTTGAGAGTCGATCGGATAATTCCGATCTCCTTGTCTTCGAAGCCCCCTTCGTTTCCGAAAACTCTGTCCATGGTCTCTCACGGTGAGAATGAGAAATAGCCGCTTGGGGGACAAAAGCAATAATCGTGCCAGAGATGGTTAGAGACTCTTCCTCCCAACAATGGTCAGACGCCTTTCGCCGGCAAAAGTTCCATCACGACAGGGGACTCATTGCTCCCTGTCTGGTGCCGGCGTTGAGGATGAGTCAGCTCCCTTCGTTGACAACCCCGTACCCCTCTTGTTAAGGTGAGAAATTGTCTGTCAACTAACAAAAGGGAGGCATTCACCGAGCCTGCAATGATAGACAGGGTACGATTTGACGCCATAGACGTCGCTTCCCTCCCCCGTGTTAATCCTATCTTCAGGGATTATCTAAAAGGGGCGCCTGCACTCCGCGATTTTTATCGATGGGACCCTCGGGAGCCGCAGGAGCAGCTTCTTCAGTTTTTGACCAGCCGGAGCTACCCCCGCGATCAGCTTGTGGCTATCCTCACCGATCAGAACCGCGCGTGGGGAGCAGGGAATGTCCTTCTGGAGAGCATCGCGCGCTTGCGCGACCCCCAGGCGGTGATGGTGGTGGCCGGTCAGCAGGTTGGACTCTTCGGAGGTCCTCTCTATACCCTCTACAAGGCTCTCACAGCAGTAACCGTGGCCCGCCAGGTGGAGTCGCAGTGGCGGGTCCCCTGTCTCCCTCTCTTCTGGATGGACTCGGAGGATACCGATTTCGCCGAGATCGACCACCTTTCATTGCCGGACCACCAGGACCAGATGGCGCTTCTCCGCTACACCCCGACCGAAGGGTATGGAGCTGATCTTCCTGCGACTCACGGAATCTCATCAACGATCGGAGATGTCTTCGCTGCTCTGGAGCAGGCCGTGGGCTCGGCTCAGTGTCAGGAAAGCGTGCTCAAACTGCTGCGAGACTGCTATAGCCCCGGGACAACCCTGGTCCACGCCTTTGGCCGACTCCTGAGCACTCTTCTCGCGGAGCGAGGGCTAATCGTCGTGGATCCGTCCGATCCCCGTCTCAAGGGCTTAGCGCGCCCCCTCTTCCAGCAGGAGACCAGCACGGCCCCGGCCTCGGCTGGGCTGGTTCAAACCGCCTGGGAAAAGCTTCGGGGCCTCGGATACCGTCCCCAGCTCCGGATGCGGGGGCAAGGCCCGAACCTCTTCTACCTGGACGGGGGACGGCATACCATCAAAGGGGAAGATCACGGATTGGCGACGGCCGGTACCCGGAGATGGAGAAACCGAGAAGAATTACGGGAATTCGTGGAAGCGGCACCGGAACACTTCAGTCCGAATGTTGTCCTCCGCCCAATGATGGAAAGCTTTCTGTTTCCCGTGCTCGTCCATGTAGGCGGGCCTCACGAGATTGCGTACTACGCCCAGCTTCGGGAGGTCTTCGATCACTTCGAAATCCCGATGCCCATCCTCCTCCCCCGGGGAACTTTCACCCTAGTGGAGGGACGAATCGAGCGACTCCTCAAGAAACATGACCTAACCTTTTCGGCCGTCCAGGGAGATTCCGAGAGGGTCGTGAGCCGTGTCCTTCGTGGCTCCTTGCCCAAGGCCTACCTGGCGAAGCAAGGGCGAATCCTCCAGACGATTCTGAAAAACTTCGAGGAGCTCGGGGCGATGGTTTCGGCTCTCGATCCCACGCTAACTCCCCGTGTTGGCGCAGCCGAGGGGTTGGTCAAGAAGCGGATGGAAGAGGTGGAGCGAGACCTCCTCCGCTCGTTCAAGCGGCGCAACCACGAGATACAAACCCAGGTTCTCCGGGTTCTGGCCCACTTGCTGCCCGGTGGAGAACTCCAGGAGCGGGTTTACGGATTTATCCCGTATCTCTGTCGTCACGACCTGCCCCTCATCGACCTGATCGCCGCAAGCATCGACGGGCCGGGATGGGATCACCGACTCATCTATCTGGGGGCATCTCGCTGATTTCGATCACCGATGACCGCTGACCGATAACCGTGAAAGATCGAAAGTCTTGTTTTGTCTTCGGTGGTCGGTCAATCGTCAACGGTCAAGGGTTGTCAGTCGTCGACTTTGGACATTGGACTTTGGACTTCGGACATCGGTCATCGGATAACGGATTATGAAGATCGGCATCACCTGCTATCCCACCTACGGCGGAAGCGGAGCCATTGCCGCAGAGCTCGGGATCCATCTCAGCCAACGGGGACACGAGGTCCACTTTGTTAGCTACGCTCTCCCCTTCCGCCTCCCCACCTTCCAGCAAAACATCTTCTTTCATCAGGTAGAGACAATGTCCTACCCTCTCTTCGAGCACTCCCCGTACACCATCACCTTGGCGGCCAAGATGGTGGACGTCACGCAGGCAGAAGGGTTGGACCTGCTCCACGTCCACTATGCGATCCCCCACGCCGTCTCGGCCTTCTTGGCCCGGGAGACACTGGGGGGCCGAGTGAAGGTGCTCACTACCCTGCACGGGACCGACATCACTCTGGTGGGTACTGATCCCTCACTTCACTCGATCACCCGATTCGCCATCGATATGAGCGACCAGGTCACCGCCGTCTCTTCCTACCTGGAATTGAGGACCCGCCAGACCTTCCAGCCCAACCGGCCCATTCGGGTCATCCCGAACTTTCTAGATAGCGCCAGGTTTCGTCCGGGGCGAGAAGCGGAGGCCCGCCACCGCTTCGCTCGCCCGGGGGAACGGATTCTGCTGCATCTCAGCAACTTCCGCCCGGTCAAGCGAGTCACCGACGTCATCCGGATCTTTGCAGCCGTCCGGCAAGAGATCCCGGGGAAGCTCCTCATGGTAGGGGATGGGGTCGAGCGGACCACGGCCCAGCACCTAGTCCGAGAGCTGAACATCGAGAAGCATGTGGTCTTTCTGAGCCGCCAAGAGGACATTCCGGGCCTCATGAAGATCGCCGATCTTTTTCTGCTCCCGAGTGAACTGGAGTCTTTTGGGTTGGCGGCCCTGGAGGCTATGAGCTGCGGGGTGCCTGTGATCGCAAGCCGGGTTGGTGGCCTGCCGGAGGTGGTCGAAGATGGAGTGAGCGGACTCCTTTATCCCGTAGGGGATGTGGAAGGGATGGCCCAAGGGTCCATCCAGATTCTCGCCGATGAAACCTTACACGACCGAATGGCACAGGCAGCCCGCCAGCGAGTCCTCGATCACTTTGACGCTGACCAAGTCGTCCCTCAGTACGAGGCCCTCTACGAGGAGCTTCTCGAGGACTGACGTCGTCCTCCGGCGCTGGGGCGCCAACGCCCAGTGGACTGGGACCGAAAATTAACACCCAGAATTGGAGGCCCAGATGCGCCGTCACTTCGACAGTACCATCCCGAGCCTCGCACTCAACCTCCTTCGTATCATTACCGGCTTCCTGCTCATACCGCATGGCGCGCGGAAGCTGCTCGGCATGTTTGGGGGGGTCGGCGGTCAACCTGGTGCAACGGCGCCGCTCTTCTCGCTCATGGGCCTTGCTGGCGTCCTGGAGTTTTTCGGTGGCCTGGCCATCCTCCTCGGACTTTTCACGCGTCCGGTCGCCTTTGTGCTTTCGGGCCTCATGGCCGTCGCGTACTTCATGGCACACGCCCCCAAGGGATTCTGGCCTCTGCTGAATCGAGGTGAACTCGCGGCCATATACTCTTTTGTGTTCTTCTTCCTCGCCGCGACCGGCGGAGGGGAACTCAGTATCGACGGGCTGCTCCGCAAAAGAAAGCGACGATAGGCTATCATCGCCTCTAAAAGACTCCCAGTTCGACCGGGATAGCCGGACGTGAATCCTTAGGGAATCCGCATGGGATGGCAGGGAAATCCCCCTCTTTTACCTGCCTAGTCCTCCCACCAGAGCCGACCAGTCCCCTCCCCCCTTAACAGATACGAGGTGATCCTGCTGGGTGTGATGGTGGACCCTGATCTTGCTAGAAGAAATGCTTACAGTGGAATCGGGCAATGAGGCATGAAATTTGCAGTTGTCCATTCAAGGCTTCCCCTTAACATCATCGCTTTCGCTTTTTTCTTGCTCGGGTTGCGAGGAATCGCTGGAGCAATACTAGCGTGCGGGTGTTCCGTAGGCAGAGGTACTAACCGAACCCAACTAAAAGGAGGCTTCGATGCTCAGACGCACAACCGCCGAAAGATATACTTCTTCCGAATCTCCCCACGAGGGCGACTCCCCGGTGCCAACCACCCTCCTGACCATCACGGGAAACTCCGCCAAGCTCGAGGGAAAGTTCGACATCACCGACTCGATCCAGATCGAGTGCGAGATTGGCGGCGAGCTGAAGGTGGGCGGGAAGCTCGTGATTGGCCACAGAGGCGCAGTCCGTGCCGACGTACAGACCGTAGACGCCATCATCCACGGGGAGTACGAAGGGAATATGGTGGCGACCGGGAGTGTAGAGATCACTCCCACAGGGCGGGCGGACGGCAACATCGAGACGAATTCGCTGGTTATCTCCAAAGGCGGATTCTTCAACGGTAACGTGGCCAAGCTGAAAAAGAAGTCGGAAGGTGAAGAAGAAAAACCTCTGGTCCACCTGGTAAAAGACAAGCAGCTGGTCCAGCAGAGCTAGGCGCAGGGGGTCTTACTCCTGCGGGGGGGTACCTTTCTTATGCTGTGGAATTCGCGTAAGCCCGCAGCCAATCAGACCGGGATCATGGCCTTCATCGGCGAGGGCTCCGAGATTGAGGGGAAGTACACCTTCACCGGCACTGGAACTGTCCTGCTGAATGGCAAGTTCCATGGCGAGATCACGACCACGGATGTGCTTGTCATCGGGGAAAAAGCCGTCGCCAACGCTACCATCCGGGCGGGGTCGGTGGTGATCTGGGGTGAGGTAGTGGGCAACGTCCAGGCCAGCGACCGCGTGGAGCTCAAGGGGGAGGCTCGAGTTTTCGGCAACATCGAAGCCCCCGTCGTAGTCCTCGACGACGGTGTCCTCTTCGAAGGCCAGTGCCGGATGGCCGCCATGAGGCCCGAGGAGGAGGCTCAGGATCCCTCGGTGATTCCGTTACACCGCTGAGACTCGAATCTCCTACCAAGGCTGTTTCCAAAGGATGTCCCGCACTAGGGCCAGCCTTTGCCAATCAGCACGCATTTCAACGCCAGCGAGAGTGTTCGTCTGTTGTCAGTGGGAAGTATCAAAAGTCAGCAGGGATCACCCTGTAGATGTGCAGGGCCAGCCAGCGGCTCAGATCGTTCAACTTCAAAAGGTCCAATGGCGAGAAGTTGGGTCCCGCTTCCCTGGGAGATTTCCCCTTTCTGCTTACCTGCATTACCCCGAGGGTCTGTCCCCGAGGAATAAGAAGCGGGGCCGACACCATCTTCTGGATCTCCAACGGCCTGTTTTCCTTCACGCGAATCTGCTCGTAGACATCTAGGTGTTCGATATGGGGGACCTCGTTGTCGATCCTCCCCCTCCCAGCCTGAAGGACTTCACCGGCAATGCTTGTGGTGGTCACTGGAAACATGTTCGTCCTTTCCACGTAATGTGCGAGAGGGTAAGCGAACCGAAGCATACGCATTCGACCTCGCAAAAGGAGGATGGCCACCTCGTCCTCCTCCACCGAGAACGCCTGGGCGATCGATGCGGCGAGGCTGTCCGTGAGTCGCTCGAACAGATCCTCTGACGGCAGTGCCAGCTTTTGGAAGACATCGAGTTCCCATCGGATTCTGACGGGTAGCTGATCGACAACACTTCTGATCAGCATCCGCCGCTCGCCTGTCCTCCGTTTGAGGGAATGCAATTCTTCCCATACAAGCTCGACCATTTCGAATCTACCTCCGACCTCTTACAACGGCAAGAGATATGCCAACGGCGGCAATCAAGAAAATAGAGGGGTTAGAGCCCCCATGCAGTGCATACCGGATGGATGAAGGTGCAGCAAATCCGGGCACAGCCCGTGCGTAGGAAATCGACCCGGGTGTTCACACCTGCTCTGCGAACTCTCGCTCGTCAATTCGTTTGCGTCTCCAAGAAAGCTCATATCCGAACCTTCGACATGGGGCGCCGGTTCCATAAACCGGTCCTCACTCATATCGGTAAATATACGCATCCCGTGCAGCCCAACGAGGGGGCCGACTAGTGCCGCACCAACTATTTCTCACTAGCATTCCGCGCTGGTGCGACACTTCCGCTAGTCCCGAACGCCTTTCCCGAAGAGACGCTCGTCCCATCGGGACGGCGGGATTCGGCGCTCGGCGTTCGCCTCGCTGAGCACCCCCCAGGCGTAGGGGAGCCTCTGAGAGGAACACTCCTACAACCCCTCAGTGCCCCTGGCGGAACCCTGGGGTGCTTAGGAGGAGTGAGTTGGAGGGGCACTACCCAAATGTCACAGGAGGGGAAGGGGGCCAAGCGCTCGGGGATTAGAAAGGAGCGACCTGCTCCTCGGTGGGCTCCGCTCAGCAATACCACGGTTCGGTGAGGTACGGGATGGTTACCCGCGGCGGCGCCTGGGCCGCGGGTGGCAAAGGGCGGGAGGAGCCTTCTGACGCCCGCTCGGCCAGCAGCCAGACCTGTGAAAAAATCTCGCGCCGACTATCTCCGCGTGCCGCAGCCGCTTGGACGAGTGCCTGGACGTCCGCCTGGAGCTGGTCGACCTCGGGATCGGGATGTCGCCAGGGATAGACCAGCGCAGCCTTGTCAAACTGCCCCACCATCTGCCGCACCTCCGGCAGCTCGAGCAGTCGTGAACCTGCCGGAATCAGCAAGCGAATCGCGAGCTGGATGGGAGCCACCTGATCGATAAGATCGAGCTCTGCCAGTAGCGACAACAAATCTTGATAGCCCTCGACCGAGATCCACGGGGTAAACGCCACGAAGGTCGGATTCAGAATCAGCCCCACCTCCTGGCACAGGTGGACGACCCGGATAAAATCCTCCCGGGTATGCCCCTTGTCCAGGAGCGCAAGCACGCGGTCATCGATCGACTCGACCGCACTGGTGACAAACAGACACCCGGTGTCTCTCAGTGCCTCGAGGTGCTCCCTATGCTTGAGGAGATGCTCAATCTTGATGGTCACGTCATAAGTCAGGTGTGGGTATTCCGCGTGCAGGGCCTGGACCAGTGCCCCGGCATGACCAACCCCGTTAAAAAAGTCGGCGTCGCCAAAAGTGATGTGCTGCGCCCCCGCTGCCACCTGCCTTCTGATGTCCTCCAACACCACATCCTGCTGGACGATGCGGAACTGCCCCTGATAGACCGGGACCACCGGGCAGTGGCGACACAAATGCTTGCAGCCCCGACTCGCCTCCGTATATCCCACGGTCCGACTCTGCCCGTCTCCGAGTTCGAGCCGCGCATACTTCGACAAGGATGAAAGGCCACTCCGATCCGGAACTAAAAAGCGTTGTTTGGTCAGTGACACCAGGGGCTCAGCCTGTGGAATCCCTCTTGCCCCCCCCGGGCTCGCTCGCAGCCGCTTTACCAGGCTCAGCAATCCCTCCTCGAACTCCCCTCCCAAGACGGTGTCCGCGCCGAGACTTCGCAGTAACGGTTCGTTCATCGAGGCGTAGAGCCCGTAAAAGCAGAGATGGACATTGGGATTGAGGGTTTTGACCCGCTCGACAACCCGGGTGGCGATGCGTGTCGCCGTATGCATCGGGAGATAGAACGCCACTAGGCCAGCGGCACGGATTGCCTCCTCGTCCAGGCGCTCCACCGCGAGGTCGAGGCAGGTTACCCGGGCCCCGGCTTGTCGGAGCCAGGCGGCCGGGGAGGCCAGCCCGAAAGGCTGCCGCCCCAATTCATATGTGGAAATCAGCACGGTCTGCATCAGGGGTTCTTTCCGATAGTCAGGAGAGAGGAAAAGCAGACCACCTCCCCCCGCGTTCCCCGGGGGGGACGAGGGCCCTCGTATAGCGCTTTGCTAGGTGTTACGCGAGGGGAGATTGCCCACCCTTGGACGGTTGGTAGAACGGGTTGTTACCCGAGGCGTGGTCGGTCGTGTCGATGATCTGGCGAATCTCGGGAACCGACTCCTTGATCATCACCTCGATCCCTTGTTTCAGGGTCACGTCTGCCATCCCGCAGCCTTGGCAACCCCCACCCAGGGCGATGTAGGCGATATCGTCTTTCACATCGAGCAGCGAGACTTGCCCGCCATGCGCCGCCACGCCGGGGTTAATCCGACTATCGATGACCTCCTGGACAGCTTGCGCCTTGGCATCGGTCCAGAGGGGGTTCGGATTGTCGATCTTGAACCCGCTTTCGTACATCCCATCCACGAAATCGACCGTCACCCCTTTGAGGTCTTGTGCGCTATCGGCATCGACAATAACCTGGATATCCCCGGCGTCGATCACGGTGTCCTCGGCCCCTTTCTCGTCTTGCCCCACGAACTGGAGCTCGTACTTAAAACCGCCAGGGCCACGTCCGCTAATCGCCAAGCGCAGCGCGAGATCCTTCTGCCCCTCGGCCTCCATCAGCGCCAGGACCTTCTTTGTCGCCGCATCGGTGATCGTGAGCATCGCTTCCTCCTTATAGGGCATAACGCCCTCGTGGTTCACATCCGGGGGTCTCTGGGACACAGATCCGGTGTAATATGGCTCTCTGCCGTCTAGAACTCTGTTCTTGTCTATCCTAGCCTCTAGCGCCGACCATTGTCAAACGGAAGATTCTCGTGAGGACCCGCCAATCCCTTCCACGCGATCGGTGGGGGGTGCAATGTGAAAGGTAAGTTGCCGATGCGCTTCCCACAGTGCCGCTTCGACGCGGTCCGGGGTCTCGTCACGAGCAAAGATGAACCCTAGGTATCGCGTCCCCTCCGGTAACGGAACGACCTCCTGCCCCACCGGGATGGTGATTCTGATCTCATCGATTCCTCGAACATGTCGGGCCTCGTCCTGGCCCCGCACCTCGCGGAGGATCCCGGCCTGCGGGATGGGGATCATCATCACGCCGGCGGCCTGCTTTTCCCGTTGGAGGGACGCTACCTCAAGGCCCATGGCGTCTCGGAGGATCAGCTCCTCCAGGGATATGCCCTCGCCGAACCGCAGCGCGCGGGAGCAGAGCCCTCCGATGGAGCGGGGGGCGATTTCGAGGATCCACGGCCCCTGGTCATTCAGCCTGAGCTCCGCATGCACTGGCCCTCGCTGGAGGCCGAGTGCTGTCACAGCATCTTCCGTGCACGCGACAATGGCCTGCTGCAATGGAGCCGGGAGGCGGGACGGTGTGACATAAATGGTCTCCTCAAAGAAGGGACCCTCGAGGGGATCAGGCTTGTCGAAGAGGGCCAATACCCTCAACTTGCCTTCTTCGAGGAGTCCCTCGAGCGCCACCTCAATACCGGGGATAAAGGTCTCGACCAATACCTGCTGCGCTAAAGGACCTCCCTCTGCGGCGACTTCCGGCCGGCGTAAGATGGCAGTGAGCCGCCGGATGGCACCGGCGAACTGGGCCGGATCGTCGGCGCGAATGACACCGCGGCTGGCAGAGAGAAAGAGGGGCTTGACCACGCAAGGGAAGACCACGCGGCGGGCCACATCATGCGGCTCCTCATCGATGGAAACGAGTTCGGAACGGGGCGAAGGGACGCCGGCCGCTGCCAGGACCTCACGCATGCGGTGCTTGTTCCGGGCGGCGACGACCGCGTCTACAGCATTGTGCGGTAGTCCCAGCACTGCCGCCGCCATGGCCGCCAGGATCGCTCCGTCGTCATCGGCAGAGACCACCGCCCGGATCGGATAGTGTTTGGCAAACTCGACGATGGCACCCGTGGCCTTCTCCGGCACCAAGAAGTCGAGCGTGAGGTGCCCAGCGGGACTCGCCGCTGCCAAGGCCTGCTCGCGGTCGGATCCGACCACGACCGGCACATCGAGCCGCCGTGCTGCCTCGATAAACGCACTGGCCCGGTACGTTGCTGTGGTCATAAGAAGTAGAAGGCGATGCATTACCCGAATCTTTCCTCCTGAAAGATCGCCTATCGTCAGTCACTAGGCAACGACGCGGGACTCACGCAGGCGGGCGATCTCCGATCGATCCAGGCCAATCCAGAGCAAGACCTCGTCCGTGTGTTGGCCCAGAGTGGGGGCGGGATGACGGATAATTCCGGGGGTGAGGGAAAGCTTTACCGGGATGCCGATGTTCTTGATCTTCCCAGCCACCGGATGTTCCAGCTCCACGAGCATGCCCCTGTCCCGGACTTGAGGGTCCTCATATACCTGGGCCACATTGTAGATCGGGCCGGCCGGCACCCTGGCATCCTCCAAAAGGGAGAGCCACTCTGCCGTCGTCCGCTGGCGAAGGATCGGTTGGAGAAGAGCACCGAGTTCCTGGTGATTCCGGACCCGATCGGCATTCGTGAGAAAGTGTGGGTGGTTGAGCAAATCCTGCCGTCCGAGGACCCCGCAGAGCTTCTCCCAGGTGGACTGATTCGCCGCACCGAGGCTGATGGCTCCATCCTTGGTATCGAAGACCTGGTACGGCGCGTTGAGCCGGTGGGCAGATCCCAGGGGCTGGGGTACCTCTCCAGTGGCGAAGTAGATGGAAGACTCCCAGAACGTGTACGCCACGGCCCCCTCAAGCAGGGAGGTGTCGACGTGCTGCCCTTCCCCGGTCTTTAGGCGATGGATGTAAGCCGCCAAGATACCATAGGCGGCATAGATCCCCGCGTTGAGATCAGAGATGGGTACTCCGACCTTCGTCGGGGGCCCGCCGGGATGTCCGGTCACACTGATGAGACCACTCATCCCTTGGGCAACCAGATCAAACCCACCACGGCTCCGGTAGGGGCCGGTCTGGCCGAATCCGGAGACAGAGCAGTAGATTATGGTAGGATTGATTTTTTGAATGGCCTCATAATGGAGATCCAAATCCTCCATTGTGCCCGGGCGGAAATTTTCCACCAGGATATCGCTCCGTCTGGCGAGCAATCGAAAGAGCTCGCGACCCTCCTCCGATTTGAGATTAAGGGCGACACTCTGCTTGTTCCGGTTGACGGCAAGGAAGGCAGCAGACTCCCCATGAATAAAGGGGGGACCCATGGTCCGAGAATCATCCCCTCCCTGGGGTTTTTCGATTTTGACGACATCGGCTCCCATGTCGGCCAGGAGCAGGGTGCAGAACGGTCCCGCCATCACCTGGGTCACATCGAGGACCACGACCCCTTCCAGCGGGGTGCGCGACGTCATGCGACTTCCCTCTCCTTGCTCGCGGTTCATCGTCCTTTAAACTCTGGCTTGCGTTTTTCCATAAAGGCCCGGCGCCCTTCCTGGAAGTCCTCCGTGTCAAAGCAGGCAAACGGGAGGTCTGCCTGTTCTGCGGTGAGACCGTCGAGGCCGGGGTTACTGAGGACCATTTCCAAAACTTGCTTGTGCCAGCGATGGCTCAGCGGCGCGTAGCCGGCGATTTCAGCCGCCACCTCATAGGTGTACTGTTCGATCTCGGCCACCGGGACGAGGCGCGAGACCAGGCCGATCCGAAGCGCTTCTTCAGCCCCGACCAGCCTCGCCGTGAGAAGCATGTCCATGGCTTGACCGGATCCTACGAGCCGGACCAGCTGAGACATTTCGCGGTACGGCATGAATATCCCCAGCTTGGCCGGTGGTATCCCGAACCGGCTGTTGTCAGCGGCAATCCTGAGATCGGTGGCGGTTACGATCTCGAGCCCGCCCCCCACACAAAACCCGGCAACCATGGCGATCGTCGGTTTGGGGAGATGGGTGATGGATTCCAAGGCATCATCGACCGCGGCGTGATACTTTTTCGCCAGCGTGGAGTTTCTGCGTTGCTCTTCGAACTCGGCGATGTCAGCCCCGGCTGAGAAGGCCTGTGTCCCTGCCCCCCGAAGGATCACCACCCGCACCTCGGGGTCAGGGTCTAGCTCTGCCATATATCTGGCAAGGCGCTGCCACATGTCGTAGGTCATGGCGTTCCGCTGCTCCGGTCGGTTGATGGTGATCGTGGCAATGCCACCTTTGGTCTCCCGAACAAGTTCCTGGCTCATATCCGGTTCCCTCCTCAACCCGGAACTATCGCTCTGAACGGTCACCGATCCATATTGTCAAGAACCTCACAGAATAGTTCCACCGGGTGCCTCGCGACCCGCCCGGTCCCGTGGAGGATCTGCTGTCGGCACGAGACCCCCGAAGCTATGATCTCGACACGAGCCTCTGTCTCCTCGATCGCCGGAAACAGGCGTTGTCGGCCAATGGCGACCGAGAGTTCGTAATGCTCTTTCTCGAAACCGAAAGAGCCGGCCATCCCGCAACAGCCCGCATCGATCTCCTCGACGGCGAGACCAGGGATCAGGCGCAGGGCGTCAACTGTCGGGCGGGTCCCGACCGCAGCCTTTTGATGGCAGTGGCCGTGGAAGAGAACGCGCCGTTCCGTTTTCCGAAAAGCTGTCTGAAGCTCACCCCGACGGTGGCGCTCGATGAGGAACTCCTCGATGAGAAAGCTGTGCTGCGCCACTGCCTCCGCCTCGGGGGAACTAATCAGGTCGAGGTGTTCATCCCGAAACGTCAACAGACAACTCGGCTCACACCCCACGATGGGAACGCCGGTCTCCACGTAGCGATACAACCGATCAACAGTGCTCCTGGCGCGATCGGCCGCTTCGCTAAGCAGCCCCTTGGAGATCAAGGTCCGTCCGCAGCAGCCGACGTCCGCCAGGATGACTTGATATCCCAACTCCTCCAAGAGCTTGGTCGCCGCCATTCCGACCTCGGGGTAGTAATAATTCATGAAGGTGTCTGGGAAGAGGGCCACCGGTCCCTTCGAGCCTGGCGGCGGCTCCCCCCGCCAGCGGAACCATCGGATAAAACTCAGAGGGGCAAAGGGGGGGAGTGGGCGTCGCCTGTCGATTCCGACGAGGCTATCGAGCAGCCATCGCGTCCCCGGGATCGCTGCGGCCCAGTTCGACAATGGAGCCAATCGGCTTCCCCACCGGCCCACGTCTGCCGCATGTCCGAAGAGCCGCGCCCGAAAGGGGGTGCCGTTCTTCTCGTAGTACCGTGCGAGGAACTCTGCCTTGAGCTTGGCCATGTCAACGCTCGTGGGGCACTCTTTCTTACAGGCCTTACACTCGAGGCACAGGTCTAACGCCCCGTAAAGCTCTGGCCCACTCAAGCTCTCGGGGGGAAGCTCTCCGGATAGGGCAGCTCGGAGGAGATTGGCCCGGCCGCGCGTGGAGTGCTCCTCCTCGCGCGTCACCATGTACGACGGACACATGGTCCCCTGCATCTTCCGGCAGTTCCCGACTCCGATGCATCGTTCGACAGCCGCTGTAAAACTCCCCTCCTCTTGAAATCGGTGCTGCGTGACCACGGCAATCGTTCGGTAGGCCGGCCCGTACCGGAGCTGCTCGTTCACTGGCGGCGGGTTATCGCTCACGATTTTGTCTGGGTTGAGGATGCCTTTCGGATCGAGCAGTGCTTTGACCTCTCGAAACGCCTTCTCGAGCCCCCCGTACTGCCTCTCGATGTAACCGGTCCGGGACAGCCCATCGCCATGTTCCGCGCTGATCGTTCCCTTGAGATCCCAGACGATCTCGTGGGCCTCCTCGGCAATGACTTTGATCATCTCAATGTCCTTCTGGTCCCTCGGATCAAGTAGTGGCAGGATGTGGAGATTGCCGTCCCCGGCATGTCCGTATACACCGGCCGCCACTCCATACCTCTCTAAGAGCTGTCGCATCCTTCCTATGAAAGCGGGCAGACGTGTGGGATGGACGGCAGCATCCTCGATGAATATGAGAGGTTTGCGGCGGCCCTTTATGTGAGTGATCACCGACGAGGCGACATTGCGAATCGCGATGATCTTGGCCTGATCCTGCGCCGACGTCGCCAGGAGCATCCCGGTGGCGAGACGATGCTCATCCACCAGTTGTCTTCGGGTGGCGACCATCCGAGTCTCGACCTCCTCCGGGCGCTCTCCTTCGTGCTCGAGAATCAGGACCGCCTCTACCCCTTCCGGGAGAAACGGGTGAAGCCCGGGATCATGCCGCCGACTGAGATCAAGGATCTGTCGCTCCAGAATCTCGATCATGCTCGGTTGAAGCTCCCGGAGGATCGCCACCGCCTCCCCCATTTTCTCCAGCGAGTCAAAGCTGAGCAGGGCGATGGTCCGGTGGCGGTGATGATCCAGGATCCGGAACGTCGCCTCGGTAAAGATCCCCAGTGTTCCCTCGGATCCCGTGAAGAGCTGGCCCAGGTCCACGGTGCCGTCCTGGGCAAGACGCCAGAGGTTGTACCCGCAGTTGTTGTTGGTCACCTCCGGGGCCTTCTCCTTTAACTGTCCGCCGAACCGCGCCAGAATATCCAGGAGCCCCCGATAGATCGGGCCCTGGACCTGGTCCTGGAGCAGGGCCTGAAGTCTGGAACCATTCCGATCCACCGGCTCGGTCCGGATGACGTCGCCACTGGCCAGAACTACCTCGAGTGATTTTAAGTAATCCCTGGTCGTCCCGTATTTGACCGAATGCGCCCCTTTGGAATTGGTGGCCAACATTCCCCCCAAGGCACAGACATCGGCGCTCGAGGGGTCAGGCGGAAAATACTTATTGTGCTGTTTGAGTGCCTTCGTGAGAGACGTCAGCGTGCAGCCGGGCTCGACCCGAACCCAGCCTTCGTGGGGATTGATATCGAGGATCTGGTGCATGTACCGGGTAAAATCCAAGACAACACCCGTCCCCAACTCCTGACCGCACCGGCTAGAGCCGCCCCCCCGCGGGATCACAGGAATGCCCCGATCAGCAGCGTAGCGCACGGTCGCGATCGTGTCCTCCCGACTCTTTGGAAACACCACGCCGAGTGGTTTGACCCGGTACATGCAGGCGCCGGTGCTGTAGAGAACCCGGGTCACCTCGTCGAACCGCGCATCTCCCTGGACGAGAGCCTGCAGATCGGCAGCGATGGAATGGGCATTCACAATTGGCTCCTAGGAGGGATGGATATACCGGATACAGTACACAAATCTCTTGCCAATTAAAAATCTAATATATTCATCCAGTGGGGATCCAGCTGCCGAGAACTGCCGGCTGCCCGGCGCTACACATGAACAATTGTCGTAAAGTACCGGGGCATTTTGCCATACCACGAAGGCTAGGTCCATTTGCAACCACCGTTTGTCCCATAAAATCAATGAGTTACGGACGTGCTGTATTTGGCACACATTTTGCTGTTTGTTCGGGATAAGGAAGGCGAGTTCCCATAGCCTCTCTCCTTTCCTTTGGGCCTCCGGGGGCGGGCCTCTGACCCATTAGGGGAGCCCCCATTAAATCCTTCCTTTTCTCTCCAAGTTACCCTCTTCCTGAATCCGACATTCATTTTGATCTAACTTAAGCGGGCTCGACGATACATTCTCCGAACAGCCCTAAATACCCCGTCAAATTCCGGCAGTGTAACCATCTGCCCGCCCAGCCGCTGACTCCACAACGCTCGAAGCCGCGCCTCTTTCCTTGCTAGTTCTCCGCGCAGCGATTCAAGACTCTGACCCCGAAACGCCAGCTTGCGGGCCATGGCGCTGGTTAGTTCGGTGAGGTCTATGTGACGATGGTCACTCAAATACCAAAGATCATAGAGATCGCGAGGTTCATTCCTGGCTCGGTCGATAAGGGCGATGGCCTTCTCTGCCGCAATCTCACGAAGTGAATAGACCTTGATAATGGTGTCTTCCGGGACATCCTCATATTCCTCGTAGCTGCGCAGCAGAGGTCCTTCTTCAATGGGAAAGATTACTTCTTCACGAATGGTGATATCTGTTTTAACCTCCCTCCCGGTCTCACCTGGCAGTGGTCCCTCATACCCTAGGTAGAACGTATAGCTATTGGCATGGGGTTGCCGGTCAGCGCGGGCATAGCGAAGGACTACGCCAGACGCCCGATAGGCCTCCGCAAATACCACCTCTAATTCCGCCCGGATAGTTTCGAATCCCACCTCCTCTTCCAAGGTGAAATCCAGATCCCCGGAGAAGCGGTAGTCGGCAAAGTAGCACTTTTTGAGGGCCGTACCCCCCTTGAAGAAGAGTCGATCCCTGAGACGGCTTCGTGAGAGACCCACGAGGAACCAAGACAGGCAGTAGTCTCTCTCTAATACCCTTTCCGGGATTCGTCGACCGCCCTCCAGTACCAGGCGGTTCGACAACCGGGAGAGATTACGTTGGGGGATCATGGAATTAAGTCCTCACTAACGAACGGAGTTCATCGGGTTCCACGTTTAGCCGAAGTCGCCAACGGTGAAGGTACTTTCCTTGACCAGGCAAGACTGGGTCGAGGAGAACGTAGCTGTTTGTGAGACGCTCCCTAAGTGCCCCAATGATTTTGTCCGTTCCCATTTCATACAGCTCTAGCAAGAACCCAAGCCGCCGCATGACCGCGCCCACGTTGAGGCGGATCGAGTACCGCATCAGGCGTTCTGGACTGACACTCTCCCGCTGCATCCAAAGCCCTTTGGCGACTTCGGTCAGTCCACCACAGTATTCAGGTTGCCTGAGGCCATCGATAACGGTACGCTCAATATCACTCACCTTTACTGTTTTCTGTTTCGTTGCCCAGTAGTCGATGATTCCAAAGAAGGATTTCTTTTTGCAAGTGATGAACCGAAACTCTGTCCCCATGATCAATCGGGACTGTAAGCGCTCAGAAGTACTCACATAGACCACAAGCTGCGGCTGGGTAACCATCTGGTGAATCTCCATGGCCGTACCGTGAGATAGGTAGTAACTCTTCCCGCCTGCCAGGACACTGGCCACAAGGTAGGGGTCCCCCGCAAACTCCTTGTCCTTTCCCATCTCGAATGGAACCAGAATGAAAAGCCCTGGTTTAAGCCGAGTTACCAAACCTCTTTCCACCAGCGTCCGAACAAAGCTCCTGGCGGAAGTATCGGTTAGCCCAGTAATAGTCTTAACATCCGCAACGCCGAAGAGGGTTTGGTTGCGTTCATGAAGGGTAGTGACGAACTTCGCTGCCTGGGATCCGAGAGTCTTTATAGATTTTTTTATGCTTTGACGCATTTTCGTGCACCTCCAATGCACATTCTATGCATAAAATATAAAATGTCAATTCTTATATTCATATCTAATTCATCATACGTGCACCCCGGATGCACGCAATGCACACAAAAGGTGAATACGTTGGCTTGACTTGGGGCAAACACCCTTAGTATCATGACGTGCATCCTAGAAACTCATGATCCCCATCATATCAGCATTTCGGCGACCCCTCGTGTTGTCGCGTGGATGGTCGACGACGGGGCGGTAAGCTCCTCGAGGTAATATCAATTGGAACCGGGGCAGGCATAGTTCACAGCCCACCTCAGGCACAATTGTTGGTGTATCAGCAATTCCAGACGCCTTCACGGGCGGAGCCTAGCCCGGAGGGCGTTTTTATTTTCGGGTGCAAGCTCCAGCCCCACCTCCGTGGCAAGCTCAAGGTTGGCCTCTTCTCTCTGGCTGTCCTTATAGCTGGCTGCAGCACCACGGGCTGGATGCATACGAGCCGGCTAGCCCCCACTACCCTCACAACAGAAGACGCGATCACCGTCATCGCCTACGAGACAGAGAGTCTATCCCAGATATCCGAGACAGCGGATGTCCCGGCGGAGTACTCAGCCGACATGGCAGAAGAAGTGCTCGAGTGCATCGAAGAAGTACTTGAGGAACACCATCCCACGGTACGAGTCATCCCGCCGGACAAGTTTCTAGAGATCGCATTTCCTAATCTGACCCCAGAAGACAGCCCGCCGGTCATTCTGTCGTGGGAGCACATGGCGCGTGACCCAGGGTTTCAAGCGCGGATCGCTCCCCTGGGTCTTCGGTATTTAATTACTGTGTTCGTCGAAGAAGGGAAGGGCAACACGGTCTTTGCTGGACCGGACCCAGGGACCTACCCCCCACCGCCAGTATTCATCGCAGGGTGGGATACCTGGGCCTCGATGCACGCCAAGGTCGTGGACTTGATGCACGCTCGTGAAGCGGGGGAAGTGCAGGCAGAGGCTACTGGAAGGTCGGCAGCCGGCATTATCTGTATCATTCCCTTCTACATTCCCTCGTTCCCGGAATGGCGTGCTTGTGACGAGCTGGCCGCGGGGGTGGTGCAATTACTCGCGGGCGAGAGCCCGCAAGACGAAATAGGGATTAGGCCTGCTATGGCTCAGGAAGAGATGGTCCCAATCGAGGACGACACAATCCCAGTTGAGGAGGATACAGCCGCAATCGAAGAGTCGGCGATCCCAGACCGTGAAGTGAGCCAACCCAATACGTGGCCTTAACGAACCCCGTTCACTCAGATGCCTTCCCGGGCAAAGACCGGATGACGCTTTATTCTTTAAGAAGGGCATAAGGACTAAACGACATGTAGAGCGAAATTCCCACCTCTGTTCGTAACACGCTAGCAAGGGAGGTAAAGAATGTTCGCCAAGACTTCATCCCCTGTTGGGGTGGTGCTCGTAGTAGCCGTCTGCGCGCTCTCGGTGGTTCTACTTTCGCCGCTGGGAGCAGGTTCGGACGATTATATAGAATACCTCAAGCAGCGTTCCGTGCTGCTTCAGGCGCCAGCGTTAGAGCAGGCATTTTCACGCCAGGGGGCACAGTGGCATCATCCATACGGCCTCGCTCGCCCCGAGGATTTCCTGAGCCTCAGCTCAGCGTGGCTGTCTGTTTATCCTGCAGCAATCATTGGAAGGCGCGGCGACAGCGTCCTGCAGACTCTGAGCGATCCGGCACTGCTCCAGACGATCGAGGCGGTCGGTATTGACGCCATACACACCGGACCGATGAAGCGTTCGGGCAGTATTGTCGGCAAACAGTACTACCCTACCATCGACGGTCATTTCGACCGGATCGAACTGACCATCGATCCCGATTTTGGAACGCAGGCGCAATATCAGAGATTTGTTCGGACCGCAGGCGCTCACGGAATTGCACTCATTGGCGATTTAGTACCCGGTCACACCGGCAAGGGGCCGGACTTCCGCCTGGCCGAACGGAATGTCCCGGGTTTTCCAGGGATCTACTCCATGGTCGAGGTCCGGCCAAAAGACTGGTCATTGCTTCCGGCGGTACCCGAGGGGAAAGAGAGCGTCGGCCTATCGCTGGAGACCGTTCAAACCTTGGAGGAAAGGGGCTACATCGTTGGACCACTCGACGCAGTGATCTTTGCCCGGCCCGGGATCAAGGAGAGCAACTGGAGTGCCACGGCCGTAGTCACTGGCGTGGACGGCACAAAGCGCCGTTGGGTCTATCTACATTTGTTCAAGAGGGGTCAGCCGTCGCTCAACTGGCTGGATCCGACTTTTGCCGCCCAGCGCCTGCTGACCGCCGACATGCTGCATTCGCTTAAGGTGCTAGGCGCGCAGGGTCTTCGGCTCGATGCCACCATGTTCCTCGGCATAGGCCCTGGCCCGGATGATCAAAAGGGCTGGCTCAGCGGGCATCCGCTCTCCAATCACGCTACGAGTACAGTCGCAATGATGATTCGCAAATTCGGCGGGTTCAGCTTCCAGGAACAAAACGTTGACCTCGACACGCTCAAGGAAGCCATGCTGTCCGGATCCGATCTGAGTTACGACTTCACGACCCGTCCCGGCTATTTTTATGCGATCGTCACGGGTGATGCCGGCCCCCTCCGGCTAATGCTGCGCGAAATGCTTGCGTACGGTGTTCGGCCGATGCGCCTGGTGCACGCCCTGCAGAATCACGACGAGCTCATGCTCGAGATCACGCACCTGCGGATGCATGGCGACAAGCTCTTCGTGTACGAAGGCAAACGGGTGGAGGGCAGGACGCTGTTCGCTCAGGTGCACCGGCGACCCATCAGAGCGGCCACGGGCGACCATGCACCGTATAATGCGAGCTTTGCCATGAGTCCCGGTGTCTGCTCTACGTTCGCGGGACTCGTTGCGGCGACCATCGGCGTTGAGGACCTCACCACTATAACGCCAGAACAGATCGATCAGATTCGCAATGCCCACCTGGTTGCCGCCGCCTACAACGCCCTGCAACCCGGCGCGTTTGCCCTGTCGGCCTGGGACCTCGTCGGGGCGCTTCCCGTCCCCCGAGAGGCTGTTCTGGATCTTTTGGCCGACAACGACTGCCGGTGGCTCAACCGCGGCGCTTACGACCTCACTGGCGTCGCCCCTACATCCACCGAATCGTCATCTGGTCTACCTCGTGCGGTTGCCCTCTACGGCCCATTGCCTGATCAGCTCGAGAACCCCAGATCCTTTGCGTCCCGCTTGAAGGAAATGCTGGCCATTCGCAAAGCACTAGCCATCGCGCAGGCCCGCCTAGTCGCCGTACCTCGGGTCATAAATCCGGGACTTCTACTGCTCGTCAACGAACTTCCGCATGGCGAGTCGGCTCGCTTCCAGCTTACAGCTGTCAATTTCGGACGGTCGGTGGTTGAGGAAGTAATCTTAGACGATCGCATGGAGGGAGGCACGACTCGGGCGATCTTTAGCACCCGTCGCGGCACCATCAACGAAGCGCTGCGCACTGAGGGCATCCACCCCGTGGTCCGACTGGAGCCGCTGGAGGCCAAGATCATCATACGGGGTAAAGGCCCGATCGGAAAATCGCGATAGCGCCATGCCTGGGAAGTCAGGAAACAGCCACTCCATGTTCTGTTCCTGCTCGGCCTCGTCATGAGTTACATGCACGGAACCGGGGTAGGCATAGGACATAGCCCACCTCCGCACAATCGAAGGCGCACCCAACATTCAGACGCCTTCTCGGGCGGAGTATGGCCTGGGAGGGCGCTTTCATTTTTAGTACGCAATAAGCGAAGGAGGCGGCATTGACTTGGGAATGTGCCTGCGGCGTCTCAAATAGAGATTCTAAGGTCAAGTGTAGTGCCTGCGGAACGCCCAAGGGGATGGTGTGGACACCTGAGGGTTTTGTGCGCGCCGAGGAAGCCGCTGCGATCCCACACGATCTCGTTACCGTCCCCTTTGAGTTTACTGGAAAGGTCGGAGAGTACTTTAAGATCTGGATAGTGAATGTTTCTCTCACTATTTTAACGCTAGGGATCTATTCAGCCTGGGCGAAAGTGCGCAAGAAGCGATATTTTTATGGAAACACGCTGCTGCAGAACGCGCCTTTTGAGTATCTCGCAGACCCGATAAAGATCTTAAAAGGTCGCTTGATTGTTGTCGGGGTTTTCGTCGTTTACACCCTTACTACGAATTTCCTACCGGCCACGGAACCGCTCTTTGGGTTACTCTTCTTCGGTATATTCCCTTGGGTGGTCGTTAGAGCACTTACTTTCAAGACAAGGAACTCTTCCTACCGCAACATTCGGTTTGATTTCACGGCCAGCTATGGCGAAGCTGCAGGAGTCTTCATTTTAAAGGCCATTTTCGTTGGTGTAACCTTCGGCCTTGCTTATCCTTTTTTCGCTCACTCGCGTAGCAAGTTTGCAATGGACCACAGTTCGTACGGAAAAACGCGCTTCGTGTTTTTGGCGCCAGTTAACAGTTTCTATTTCATCTACTTTGTGGCCGGACTTGTTGGCCTTGGCGGAGTAGTTGCCCTGCAAGTGTTTTTGCCATTGTTTAGCTTCTTCTTGCCGCCCACGCCTGCCCAACAAGGCCCTGGCCTGGCGCCAATGATCATTGCTCTTCTGGCATTTGGTTTGGTGGTTTTACTAGTGATCTCATACGTGAAAACCGAAACTATAAACGTTGTCTGGTCTAACACTTCACTTGGCAAGAATCGTTTTAAGAGTACCTTGCGGTTTTCCCAGATGCTATGGCTGTACCTTTCAAATGCCGTAGCTATACTGCTTTCCTTGGGACTCTTGATTCCGTGGGCGAGCATCCGGATGGCGCGTTACCGGCTTGACAATTTACAGTTGTTGCCAGCAGACGACCTGGATGCCTTTATTGCGGCTGAGCAAGAAAAGGTGGGTGCGGCTGGCGAGGAGATTCTCGACTTCTTTGACTTCGATATGGGGATATGATGGAGGTTACAGCAAGCTTCTACGACGGTAAGACCTCGCAAAGAAAGGAGGTGCGGCTCCATTTCGACCCCTCAGGTCGGCTGCGGATTATAGGGTTAGAGAACTATCCGACCTATGCATTATCAGACATACGTATCTCATCCCGAGTGGGGAATACTCCCCGCAGCATCTACCTACCCGGGGGCGCGAAGTGTGAAACACTGGATAACGATACAATTGACAGGATGTTAGGACTCCAGAGAAGTGGCCGATGGCAAGCGTTTCTGCATAAACTGGAAAGCAGGCTTGGATATGTACTCCTCATACTCATTGTTACAGTCATTGGTATATGGGGACTTGTCGAATACGGCATACCTGCGCTCGCCAAACGCGTGGCCTATGCCTTACCAACATCCACGGATGCGGCGCTTGGTCGAGAAGGGTTACGGGTTTTAGATCAAGTGCTTTTATCTCCGTCAGACATGGAAGAAAACCGGCAGCGTCAGCTGAGTGTGGTGTTTGACAACATGACGCAGGGGTTACCTGACGACTATAACTTCCGGCTAGAATTTCGTAAGAGTGATCGCGTTGGACCAAATGCATTCGCTCTTCCTTCTGGTATCATCGTAGTCACCGATGACCTGGTCTTACTCGCGAAGCATCAAAATGAACTCAAAGCAATCCTTGCTCACGAAATCGGGCACATCATCCATCGCCATGCACTTCGAAGCCTGCTGCAGAACTCGGTTGTAGCATTGGCCATTGCGAGCGTTACCGGTGACATCACGTCCATCACAGCCCTTTCTGCAACCCTGCCGACGATGCTCGTACAAGCCAAATACTCTCGGGGCTTTGAAATGGAAGCCGACCAGTTCGCTCTGCAGTACTTGCGGACACACGACATTCCGCGCAAGCATTTCGCTGATATCTTGTCACGATTGGAGAAAGAGAGTGGATACAATAGTGAAACGCACAACTATCTCGCATCTCACCCTGCGACAAGTGAGCGCATGAAAATGTTTAAGGGCGAAGAGTAAACAGCTTCGAAAACACCGGAAAGATCACCTGGAGCGTCCCTTAGGAGGTTCTAACCCATTAGGTACTCCATGATTCTCCGATGGCGTGGATGGTGGCTTGCATTACTGCTCATCTTGCTCCGATTATACACCTCGATTCGGATGGAAAGGAGGACAGGATCATGTGTAGGACCTCTTTAGTAACGTGTTTGTTGATTGCGTTCATCGCAAGCCCAACGTCAGCTGTATCCGAGGTGCCAGTAGATTTCCGCGCAGCCGTCCTTGAGTTGATGGAACTCACGGGAGCTTCGAAACTTGGTATGCAGATGGCATCGGGTCTTTCCCAGCAGGTGAGTATCCAGCTTCAAAAGGCCAATCCTAATGTTCCCCCGAGAGCGTTCGAGATCGTCAACGAAGTGATAGCTTCATTTTTCAGGGATAGCCAAGGGGACTTGATTGAGGAAACGGTCCGTATATATGCGAAATATTTCACAGTACAAGACATTCGAGGGATCATCGCTTTCAATCGAACCCCTCTAGGCAAGAAGATGATATCCGTAATGCCTGCGATTACAAAGGAAAGCATACAGCTTGGAGTGGCTTTGCACCGGCGGCTCCAGCCTGCCATAAATGCAGAGATCAAGAAGCGTCTTACTGAGGAGGGTTTGCTCCAGCAATGAGAACGCCGACTAACAAGCCGTTTCAAGCGGCAAGCTTGACGGTTTTGGAACCTTGCACTCACGTGCACAAAATGAAAATCAGGAGAGAAGGGCCTGTTGACCAACGAGGAAATTCTAGACGAGATCAAGGTGGTACGGCGGGAGATGGAAGGGAAACGGGGACGGTAGGATGGGGTTGTGGGCTGGGAAATGTCTCCACCGAAGACCAGAAGAATCCTGAATGAACTCCCAGGGATGGGGGGCTGGGAATGACGGATCGGCTGGTCCTGTCTGCTATGATACTTTCTAACTATCAACAGAATAAGGGTTTTTTATGTTAACACGAGCATGTCTAGTTAACCTATGTTAATCCTTGCATCATCAGTTAACATATGTTAATATGCTTACGTTAGATTAACATTGTGATAGAGATCTCAGGACCATGACCATAGAGAAATGCATCACTATTCCTGAACTGGCAAAGCTCCTCGGGGTCAGCCGAATCGCGATCTACAACCGCGTCAAGAAAGGGCAGATTCCTGCCAAAAAGATAGGTCG
>JAAXQN010000085.1 GCA_012974305.1 Candidatus Methylomirabilis sp. | reverse complement strand
GACAACCCACAACCCCTCATCGTGCCCGCCTCCAATCTGCAAGAAATCAATCACCAGACAGTCGTGCAACTTCGGGAAGCCTACTACGCGATTCCCGAAACTGCCCGTCCCTTCCTAGAGGACGTCTGGCCCCATGACCAGGGTCTCTCCCAGAGCGACCGCTTTGAGGATCGCCTGGCCATTGTGGAGCAGATGGTCGCACTCTGGGAGGATGGCCAATACGTCGGCTGGCCCAGTTAGTGCTGCATCAGCCGATGACCGTTCGCCGACGACCGACGTCCGAAAAAAAGGCTATCACCGGTCAGCGCCCAGCATTTCGGATGTTGCAAGTATGCACCTGCCTTTCAATCCGAAATTCGAAATTGCCAATCCGAAATCGCGTGATTGCTGACCGCTAGGTAGTTGCATGAAACCCACCTTTCAGATGCAATTGGTCAACGGCCCGTGGGGGGATCCGGCCCTGTACGTTCGGATTCGCTGGGCGCGGCGCGCTCTCCTTTTTGATTTGGGTTCTCTCACCTGCCTGCCAGCGGGCGAACTCCTCCGCGTGAGCGATGTCTTCGTGTCCCATACCCACCTGGACCACTTTGTCGGTTTTGATCATCTCCTCCGGACAGTCCTCGGCCGGGACCGCACCCTTAACCTCTATGGGCCTCCGGGCATCATTGACAACGTGGATGGGAAACTGAGGGGCTACACCTGGAACTTGGTCCAGGGCTATCCCCTTTGCGTTGAGGTCGTCGAGGTCGATCTCGACACCATGCGGGGAGCGCACTTTGCCTGCGCAGAGGCGTTCCAGCGGCGCGAGATGCCGCCGCGTCCGTTTACGGGTGACCTTTTCGTAGAACCTGGCTTCCACGTCCGGGCATCGCACCTCGATCATCAGGTCCCCTGTCTCGCTTTTGGTGTGGAAGAGCCTTTCCATATTAATATTGATAAGGAGCGCCTCGCACGTCTGCAGTTACCTGTGGGGCCCTGGCTTGCCGACCTCAAGGCACAGATTCGGGCAGGGACCGCCGACGATACCCGGATAGATGTGCGGTGGCCAGGAGGGCGGACGAAGACCTTTTCACATCAAGGTCACCCCGGGCCAGAAGCTCGCCTACGTGACCGATGCACTCTACTGTCCTGAGAATGTCGCACGCATCGTGGCTTTGGCCAATGGTGCCGACGTTCTCTACTGTGAGGCCGCCTACCTGGATCGGGATGAATCACTGGCGACACAGCGGTGTCATCTCACTGCCAGACAGGCAGGGCTGATTGCCCGGGAGGCGGCCGTCCGGCGCCTCGCTCTTTTCCACTTTTCTCCACGATATGAGGGGAACGCGGAGGCTTTTCACCGAGAAGCCCGCGAGGCCTTCGGAGGATGGGTGACTGTGCCCAAGGGTCGCTGGAACTGAAAAGATATGTTGCATCTATTGAAAGGGACAACTGTCGGGTGTGAAATCATCCTGAGACCGTAATCGTGGAGGCCCCGGAGCCCTTAAAACGGAGAAGGAGGACACGTATGCCCGCACAAGATTATTATTTCTCGCGAAAGGCTGTTCCCCGGTTCGGGAAGCTGTATTTTCTCAAAGTCCTCCACGAAGCCGATAGCGAAGGAGGCGGACGCAGTCTATTGGGATCGGTCGTCCAGGAGTTGCGCGAAGGTCTCTTTGGCTTAGGGCAGCATTACCCTGTCCCACTGCACATGTCCAAGCCAGGGATTGTCCACGACGCCATCGAAAGGAATAGAAAACATCTCGACCTTGCCGCTGGTGACCGTATCGTGCTCTCGCAGAAGCTTGCTCCGGTCCAACAATCGGTTGTCATAAAACGGAAAGAAACTTTTGGTGCCGGGGTCAGCCCGTTTCCAAGCCTGCCGGCAAACTTTGGTCTCGACATGGACTATTCGCTCATGCGCCACGTCACGTTGGCATTCGGCATGAACACGCAGTTCGAGTATATTCCTCTCGGTTATTTCGCTAGGCTGTACCAATATGTCGACGGCGACGACCGGAAGGTCGATCGAAGCGGGGCAATCGAGGACAACAACATCGTTGATTCCATCTTGCTGGCCAAGGAATTCCACGTCACTTTTGAGTCTGAAAAGGATTTCGACGCGGACTTCGAAGCGAAGCTCAAGGCGTTTAGTAACATACCCGGAGTCGGCGCCAAGGTTGCCTACACCATACAGGCCAAACGGAAAATACTCGCCAAGGTCAGTGGGAAGCAGTATTACCTGGTTGCCTTAGGCGTGAGTGACTGGGGTGACTTTGACCTGACATGAGAGGACGTGTTCTGGACTAGTAAAAGCCTATTTCTCGGTCAACCTGGCTGCTCGGAGGCCATTCAGCTGTCGGCTTCAGGATGTCGGGGCTGGCTGCGGGCGGTCGCCGGGGTGGAGGTGGATTGGAGCTGCTTGACGAGCTGGTCGTGCAGACGGCGGAACCTGGCCCGCTGGGACTTGGGGATCGGGTCTCCCGGGATGAACTTCTGCGTGAGGGGATTGACGAACCGACCATTTTTGATCACGCGGTAATCGAGATGGGATCCCGTAGCGAGACCGGTCGAGCCCACGTAGCCGATGACCTGTTTCTGTCGAACGCGAGCCCCCTTGCGGATTCGCCTGGCGAACCGGGAGAGGTGGTTGTACATGGTGCGATAGCCCAGTCGGTGCCGGATCAGGATCGACTTGCCGTTCCCCCCATTCCGTCCGGCCGAGAGGACCACCCCGTCGGCGACTGCCCAAACCGGCGTACCGTGGGGGGCGGCATAATCGACGGCGAGGTGGGGCTTCACCCCGCCCAGGACCGGGTGGCGCCTGCGGTGGGAATAGCGGGAACTGATGCGGGTGAACCGGACTGGGGAGCGGAGGAAGGTCTTGCGAACGGATCGACCGTTAACGGTGTAATAGTCTCCTTTACCCCGCTGGGTCTTGAAATAGATCCCGGTGTATGTCTTCTTACGCGTCTCATACTGGGCGATGAGGATCTTCCCGTAGCGGAGGAACTTCCCACCGCCGTACTCCTTCTCGACTAAGAGCCGAAATTGATCTCCGAGTTGCGCGTTGCTGTTGAAGTCGAAATCCCAGAGGAAGATGTTGACAAGCTGAATGGTGAGCTCGGGTTTTTCCCCGAGGGCATCCATGCTCTCGAAAAGGGAAGATTTGAGCTTCCCCGCAATTTTTTCCACCCGTCGTTCGATGGGGACTTCGTGCTTGGCCACCTGGTACCCGGTTCCCTTTGGGATCACCTCGTAGGACTCCAGAGGAGAGGCCTGGTACAGGAAGCGGTGAAGGTCCCCGCTCTTAGCCATTGTGGCCTGAAAGGTTGCCCCTGCCGGGATCTTTCGAAAGTTGAGATGCGGCCGGAGGGCTCGAGCGAGCTGATGGATCAGATGGTGGGAGAGGCCTTTGGCGCTCAAGGCATCGGTAAAAGTTTGCCCCTGTTTTATCGCGCCGTTGATCACCTTGTGCAATGGACGTCGAGCGACGGGGGAGGGGGACTCTGCTACGGGAGGGGATGCGGAAGCGGATACGGAAACCGGTTGTTGAAGCTCGGGGGTTCTCTTCCCGACTGGAAGGAGAAAGGAAATGACGAGGGCAGAGCAAAAGAAGAATCCTGCGAGAGAAAGCCCCACCCCGACTTTACCGGGGCCCTTGGACACGGGTCGCTGCCCTTTCAGGAGTCGGTCGATATCCCCTCGCGACTTGAAATCTCGCAAAACCCCCTCCCGTTGGGGCCGGCTTATATCAAATAATCAAACCCAATGCAATGATTTTTTTAAGAGATGGATGAGAGTATTGATTATAGGTTATTGATATACAAGGTGTCAGGCGCTCTGTGTCTATGTTTTGTTCGGGTCGGATTCGCAAGAGCTCTGGGGGGGGCTTGGTAGATTTCCGGTGGTATTCCTTGTCCCGATGCGATACCTTTTCTAGCGTACTCGGGAAATGGTCGTGGAGAGCGTGATGGGGTGGCGGCATTTATGTGGGGTTTTGGGAAGCGTCCTTGCGGTTTTGGGCCTTGCGAACTTCGTTTTGGCTGCCGCATTGGATCTCACCGGACCCAAGGAGACGACAAAAAACCTCACCGCGAGAAATGTCTCTGCCCTGATGGATGTGTCCACGGCGGTTCCGGAGGAGTTGCACCTCGAAGTTATCGAATTCATTCAGGTCGTCGAAACCTCACGAGAGCGCATCATCCTCGTCCTGGATCGCATCGAAAGCGGTTTGTATCCTTCTAAGGAGGGGATGGAGCGGGCCAGGACCATTGCGACGACGTCGGCGCAGAGGGAAAAAGAATTCCTGCAGGCATTGATAGATCGCGTTCCGGCTCAAAGCGTCCCAAAGCTGGAGGAGGCGGTCACGGTGTCAGCCGAAAGCTGGAAGAGGATTCTGGCGGTAATCCACCTTCCCAAGCAGCAAGAAGAGCGGGGGCTTCCACAACGCCCCGGCTTTGACTTTAGTTACAGCCCAATCCCCACGCCTCCTCCCCCGAGGGAATAAACACGGTACTCGGTCAACACTATCTCCTGACCAGGCTGCGGAGAACGCCCAGGTTTCGGCGGTCAGCAGCCGCGGGGTCTTCCCCTTTCGGAGTCTCGAGGATCATGGGAATGTGTCGAAATCTTGGATCGTTCAAGCAGGGACGGAACCCTTCCAGGCCGATGTGACCCTGACCGATGTGGGCATGGCGGTCCACTCGACTCCCCAGCTCTCGCTGGGAGTCGTTCAGGTGGATGCATTTGACGTGTTTCAGCCCGATCACATCGTCGAAGTGCCGCATGGTTTGTTCGTAGGCCTTCCGGCCCCGGATTTCGTACCCTGCGGCAAAGATATGGCACGTGTCGACGCACACCCCGACCCGTTCCCGTTGCGCCACCCCCTCTCTGATCGCCGCCAGATGCTCAAAGCGGTAGCCTAAGCTGGATCCCTGGCCGGCCGTGGTCTCCAAACAGATGACGACGGGGAAACCCTTGGTGCGATCCAAGACCACGTCAAGCGCATTCACAACTCGCTTGATACCATCTGCCTCTCCAGCCCCGACATGCGCGCCCGGGTGCATGATCAGGTACGGGATCTCCAGAGCTGCCGCTCGCCTCACTTCGACCAAGAAAGCCTCGAGCGACTTCTTGTACAAGGCTCTTTGTGGAGAAGCTACGTTGATTAGATATCCGTTGTGGGCCACAACAGGCCAGATCCCAGTCGTCGCGCGATGTTGGTGGTAGGTTTTGATCTCGCGGACCGTGAGCGGCTTGGCTCGCCATTGGTTGTTGTTCTTCGTAAAGATCTGGATCGTGTCACAGCCGATCTGGTGGCCTCGGAGCAGTGCTTTGTCTACCCCACCAGCGATGGACATGTGCGCCCCCAACCTCGGCCCTGCCCGACTGAAGCGTTTACGGCTTAGGGTACCCTTCGAGCGCCTCACTGGCCATCTCCGCATCCGCACCTACGGTTCATGGTTCATAGTCCGTAGTTCATGGTTCAGAGTTCATAGTTCAGGGCGGGAGGTGAAGACACCGGTCTGATAGTGAGGAGCGAATACCTGTACACAGTTGACCGCTCACTCGCGGATCTCTTCCTTACCATGAACCATGAACCCTGAACTCTGAACCGATTTTACCCTGAACCCTGAACTCTCAACTCTGAACGATCGCCCAGCATGCCCAAGCGGCAAAGGGCAAAGTCGTACTTGATCGGATCGGCCGCATCGAAACGCTTTAGGTTCTGGGTGATGTCGAGTGCCATGGCCAGGCCCGGACTCTTCAGCCGAGTGAGGCCGAGCTGCCTCGAGACTTGGGCCACATGGGTATCCAGGGGGATAATTAGCTTCGAGGGTGTGAGGTCGGGCCAGAGGCCGAAGTCGATGTGGTCGCGCCGGACCATCCAGCGGAGGAAAAGGTGCAGGCGTTTGCACGCCCCTCCGCGCCTCGGGTTTGGGAGAAGATAATGCATTCCTTTCGAGAGATGGCCTCTGCGATAGACCGGTTGCGGGTCCAACTCGAGAAGCTGGTCAACCAGGGTGGTCAATGCTGCTCGGGTGTCCTCATGTCGATCGCTGTACCCGGTAAGGATGAGGGCGCGGAGAGATCCATGCCGCTCCAGCGCCTGTCGGAGGAACCAGAGGAGACAGATAGCGTCCCTCCCGGTGTTAAAGCGGTACAAGAACCCGCGGAATCTCTCACCATCGTGCTTGGGGTTGAATTGCAAGAGAAATTGGTAGGGCTGGGGGCCTAATACCTGCAGCAGGGCGTCGATCGGGGGCGTAAACCCTCTAGCGCTCCCGAAGCGAGTCCTGCCGCTTCTCCATGAAGCCTATGGCATAAGGACAGACGATGTGGGTTTTCTTGATCTGATCATTAGACTTATAGTAGGCAGCAATCCGGATGGAATAGCCATTGACGGCGCCCGAGAGGGTGCCGCCCTTTACATAACCCCAGGGTCTGGGCTTCGCGATGTCGTTGACGGCCATTACGATGCCGACGGTCCCTTCTTTGAAGTATTGTTTGTCCTCTTTCGAGAGCTGCGTGGTGGCCCGGCTCGGCCCGTACTTGGCATGGGAGTGGTAGTCGCCGACACATTCCCAGCGGGTCGTGCTTCGGACCGCCTCCTCCACCCGTTGACTCCGGTTCCAATCGATGTGGACCTCTCGATACTTTCGATTGGCAGTCTGGTACGGGACCGCAAACTCGACAAAAACCTTGTCAGAAGTGCTGTGGCCGAGAATAATGCCAAAGCACTCCCGGCGGTATACCTCGATCGTAGAGACGAGGAGGCCGATGAAGGCATTTTCGCTCAGATAAACTTCCATCTCGATCCGTGCCTGTAAATGGAGTCAGTTAGCCGCGCATCTTTCCAAAAAGTAAGAAAGTCTCTGAAAGTGCCAAAGGCGTGGGATCGGTGGTGGTGCCCGTTGACTGAGGCTCTTCAGGCATCCAGCAGTTGTTACAAAAATACCTCAGGCCCTGGGGGCTGGCAAGACCAAATTCTGCTTGACGAGACCAAAAAAACCGTCAGAATTTCTGTAATTCAGACTTTGTGAAGGAGGTGCACTGTGGTCCGGGTAATTTTAAAGGAGCGGGGGCAGATCACAATACCTTCTAAGTTGCGGAAAAATATGATGTTAGAGGCAGGAGACCTGCTTGAGATCGAGGTGAGGGGAGGCCACATCGTTTTGAAGCCCCTTCACGTTGTGGAACGCGGGGGAGACAGGTCTG
>JAAXQN010000071.1 GCA_012974305.1 Candidatus Methylomirabilis sp. | reverse complement strand
CCCTTCGGGCGCTACTACGGCAGCGTCGATGCCACCCCCCTGTTTGTGATTCTGGCGGGAGCGTACTACGACCGAACTGGAGAGATGGCTTTCATTGAAGAACTCTGGCCTTCCATCGAGATGGCGCTTGAATGGATTGACCGGTGGGGCGACATGGACGGAGACGGCTTCGTGGAGTACAGCCGACGGTCTGCCCACGGGTTGATCCACCAAGGATGGAAGGACTCCGAGGACGCCGTATTCCACGCCGACGGCACCCTGGCGGAAGGCGCCATCGCCCTCTGCGAGGTACAGGCATACGTGTATGCTGCCAAGACGGCGGCTGCCGCACTGGCCGATCGTCTTGGTAAGGGCGAATTGGCTGAGGGGCTCCAACATGAAGCCCGAACCCTCCAAGAACGGTTCGAGGAGGCGTTCTGGTGTGAGGACCTTGGGACGTATGCTCTGGCGCTCGACGGCGACAAACGTCCCTGTCGGGTCAAATCTTCAAACGCCGGGCAATGTCTCTTTTCGGGAATCGTAGCCCCAGAGCGAGCCCGGCGAGTAGCCGAGACCTTGCTTCACCACGATTCCTTCAGTGGGTGGGGCGTCCGGACGGTGGCTGCCTCCGAAGTCCGTTACAACCCCATGTCCTACCACACCGGCTCCATCTGGCCCCATGATAATGCCCTGATTGCCTTCGGACTGGCACGGTACGGACTTACCGCCCCGCTTTTCCGGATTGTTACGGGGTTGTTCGACTCCAGTCTCTTTACGGATCTCCATCGGTTGCCTGAACTCTTCTGCGGATTTCCTCGCCGCCCCGGGGAGGGCCCCACCCCGTACCCTGTGGCCTGTGCGCCCCAATCCTGGGCGGCCAGCTCGGTGTTTCTCCTCCTCCAAGCCTGCCTCGGACTCTCATTTAACGCTGCGGAACAAGAGATTCGCTTTTCCTATCCGGTGCTGCCTCCCTTCCTGGAGACGGTGGAGATAAAGCAGCTGCGAATGAACGGGATTTCCCTCGACCTCGTGCTGCGCCGTCACGACCAGGACGTCGGGATTGAGGTCGTACGGAAGGAGGGAGAGGTCAGGATCACGACCGTGAAATGATGGTGCCTGCCTACCCGCGTTTGAGCAGCCGCATCCTCCTTGACGCGTTGTGGCATTTGCGCTTTGACACCTCTAGACCCCTCTGATATGCTCAAGAACGGGACGAAGGAACGCTCGTGACCCAAGGTGGAGCAGAGGTGACGGAAGAGCAGACCCTCATTAAAAAGTACAGTAATCGTAAGCTGTACGATCTCAATCGGAGCCGGTACATCACGCTGGAGGAAATCGCCGACTTAATTCGCCATGGGGGCCGAGTCAAGATCGTTGATGCCGAAACAGAGGAAGATTACACGAACATTACGCTCGTCCAGATCCTCCTCGAAGGGGAAAAACGACGTAATCTGCTCCCCGTTTCCTTCCTGCATCAGCTCATCAAACATGGAGAGATGTACCAGGATTTTTTCCGACAGTACCTCTCTTCCACGCAGGATGCCATGGTCTCAATGCAGCGCGATGCAGAAAAAGGGATCCGGCAGTGGGCAAAGATGGGGGGGCTCGGAGACATAACGCTCCCGCGGGAGCCGGCCACCGAGGAAACACCATCAGCGAGCTTGAAGGCGGAGCTCGATTCCCTCAAGGAAAAGCTCAAGGAATTAGAGAAAAAGCTCGGATCCTAAATGCCTCGGAGTAAGACCCACCTCTGGCCTTAATGGCTTCTTCGGGGCAATGGCATGCTGGGCCTACGATGGATTCCTTCCGCACCTGGCCCGCTAAACCACCGTACGCTACGCGGCTTCCTGGTCGGCCCGCTTGAGAAATCTTTCCCTCCTTTTCTTCCGATCCACTCGGGAACGTAAAGCAGGTGCAAGGCTGTTGACACAAGGAGGGAAATGGCATAGGTTCCGGCCAAAGAGCGTGGGAAAGGTCGTCGAAGGACGTTTCAGGACGGGGGGGGCACATGAGTGAAACACGTGAACGGGAACGGGCACTCGATTTGGCCATCGCTCAAATCGAGAAGCTTTACGGGAAGGGAGCGGTCATGCGCCTGGGGAGGGCAGGCGCCTTGGAGCCGATTGCTGCCATCCCGACAGGGGCACTCGAACTGGATTACGCATTAGGAATCGGTGGTGTGCCCCGGGGACGGGTGATTGAGATTTTCGGTCCGGAGTCTTCGGGCAAGACGACGCTGGGGCTCCACATCATTGCTGAGGCCCAGCGGGTGAAGGGGGGGGCTGCCTTCGTCGATGCTGAACACGCGATGGACCCCAAGTATGCTATGGCGCTGGGAGTCAACATCGATGATCTCCTCATTTCCCAGCCGGACACGGGCGAGCAAGCCTTAGAGATTACCGAGGTGTTGGTCCGAAGCGGTGCGGTCGATGTGGTGGTCATCGACTCGGTCGCCGCCTTGGTGCCCCGGGCCGAGATCGAGGGGGAGATGGGGGAGCCGACCATGGGGCTTCAGGCCCGCCTCATGTCCCAGGCCCTGCGGAAGCTGACGGCGGCGATTTCGAAATCGAAAACGTCTGTTGTCTTCATTAATCAGATCCGGGAGAAGATCGGCGTCATGTTCGGCAATCCCGAAACCACCACAGGTGGCCGGGCCCTCAAATTTTACGCCTCTGTCCGCCTGGATATCCGCAAGATTGCAAACATCAAAGAGGGAGACAGGGTGCTTGGAGCACGGGTGCGGGTGCGGGTGGTGAAAAACAAGGTCGCCCCTCCCTTCCGCGATGCGGAATTTGACATGATCTTTGGGGAAGGCATCTCCCGCATGTCAAGCCTCTTGGACCTCGGGGTGGCCCACAAAGTGATTGAAAAGAGTGGTGCGTGGTACTCGTACGGCGGAGACCGGATCGGTCAGGGGCGGGAGAACGCGAAGCGGTTCTTGGTGGAAAATCCCCCCATCGCAGACGAGATTCACGGCAAGCTGCGGGCACTGCTGGGGTTGGACGGCGCCCAGAGATCTGAGGAAACTAGCCAAACCCGGGGTGCCCCGGGGACGGGTGATATCTCACGAGGAGGGTCTTAAGATCCGGCACAAGAAATGCATAATCCCAGCGTGGAACGAAAAACGTTGGGGGTGCCATGGATCTTCGAGATCTCGCAAAAATTGCCGTTGAGCGGAAGGCCTCAGACCTGCATATCAAGGTGGGAGGCCCACCGGTCATTCGGGTCGACCATAGGCTCATCCCTCTCACCGAGAAGGGGAAGATCAGTCAGGAGGACGCGATCAAGATGATCTTCTCCGTCATGAACGAAAGCCAAAGGGACCGGTTCAAGGAGAAGCACGAGATCGACATGGCGTACAGCGTGGCCGGCCTCGGCCGCTTTCGTGTCAACATCTTCCAGCAACGCTCCACCGTCGGGATGGTCATGCGCGTCATTCCGATGAAGGTCATGACTCTCCAGGAGCTGAACCTTCCCCCCGTGGTGGAGAAGCTCTCCTTGGAGACCAGAGGAATGCTCCTGGTCACCGGCACAACCGGAAGCGGGAAGACCACCTGTCTGGCGTCTATGGTCGAGCATATGAACACACACCGGACAGCACATATCATCACCATCGAGGATCCGATCGAGTACCTCATTCGGGATAAAGAATGCCTGGTCAGCCAACGGGAGGTGGGAACCGACACTGATTCCTTTGCCGAGGCGCTTCGGAGTGCGCTTCGGCAGGATCCCGACGTCATTCTGGTGGGAGAGATGCGGGATTACGAGACGGTTTCTACGGCCCTCCTGGCGTCTGAAACCGGTCATTTGGTTTTGAGCACTCTGCATACGGTGGACGCCGCAGAGACGATCAACCGGATCATCTCCGTCTTTCCACCGTATCAGCAGCGGCAGATACGCCTCCAATTGGCCTCCCTCCTCAAGGGCATCGTCTCGTTACGACTGATCCCACGCGCCGATGGACGGGGACGAGTCCCAGCCGCCGAGGTGTTGGTGGTGACGCACACCATTCGGGAATGTATCATCGACTCGGACAAGACCCGTAAGATTCCGGAGTTCATTGCCGCCGGCCATAGTCAGTATGGCATGCAGACCTTTGATCAATCCCTCATGACACTGTACCGGCGCAGTCTCGTGAGCTATGAAGAGGCCCTCCTCTGGGCGTCCAACCCGGACGACTTTGCCCTCAGAGTCCGGGGGATCGAGCCAGCCTGGGACGAAGTATTGAAGGCCTCGGAGGAAGATAAGAGTAAGGTTTCTGGGATTGAGCGCCTGACTGGGTAGACCCCCGTCACCCGCTAGGCCGGCATACCGCTTCCCGCATCTGGACTTCGCTGCCTCTCCGTGGAATTTCCTTGAAGGTTGATCACCTCCCGTGTTGAAATCTGTGCATTTCCTTGACATTACGGGCATGATTCCCTACCATATAAATCTCTGTTTGTTTTTGGCTATCAGGGATCAGTGATGCGAAAACTGAGTGGACCGGAGGTCCGACAGTCCTTCCTTGATTACTTCGCCTCGCGGGGGCATGCCATTGTTCCGAGCTCGTCCTTGGTTCCGAGGGAGGATCCCACGCTTCTCTTTACGAATGCTGGAATGGTCCAGTTCAAGGATTGCTTCCTCGGCCTGGACCAGCGGGGCTACAACCGGGCTACCTCGTGCCAGAAGTGCGTCCGGGCCGGCGGGAAACATAATGATCTGGAAAACGTCGGGAGGACGGCACGGCACCACACCTTCTTTGAAATGCTCGGTAATTTCTCCTTTGGCGACTACTTCAAGGAAGAGGCTATCGCGTATGCCTGGGAGTGGATGACGGTGGATCTCGGTATGCCGCCTGAGCGGCTATGGGCAACGATTTACAAAGATGACGATGAAGCGTGTGAGTTGTGGCAGAAGCTAGCCGGCCTTCCTGCGGACCGTATCGTCCGTCTCGGTGAGAAGGACAACTTCTGGGCCATGGGGGACACAGGTCCCTGCGGGCCGTGCTCGGAAATCGTCTTCGATCAGGGACCGGAAGTGGGGTGCGGTCGCCCGACCTGTGACATCGAGTGTGACTGCGATCGGTACCTGGAGCTATGGAATCTGGTGTTTATGCAGTTTAATCGGGATGCGAGCGGGACCCTGACCCCCTTGCCGAAGCCGAGTATCGATACCGGGGCAGGGCTGGAGCGGATCGCGGCCGTCGTCCAGGGAGTCCACAGCAATTTTGACACCGATCTCTTGCGTCCGCTCGTCACCGCCGTGGAGGAGCTCACCGGGCGGACGTACGGCGCAAGGGAGCGAGACGATGTCTCCATGCGGGTTATTGCCGATCATGCTCGGGCGGCCACATTCCTGGTGAGTGATGGGGTGTTACCCAGCAACGAGGGGCGGGGGTACGTGCTACGCCGAATCGTCCGACGCGCGCTGCGGCACGGGAAGCTCTTAGGCCTTGAAGAACCATTCCTGGCCCAGATGACAGAACGTGTGGTCGATCAGATGAAGGAACAG
>JAAXQN010000222.1 GCA_012974305.1 Candidatus Methylomirabilis sp. | reverse complement strand
GCATCTGACCGGACGTATACTGGTCATTGATGACGAACCTCACCTGGTCGAGGTCGTCACTAATCTCCTCAAGCTGGAGGGACACCGCGATGTGTCCCTCCAGCTTGAGGAGATTAGTGACGACCTCGACCAGGTGAGGTTCGTCATCAATGACCAGTATACGTCCGGTCAGATGCCCTGTCGGAGTTAAGACACCTTCCCGACTTCGTGGAAGCTTTGCGGGGATCGGAAAGGCGATGGAGAAGCGACTACCCTGTCCAACCTCACTCTCGACCGAGATCGACCCGCCATGGCGGGCGACGATCCCGTAGGAGGTGCTGAGACCGAGGCCGGTCCCCTTCACCCCCTTCGTGGTGAAGAAGGGGTCGAAGATCTTTTGCCGTACCTCCTCAGACATTCCAAGCCCGGTATCCCCAAGGACCACTTCGACGGATGGCCCTCTATCCCGGCGCCGGTACGCACGGGTTTGCACGGTTAGACGTCCGCCATTCGGCATGGCATCGATGGCATTGAAGATCACATTGGTAAAGACCTCTCGGAGCTCCGCCGGATTTGCGGTAACCAGGGGAACATCCGTGAGTTCCGTGACCACCTCGATCCTAATCCCACTGAGCTGTGCCTCATCCTTCCATCGGGCTTGCGTAAACTGGAGAACGTCGGTGACGACTCGGTTGACATCGACGGGGACCACCGATTCAGGGGTTTCGACTCGGGCAAAGTCCTGGAGCCGGCGAACCGTGCTTGCCCCGTCTAGGGCGGATTGCTGGATGCTATTCAGCCACCGTTTTAGATCGCCGTCCTGAACCTGACGCAACAGGAGATCGGCCCTGGCCACGATGGCCGCCAGGACGTTGTTGATATTGTGGGCCACTCCGGCCGCGAGCGTCCCAAGGGCTGCCAGCTTTTCCGAGTGGACTTGTTGCTCCCATCCCTTTCGGTCATCAACGGAATTCATCTGTTCGATCGTGATCCCGATGAGTTGACCCACCATCTGGAGAAACCGCAGGTCGCGCGGTGCAAAGTGACCCCGTCGCCGACTGTACAGGGCCAGAAATCCTGTGCCCTTTCCCCCCACGGTGAGCGGTACGCTCGCGAAGGAACGAATCTTCTGCTCGCCTGCCGGCACAGGGAAGTCGGGCGGGAGATCATCAAAGAGGAGTGGGTGTCGGCAGACGTCGAGATCTCCCTGGCTTATCCCTCCTGGGTGGGAAGGGCTCCAGGGATCAGCCCACCCTCCTCGACCGCGACAGAGGATAGGAATAAAGACGGCGGCGGTCTCTTCCCAGACCCAGAGAACTCCCGTTTCTGCCTCTAAGAGCCCCACGATCTGATCGAGCACGGGGCCGAAGACGGCTTCAAATTCCCGCCCTCCCTGAGACGAAACACCAGGCTCCATCACATCCTCCGTACCGATGGGTTACCGCGACGTTCGCATACGGCATGCCAAACGAGGAATTCTTTGCACGCCGAGTCCTTGACGGCTACACGCCTTCTTCCCTATAGTGAAGTCGGTTTGAGCTTGCATCACCATTGCGTGGCCGAAACGGCCGAGGCGATTTGATGAGTCCCTCTTCTCCTGTCGCAGCAGACCTTCACATCCACTCCTACTTCTCCGACGGAACCTTTTCACCGCGACAGGTCGTTGCCCAAGCGGCTGCCTGCCATCTGAATCCGATCGCCCTCACCGACCATGACACCGTTGCCGGAATCCCCGACGCTCTCCAGGCGAGCGCCGAGTTCCAGGTCGAGGTCATCCCTGGAGTCGAACTCTCGGTGCACGAGTTTGATCAGGATACCCATATCTTAGGCTACTTTATCCACTGGGAAGACCCAGCCTTCCAGAAAGTCCTCCTTCCCTTGCAGACTCAACGGACAGAGCGGCTCGAAGAAATGCTCCGTCGTCTGCACCACCTTGGGATAACCGTTACCGTGCCTGAGGTCCTTCGTATAGCCGGAAAGGGAACGGTCGGCAGGCTCCACGTCGCCCGGGCTCTGCTCGCGCAAAGGGTCGTGAACCGTCTCCAGGAGGCCTTTGACCGGTTCTTGGCCTGGGGCAGGCCCGCCTATGTGGAGCGGGGCGTGTTCACCGCCCGTCAAGCCATAGCAGCCATCCGGAATGCCCAGGGCATCGCGGTGCTGGCCCATCCGGGCCAAAATGGACTGGCGCACCTCCCCGAGCTTATTCAAGTAGGACTCCAGGGCATCGAGGTTTTCCATCCTTCCCACACTGTTGAGGATGTCTTTATCCTCACCCGCCTTGCCACAGAACGCAATCTTCTTATCACTGGGGGTTCGGACTGTCACGGCCTCGCCAAAGGAGAGGTCCGCCTCGGCCAGGCCCGGCTTCCCCTGCAGTTCGTAGAACGCCTGCGGCAGGCCGTACCTGGACCAGGTTCCCCAGGGACCTAGGAACTATAGTCCAAGACCCTTGGCTATGCAAATAAAAAATAGAACGGGCAAATACAGCCCCGACAGTTGGTTTCCATCGGCATACTTTCTGACGTAAAACGGCCCAACCAAAACCGTTCTACAAGGGGACATCAGTGCCGGGTCGTTTGGGGAGCGAGGTAGGATGTCACCGGAAAGACTATGGCTTCAAACTTAGCGCAATATGACACGCATTCGTTCAAGCATAGCTTGAGCCAGAGGATGAAAGCATCGTAAAATGCTGATACAATCGTAATATGCTGAACGACATGCACGCAAAGGTGGCAATAAGGCGCACGTTTTTCTCACGGCTGGCTTGGTCCGGGACCTTCACTCACTGTCCCTCTCGCGAGGGGAGCTCTGCCTCATCGATCAGCATGACAGGAATCCCATCCCGAATGGGATACCGGCGACCGCACGCTTCGCAGATGATCCTCTCACTTGCTTCATCGAGTCGGACTTCTCCCTTGCAGGCGGGGCAGGCCAGAATTTCCAAAAATTCCTTATCAATCATCCCTCTTCCTCCTCACATGAGTAAGACGACCCTCTCCCCCTACATCTCACATCCGGTCTCTTCCATTGACCTGACAACATCCTTTCCCGGAACGACCACAAGATCGGCCAGAACCCGGAAAGGGTACTTGTCGGATTTGGTGGTCCGTCCCCAAACCAGATCTTCAATAAGTTGATGGTCCCCCATCCGAATCGTTTTGACTCCCACGGGGTCACTGTAGGTGATACCCTCCAACTTCGCGATGATCTCCTCGGTGTCCACCGAGCCCACCTCCTCAATGGCCTGCTTGAGGAGGTAAATAGCCGAATAGCTGGACATAGCCACATCGGCTGGATCTTCCCCGTATAGAGTCCTGTACGCCCTCACGAAGACCCGGTTGTTCACCGAACCCGGGTAAAGAAACCAGTAAGGTGTCGAAACCCACAGCCCCCCGGGCATCTCGTCGCCCAGGGCGACCAGAACGCCGAGGGAAGCCCCGCCGGGGTTGACAAAGAACTTGATCTCCTCAAAGAAGTTGAGGGACTTGGCCTTCCTGATGAAGGCCACGAGGTCTCCGCCCCACAACGTGGACCAAACGGCATCCGGCTTGGCCTGCATCGCCTGGCGAATATAGGGTGTATGGTCGGACGTAAAGGGCTTAGGCCAGGCCTCACCGACAAACTGCACATCTGGCCTGACCTTCTGAATAGCCGCCTGAAATGCTATCCACGAATCCCGGCCAAGCTCTGAGTCCACCCCGATCCCAAACCATCGCTTGGCCAGCTTGTCCTTCATGACTGACGCCCCAGCCCGGGCATCCATCACTGCGTTCGCCACCAGTCGAAAGGCATAGCGGTGACACCACGTTCCGGTCAGTTGACCCGTGGCAGCGTGCGTGAAGAGAATGATCTTCTGATGTTTCTTTGCCTCCATGCTTACTGCCAAGGCCACGCTCGATAAATTGACTCCCAGGAGGAAGTCGACCCGATTCTCAAGGATGTATCTACGAACCTCTTGCACACCGGTCGTGGCGTCCCACTCATGGGTGAGGTAAATTTCAAGCTTTCGCCCCAGGATCCCCCCTCGCTCGTTGATCTCCTTCTCGGCCATCTTGGCTCCTTGGGAGCCGTGCCTGCCAAGTTCCCCTGCTGGACCGGTCAACTGGAATAGGGCACCAACCTTGATAGGGGGTCTGTCCTGAGCCCAGGCGAATCCGGGGAACAGGACCCCCAACCAGAACAGGATCCTCAGGATGAGAAGGAGGAAACGCTCCCATTCCATTGCCACCTCCAGGGAGATGGGATGCCGCGCATCCAGCGAAAGTCCGCCCAATATACGGACGACAGACCCCATCTTGTCAAGCCGTTTCCCCCTCGGTGTGAGAGGTAACGGCAGCTTTGAGTGGATGGAGGCACATGATGACGGCATCCTCGACCGGGCTAGTATAGTAGCGCCGTCTTCGCCCGATCACGGTGAAGCCAAAGTTTCGGTAGAGTGATTGCCCTGCCCGGTTCGAGGCCCGAACTTCCAATGAGGCGGTACTCGCACCATGTTGGGATGCCTCCACGAGGGCGGACAGAAGGAGCTTGCGACCCACACCGCGCCGCCGAACGCGGGGGTCAACTGCAACATTGCTGATATGAAATTCGTCCCCGACGATCGATCCACAGAGATACCCCACAAGCGTGTCGGCGTCGGACCGCGCCACCAAGGCCAGAGACACCCCCGGGATCAGCTCCACCTCGAACATCTCTCGAGTCCAAGGTTGACTGAAGGAGGCCACCTCAACCCGGAGAACTGCCTCGAGGTCCTCCGGCCGCATCTTCTCGACTCTCATTGCCCCGTTCGCCACCCTCACTCCCTCTTCCGCCGCTTGAGCTCCGCTTCCGACAGGCGGATGTAACGGGGGACTAAATTCTCTACGGCATCTTTCTCACCTTGGAGCAGCCGCAGCCGCCCAAGGGCTGCCACGGCCGCCGGAGACGCCCCTCGGCAGGCGGGAGGTGGTATGGCCAGTCGCCCCAGGGCCTCTTGGAAAAACGGTCCGTAGACCCGCCATCCATCTCCGACGAAGAGGGTCGGCCGATCGATTCGCTTCACCAGAGCTTCTGGATTCAGAACCGTCTCTTCCATCAGGCAGACGAGGTTAGAGCCCTGGTATTCAAAGAGGGCACAGTAGACCTCCTGTTTCCGGGCGTCCAGGATGGAACAGACCGGATAACGGCAATAGGGAAGGCTCCAGGCCAACGCGTGGAGCGTGGGGACTCCGACAACCGGTTTACCGGTAGCCAGCGCCAACCCTTTCACCGTACTGAGCCCGATTCGAAGGCCGGTAAAGGAGCCTGGCCCGATGGACACCGCCAGACCCTCAACCTCAGGAATCGTCATGCGGGCATCGTAAAGGACCCGATCGATGGCGGGCATGAGACGCTCGGCATAGGTGGCCTCCACGTTCAGCACATACTCCGCCACGACCCCCCCTGCGCCTACAAGGGCCACTCCCCCTTGCGTACTGGCGCTTTCGATTCCCAGGATAATCACTTCTTTCCTCTACCCCTTTGAGAACGGGATTTTAGCACCCCTGTATCTACGTCGCAAGCCACGCGCTTCTCCGCTACCCGTTCTCCTCCATGGAGGGAAAACGGACAGTCGCGAAGAGGCCGATCGCCGCCAAGAGGAGAAGAAGGAGCGTGATCACGGCGAACCGGTATTTTTCCGGACCATACGCCGCGAACAGGAAAAGGGTGCTTGACCAGAGGAGGGGCCCCACGACCGCGGCTGCCTTTCCCGTGACCCCGTAGAGGCCGAAATACTCTCCCAGCTTCTCCCGAGGCGCGAGAAGTAACAAACAGAGGCGGGCAACGACCCAGACGCCTCCCAGCCCGGCCCCTGCCAACATTCCCACCAGATAAAAGAGGAGCTGAGATCGAACTAGGAAGGCAAGGACAAGGGTGAGAACCCACAGCGAGAGGATGAGGAGCATGACCCATTTGACCGGTCTCCGATCGGCAAGCCAACCGAAGAGCCAGGAGCCTGCCATGGCGCCGACAGCGGAGATCGCAATGAGGAGATTGATGGCCGCCTGGGTCGAAAACCCGACTGCTCTTTCGGCATAAATGGCCATTACGAGGATTATGGTGTGCATCACATCTGCGTAGAGGAAGTTGGCCACAAGAAATTTAAAGAGCTCTCGATGCGCCGGCAGGGTCCGGAGGGTCCAGAGAACTTCCCGGACGGTCCCTTGCCTCACCCCCGTTTGTTGGACGATGCGGGGTTCACGCACACAGAGAAACACCGGCAGGGAGAAGAGGAGAAAGAGAATTGCCGTCGGGAGGAAGGCATTCACCCGGACCGGCGCTGCCCCTACCAGCTTTTCCACGGTCAAGAGATCAACTATCCATTTGAGGGGCGATGGCAGCCAGCCATATGCGGTAGGATCAACGAAGGGGAGGACCAGGTACATCCCCACGATTGCTCCCACATAGCCCAGCGCGACCCCTAATCCCGACACCCGACCCCGAATCCTGTCGTTGCTGACCGCGGGGAGCAGGGCGTTATAGAAGACAAGACTCAGCTGATACGAAAAATTGGCGAGGGCAAACATGAACAGTGCTGGCCCCGCCTGGCGAGGCCACGCGAGCAAGGCTGTCGAAGCGAGGCAAATCGCCGTGAAGACAAATAAGAAGGGCTTCTGCCCTTTCTTGTCAGCCAAGTTACCCAGGAACGGGGCGGCGAGTGCCACACAGAGCATCGAGAGTGAGTAGATCGGAGGATACAGGTATTCTCCGCCTTGGAGATCGGTGGAGATCCACAGGGCAAAGTAGAGCGAGATGATATTCAGAGAGAAGATGGTATTGGCAAAATCGTAGAGGGCCCAGGAGAGGACCGGCAGGGACCAGAGTTTCTCAGTCATAACGCGGGGTCTCCGCCCCCCTATCGGCGGACAAATCCCGCAAATCGCGGCTTACCTTTCTGATCGAAGGCGACCTCCAGCAGGAAAGGTCGCCTGCCCTGGATGTGGGCAAACTGCAAATCGAAGTACTCCACCACCGGGCCGTCTCTATCCTGTCTTAGGGTAACAACCGGGAAGCGAGCGAACCTCCGGAAGAGGGCCACCAGATCCACTTGCTCAGCCTGCCGGAGAAAGGGGTTATTGCGAGGGGGCTGGTAGACTCGAAATGGCTGATCCTGACGATCCAGGATCGAAAAATAGTTCTGATAGGTAGCGTCCCCAGTGGCCACCACGCCAGACCAGTGCAATGGGCTGAAGGGCCTAGGGAAAACTGCCAGTTTGTTGACTGGCAGCCTCTCGCGCTGTACCTGGTCACGGAGGCGAACCAGGGCCATCTGATGGCTCACCGCCGCCATGAGGATATACGCTGCAAGGAGCGTCAGTGCTATTCGTCCAATCTGGATTGACCGAGACCGCCAACAATAGGCCAAAATAACGCCGCTGACAATAATTCCAGTAAAGAAGATATCAATAATAAAAAGGATATCCCACGCGAACCTATGGTCAGTGAAGGGGAGAAAGACCTTAGTCCCATAGCTCGTGAAAAGATCCGTCACGATGTGGAATAGGATTCCGAGGTAACAGATCCCCGCGAGTCGCCAGTAATGCTTATACGTGCTGAACCGATAGAAGATAGCGGCCAGCAACAAGGCCAAAAACGCCCCGCCAACAAAGGAGTGCGTGATTCCCCGGTGATGCGAAAGATAGAAGGCGGTATCTCGGAGGCGCAACACACCATCGAGGTCGGGGGCGGCAGCACTCATCGTGAGGGCAACCGTCGCCACCCGCCCCATCCGCTGCCGAAACCCCGCCTGGGCAATCAAGGTTCCTCCCAGAGCGGTCGTCACCGTCTCCATCGCAATCCCTCACTCAAGCCATTGGCACAACAATTGGGTTCGCGCACCACCTTATAAAACCCCAGGCCTGGCCACAAGTGAAATCCTCCCTCTCGCAATCTTGCGCAAGGAGATTTTCTCTTTCCTGTAGAGAAGAAATTGAAGAATCCTATGCGGATATTCCGGTAAGACCAAGTTCAGAGGCAATGCCACACATCGCATCCAGAACGATGGCAATGTGCTCGTCAAGATCGACGCCAAGCTCATCGGCCCCCCGAATGATATCCTCACGTTTGACCGTCCGGGCAAAGGCCTTCTCTTTCATTCGCTTTTTAATGCTGGTCACCTGGAGATTGAGCAGGTTCTTGTCGGGCCGAATCAAGGCGGCCGCGGTGATCAATCCGGTCAGCTCATCACAGGCGAACAGGACCCTCTCCATGAGACTTTCGCGAGAAACGCCCGTATGGTCCCCGTGAGAGAGGATAGCCCGGATGATCTCTTCGGGCCATCCCCGCTCCCGCAGGATCTCGGCCCCTCGGAACGGATGATCCGCCAGATCAGGATAGCGCTCATAGTCAAAGTCGTGCAACAGAGCGGTAATGCCCCACTTCTCCTCATCCTCGCCTAACTTTCTGGCATAGGTACGCACGGCGGCCTCGACGGCGAGGGCATGCTTCCGTAGATTTTCATTCTTCGTATGCTCGGCCAGAACTTCCCATGCTGCCGATCTCGTGAATTCCATGTTTATCTCCAGATTGTTTCCCCTTGACCTTCCCTGTTTGGCGCAATAGACTAATGCCCGATACCGAACCCCAAGTCACGTCCATTTCAACCCATTCCGTCGCCGAGTGCACACATCCTTCTTTTGTCCAGAGAGGGTGGGGTCTCGGCCCCGGTAGATGGGGAACCCGTAAGGAAAGGAGGAACGCAATGGCCTTCGAGTGGAAGTTCAATACACGCCCCTACTCCGATGACGAGGCGAAGACACTGTTGAGCAGCGTCATAAGTCCCGAGACGACCAACTGGCATTACAACACTCACCATAAGGGATACGTAACTGCCCTCAACAATATCGAGAAGGGGCTCGAGTCGGCGGATCGGGCCGCAGCCAACGGCAATTACAGCGTCGTCGGAGAGCTCAAACGACGCTTTACCTGGAATCACGCCGGTGCCCTCCTCCACGATATCTACTGGGAAGTGATGGGAGGGGATGGAGACCCCAAGAAAGGCCCTCAGGTCCTCAAAGCCATCGAAAAGGACTTCGGCTCCTTTGACGCCTGGAAGGCCGACTTTAAGGCGGCCGGGATTTCGGCCAAGTTGAGTGGATGGGCGCTGCTGGTCTATGACGCCCTCTGGTCCCGTCGCTTTTTGAACGTCCTAGTCGATGAGCACCAGTACGGGGCAATATGGGGCGGCATCCCGTTGATCGCCTGTGATGTCTTTGAACATGCTTACTACCACAAGGATGGGCCCGGGCGTGCGAAATACATCGACAATTTGATCAGCAACCTGCACTGGGGTCGTATCAACGATCGTTTCACGAAATTCGTTCGCTGAGTAACTCTTTAAAAGCTGAGGCCCCTGCGCACCCGCGCAGGGGCCTCTAGATTCTCCGTCGCGACGCTTTTCACGCCCGGCGTTCAGCCCTGCTTCCGAATGGCCACGTAGAAGTAATTGTCGCCGCGCTGGATCAAAACGAGGTGAGACTGTCGCGTCCACTCCTTGAGGGCCCGGCGCACCTGTTCAAGGGTCTCAACTGGCTTTTGATCTACTTCGGCCAGCAAATCCCCCGGGCGGACACCGGCCCGGGCGGCGGCGCTTCCCTCGCTCACCTCGGTCACCACGACCCCTGCTTCCACGGACAATTTAAACTTTTTGGCCGTCTCGGGGGTCAGTTCCGCCAAGGTGAGGCCAAGAACATCCTTTGGAGGTGCCTCCGGAGACTCTTCCCGACGCACCAGCACCTCTTGCGTGAACTCTCCCACTGCAGCGGTCACCACTTTGTCCTTCCCGCCACGGAGGATCTTAATCCTCACCTTCGTTCCCTTCGGGGTGCGGGCCACTTTTCGCTGAAGTTCTCGGACGTCCTTGATGGGGCTGCCATCATACTCCAAAATCACATCTCCCCGCCTCAGCCCAGCCTTCTCGGCCGCCATGCCAGGGAGAACATTAGTCACTAGGGCCCCTTGCTTCTCGGACATCCCTAAAGCCCGGGCCAACTGTCCGTTGACATCCTGAATTCCCACGCCCAGGAAGCCCCACGTCACCTTTCCCCGGTCCCGCAGCTGGGGGAGGATTGATTTGGCAAGGTTGATAGGGATCGCAAAACCGATTCGTTGGCGAGGGACAATGGCGGTGTTGATTCCGATCACTTGCCCCCGGATATTCACCAGGGGGCCCCCACTGTTCCCGGGGTTGATCGCGGCGTCGGTTTGGATATATTCGTCGAAAAAGCCGAACCGTCCAAAACCATGTCCCTTTCGACTCACCACCCCAATGGTGACCGTGTGCTCCAGCCCGAAGGGATTTCCCGCGGCCAGAACCAACTCTCCGATCTCTACCCGATCTGAGTCCCCCAAGGGAAGGACGGGAAGGGAACCCTCTCCATCGACCTTGAGGAGGGCGAGATCGGTTCGTTGATCCTTGCCCACCACCTTGGCTAGGAGGGTGCGGCCATCGTGCAACTCCACGTCTACTTCCTGGGACTCACCCACGACATGATCATTCGTAATGATATAGCCATCCTGGCTGACGATGAATCCTGTACCTACCCGAGGACGTTCCGGCCGATCCTCAGGGACGGGAGGGTGGCCCTCCGGAACTTCCTTCTCCCCCTCCCTGTCGACCCCGATTTGTACGACGGCGGGTTGGATGAGAGCCGCCAACTGGGTGAGCGCCCGGTTCAGCCGCACGAGATCCGAATCGCGCTCGGTGAGGAGGGGCTCCTCACGCCAGAACTGGTCTTTGGCGTCAGCCCAAAGCGCGCCTGGCCCCAGATAGGTTAAATTTACAGCCAGCGCGGCGGCCAGCCAGAGGCAACTTCTTTTTCTCCCCCTCATTGCTTCCCCCTCAGTCCCACGACTGAAACGGTTCTCCTCGTTGAACCACGCTTCCCACTCGCCGACACCTCTCTTCCCTCCTTCAGTGAATGGCAGAACGTGAAAGGTACCATGAAACCCGGACATAAGCAACACAAAAGGGGTTACTGGTGCTGCTTCACCAACGCCGTGACCAGAGATTCGAAGTGACGCCCGTGTCCCACCAGGGTCAGACGGCGGCGCCGCACCCCGTCCCTCTCAAGCACAATATCGAGCCTGTCCTCGGGAAGTCTGACCTCCATCATCTTTTCGGCCGCCTCGATGACGGTAATGCCCGCTCCGTAAAGATACTCTTCCCATCCGATTCCTTCCAACTCTTCCTCTCCCTGAATGCGGTAGAGATCGAGATGATACATCGGGTATTGTCCCACATACTCATGCACGAGGGTGAAGGTTGGGCTTCGAACCCCTCGTCCCTGTGGCACGCCTACCCCTGTAGCAATCCCGCGCGTGAAAAGGGTTTTCCCCGAGCCCATCTCTCCCTTGAGGCATACTACATCGCCTGGCCTGAGGTGCCGCCCCACCCACATCCCCAGCCGCTGCGTCTCGCCGGGCGAATTTGAGACGACGGTTATCCTTTTCTGATGCGCCTCCGCCTTCGCCTTCCGCACGGTATCTCCTCCGCTGCTTGAGACCAAGCCCGAAAAGCCGTCGAGAGGAAGGAGACCTCACCCTCAGGAATTGTGGTATACTTTATCACCATACGGCGGACCCGAATGGGAAAAATGCCAGGGAGGATTCGCGGGGATGCGACGATTAAGGATTTGTGCCACTACTCTGTTGTTCATCAGCTTTTTCGTCCGTCCGACAGCCGCAGGGACACACACATCTGGCTTCCAAGTCAAAGCGAAGGCTGCGGTCCTCCTCGATGTCGCCTCAGGGCGGATCCTCTTCCAACAAGACGCAACCACCCGGGTGGTCCCAGCGAGCCTCGTAAAGCTCATGACCGTATATTTGGCCTACGATGCGCTGGGGGCAGGCCGCGTCCGCCTGAATGACCGGGTCTCCATCAGTAAACATGCTTCGAGGATGGGCGGGTCGCAGATTTTCCTACGAGAAGGAGACCAGGCCAGCTTCAAAGAGTTGCTACTGGGAGTCGCCATTGCCTCCGGCAATGACGCCGCCATCGCCCTCGCAGAACACCTGGCGGGGTTTCGGGCCGCATTCGTCGCACAGATGAACGCAAAGGCAAAAGAGCTTGGACTCATGGATACCCGTTTCCAGAACCCTAACGGCCTCCCAGGCCCGGACCAATTTACCACGGCGCGCGATATGGCGTTCTTGTCACGTCACCTCATCCGGGATCATCCGGCCGCGCTCCAGTTGCACTCTGGAAAAGCTTTTGAGTATAGAGGGATCAGACAACACAATCGGAACCGCCTCCTTTGGAAGGACGCAAGGGTGGACGGTCTCAAGACCGGCTGGCTGGAGAAGGCTGGCTTCCACATCGTCGCCACCGCCAAGGAGAAGGAGGGGGGCCGACGATTGATCGCCGTCGTTCTGGGGGCGCGCAGTGAGCGCGACCGGGAAGAGATCGCGGTCCACCTGATCAACTATGGGTTCAAGAACTTTCACAACGTTCAGTTCTTTAGTAAAGGGGATCGGGTCAAGAACCTCCCCGTCTGGAAGGGGACCGAAGACCTACTCGGTGTCGTCGCCAAAGAGCCTGGCATCGTCACGATCAAAAATGGAAACCCTCAGCCCACTCTTGTCTACCAATTTCCCGCTAAGCTCGTCGCTCCTATTCCCGCAGGATCGAAGGTGGGAGAAGCCCTGATCACAGAGGAGAGCCGGGAGCTTGCCCGGGTGGACCTCGTCGCCATGCGTGCGGTCCCGCAGGCAGGCTTCCTTAAGCGCCTCCTTCATAGCCTCCTCCTCATCTTCTCTTAAGCACCAGGTCCCTTTACCTTCTCCAAGGGAAGATTCTTTCCCCCGGGCCAAAAACTCCCCTCTTTCACCCACACCGAGAGTGCGCATCAGAAGAAGATGTCATGACGGATAGAGAAGCCCCCTGCAGCCCGGCCAAAGCCGCCGCACCCTCGAGGGTCCGAGGGCTCCTCAGATCGGGGAGGTGTGTTCCGCAGGGGGGTATCGGGGAAACAGTCCGGAGGGAGGCACGGTCCCGTCCTTCACGGCTCGGATTGCCTCAGGCAGCTTATCCAGTAGGTCAGTGGCAATCATGGCTTCGGGACCGAGATGTTGACAGGCGAGGTCCCCAGCCAGCCCGTGGAGGTAAGCCCCAACGACCGCCGCCAGACCTGGTGCAAGTCCCTGGCTTACCAGGCCAGCGATCATCCCGGTCAGGACATCACCAACTCCTCCTGTGGCCATTCCTGGGTTCCCTGTCGGATTCACGTAGATTTGACCACCGGGCTCAGCGACGGTGGTCCGGGCTCCCTTGAGGACGAGATGGACATTGTACGTCGAAGCAACCTTCTGGGCAATCGGGATCCGTTTATCCACAACCTCCTCCTTGGGAACCCAGAGCAGGCGGCTCAACTCTCCTGGATGCGGCGTCAGGATCACGGGGACCGAGGCTTTGGAAAGCATCTCCTTCTGACGGGAGAGGGCGGTGACTCCGTCGGCGTCTATGACAAGCGGGATCTTGGCTGACCGGATAAGATCCACCACCAGGCGGACGGTCTCCGGATGGGTGGAAAGACCTGGTCCCAGGGCGAGGACCCGCTTTCCCTCCATCAGATTCAGGAGGTCGTCCCTCGCCTGAAAGGCAACGGTCCGCTCCTCGGTTTCGGGAAGCCCCACGGTCATCACTTCGGTGAGTTTGACCTCCATGAGCTCGTTGAGTCCCTCCGGGACAGCCAACGTGACTAAGCCTGCACCGATCCGGAGCGCCCCAAGGCTGCACAGGGCCGCCGCCCCTGTCTTGCCGGGCGATCCGGCGAGGACTAGGACATGGCCGTAGGTTCCCTTGTGCGCGTCCGGATCCCGCGGCGGGAAGGCGGCCCTGACCTCCTCATGCTCGGTGAGATTCAGTGGCAGCTTGGGATCCGCCAGGAGGACCCGAGGGATGCCGATATCCACCACCCGGATCTCTCCGGCGTAGCGAGCCGCAGGAAAAAGGAGGAGGCTTCGCTTCGGAAGGGCAAAGGTGAGGGTGAGGTGCGCTCGAACACATGGCTCCACGATTCGACCGTCGTCTGAACCGAGGCCGGAGGGAAGATCCAAGGCAACAAGGGGTCGGCCAAGAGTGTTGAGGAGTTGGATCGCCTCGGCGGCGATTCCACGGGCAGGCCCAGTAAGACCCGTCCCCAGGATGGCATCGACGATCAGATCGCCGGCCGCCAGCGCCTCCCGGTGGGCGTGCAGGTCCTGGACGGTGGTGACCTGGAACAGCGGGAGCCCTGACTTCTCGGCGATTCCCAGGTTGGTCGCCGCATCCCCCTTCAGCTCTCCCTTCTTGGCCAGGAGGAAGACCTGGACTGTGGCGCCACGGTTTGCGAGGTGCCGGGCCACCACCAATCCGTCACCGCCGTTGTTCCCTTTCCCGCATACCACCACTACCCGAGACCGATATAACCGGGGGAAAAACCGGTCCATCTCACGGACGGCTCCCGCCCCGGCGTTCTCCATCAGGATGAGGGAAGAAACACCATACTCCGCCCCGGCGCGGCGATCGAGCTCCTGCATCTCTTTTGCGGTCACGACTTTCATAAGTCAACAGCAGTCGGCCCTTGTCTATAAGCACTTCCCGCTGACAGCTTTCCGTTCAGTCGGTGGCAATGACGAAAGCCAACGCGTAGTCTCCGTCGTGGCTGAGGCTCAGATGAAAGTGGTGAATGCCCCTCCCCTGTGCCACGAGTTGTGCCCGTCCGGTCAATCGCACCTCCGGCGGCCTCCCCCGCACTCCCACCACCTCGACCTCTCGCCAGGCAATCCCTGCACCCCAACCCGTCCCCAAGGCCTTCAGGACCGCTTCCTTGGCGGCGAAGCGCGAGGCAAAGTGCACCTCTGGGAAGGGACGACCCTCACCCTCGGCCATCTCCTGAGGCGTGTAGAGTCGCCGGCAAAGCCGATCCCTGTACCGGGCGATGGCAGCCCGCATCCGAGGAATCGAAACCAGGTCTGTGCCAACCGCAACAATCACCGGTGGACGTCCGTACTCCTCAAAGACGATGCAGATACAGCAGTCAGCAACTTGTGCTCCCTGCGTCTTTTGCTGACCGCTTTCTGCTGGCGGCTGATGGCGTCCGTGTCAGCGTGCGGCGTGGATGAGATCGAGCATTTCCCGCACGGCCCGATCGATGCTCACCAGGGTTGCCCGTGCGACGATACTGTGACCGATGTTGAGCTCTTCGACCTCCGGGATCACCGCCACCGGGCCAACATTCTGATAATTCAGGCCATGTCCGGCGGCGATGCGGAGACCCAGGCCGCGGCCGAGCCGGGCCGCCTCCATAATCTTCAGGAGCGCCGCCTGCCGATCAGTTTCTGTTCTTGCATCGGCATACGTTCCGGTGTGAAGCTCCACAATCTGGGCCCCCGTGCGCTTTGAGGCCTCGACCTGCTCAGGCACAGGATCGATGAAGAGGCTGACTTTGATTCCCCCCTCAGTGAGGACACGGACCACCTCAGCCGCCCGCTCCTCTTGCCCGCCGACATCCAGCCCTCCCTCGGTCGTCAGTTCCTGCCGTCGTTCCGGGACCAGTGTGGCAACATCGGGAAGGACCTCCAATGCCATCTTGACCATCTCATCCGTCGCGGCCATCTCCAGGTTCAGGTGGGTCTTTACCACCTCCCGAAGCAATCGGACGTCCCGATCCTGGATGTGCCGCCGATCCTCTCGGAGATGAACAATAACACCGGATGCCCCTGCCACCTCTGCCAGCATGGCCGCGGCAACCGGGTCAGGCTCCGCCCCCCCCCGGGCCTGCCGGATCGTCGCAATATGATCAACATTGACCGCTAATCGTGGTCGCATCGTTTGCGTCAACCGATCACCGATGACCGGCGACAGCTGAAAGGCTGGAACGCTAGAATGCTAGGACTCTATTCGCTTTTCAGGTAGCCGTCGAGCATACCAGCCTTCTAGCCTCCTAGCTTCTCCAGCGTGCCGACGACACGGAAATGTCTCCCGAGTCCTCTACCCCAATTCTTTTTCGATCGCTTCGGCAATCGATCTGGCCAAGAATTTCACTTGCTCTGTATCTGTCCCTTCCACCATGACCCTGGCCACCGATTCAGTCCCAGAATAGCGCACCAGTACGCGACCGCTCCCGTTCAGCTGAGCCTCAGCATCCGATATGACCGCCTGGATGGCAGGAATGGACCCGAGATCCGGCTTCTCTGTCACCCGGACGTTCACCAAGAGCTGGGGACATACGGTCATACACTGCCGAAGCTGCGACAAGCGCTCTTGCCGCTTCACCATCAGGGAAAGGACCTGCAGGGCGGTCACCACGCCGTCTCCTGTCGTATTGTGATCGAGGAAGACAATGTGCCCGGACTGTTCGCCCCCCAAGTTGTACCCGTGCCGGAGCATCTCTTCCAGCACGTAGCGGTCACCAACCGGAACCCGCACCATCCGGATTCCGGCCTCTCTCAGGCAGAGTTCGAGACCGATATTGCTCATTACCGTCGCCACCAGGGTATCAGAACGGAGGAGGCCTGAACGCTTGAGGTCCAGTGCGCAGATGGCCAGGATGTGATCCCCATCCACCACTGCCCCTGTCTCGTCCACGAGGATGGCTCGATCACCGTCGCCATCGTAGGAGATGCCGATGTCGGCCCTGTGTTCCAACACCGCTTTCTTAACCACGTCGGGGTAGAGGGATCCGCATCTGTCGTTGATGTTGATCCCGTTGGGTTGGATATTCACAGGGATCACCATCGCCCCCAGCTCGTTGAGAATCGTCGGGGCCACCTTGTACGTGGCCCCGTGGGCGCAATCTACCACAACCTTGACCCCTTGGAAGGATACCCCTTTGGGGACGGTTCCCTTGGCAAACTCGATGTACCGACCAGCTGCGTCATTGATCCGATAGGCCTTCCCGATCTCAGCGGCCAGCGGGCGGAGACGCTCGATTTCCCGGCCCGTGATTAACGCCTCCATTCGTTCTTCCATCTCATCCGGGAGTTTGAACCCTTCGCCCGAGAAAAACTTGATCCCGTTGTCCTTAAAGGGATTATGCGATGCGGAAATGACAATTCCCGCATCCGCCCGCAGGCTCCGGGTGATAAATGCGATCCCGGGTGTAGGCAGCGGACCGACCAGTAGGACATCAACCCCCATCGAGCAGATCCCGGACGTGAGGGCACACTCGAGCATATAGCCGTGGAGACGAGTATCTTTCCCGATGACGATACTATGCCTGCCCGCCTTTGTCTTAAAGAGATATGCCGCCGCCCGACCCAGCTTTACCACGGTCTCCGGGGTCATGGGCTCTTCGTTCGCCACACCTCGGATGCCGTCAGTTCCAAAGAGCTTCCCCACGGATCTCACGCCTCCTTATATTTTTTCCGATCCCTTTCGGATGGCATCAGTCACCCGGGCCACCCGGACCATGGCTTGCACATCGTGGACCCGAAGGATATGCGCCCCCTGCCAGATGGCGACAGCAACCGCGGCTGCGGTCCCCTCCAATCGCTCCTCCACGGGAAGATCCAAGATCTTGCCAATGAACGACTTCCGCGACGGTCCGATCAAGACGGGTTTCCCCAGCACCTGAATTTCCGGAAGATGTTTCAGCAGCAGAAGATTATGCTCCACCCGTTTTCCGAAGCCAATCCCGGGATCGACCGCAATGGCCTCAGGATGTACGCCGTGTGCCTCTGCCAGGACGATCCGTTCCCGGAGATAATCCCGAATTTCCCCAAGCACGTCGGTGTACGTCGGATCCGCCTGCATGGTTCGGGGACTTCCCCGAATGTGCGACAAGACGAGACCGGCACCAGCCTCTGCCACGACCGACGCCATCCGCGGATCAAAGCTGAGACCGCTAATATCGTTGATGAGGTCTACCCCCTCCGCCAACACCGCTGCCGCAACGTCGGCCTTATACGTGTCTACGGAGATGGGAACAGGAAGCTTTTCGACAAGGCATCGCAGGAGCGGAAGGATCCGGCGAAGCTCCTCTTCTGTCGAGACCGGCTCAGAACCCGGTCGCGTCGACTCTCCGCCCACATCAATAAGATCCGCCCCCTCTTCGACTATCCGATGAGCGTGCGCGACCGCCCGACCGGGGTCGAGATACAATCCCCCGTCCGAAAAAGAATCGGGGGTCACGTTGAGGACCCCCATGATCTGTGTCCGGGCCGTCAGGTCGAGGCGGAATCGCCGGCACCGAAGCGGGGGCAGCCGATTGCTCGGAAGCTCACCTGCCTCAGGCGGGTGCCGCGTTGACGATGCCATCAATCTCCGGCCCCTCCAACACCTCCCGTTCTAAGAGGGCAGTAGCCAGGCCGTGGAGCGCCTCGAGCCGGGATTTGACCAGCTCTTTGGCCCGTTCGTATGCATCCGTTACAAAGCGACGGACTTCCCTATCGATCTCCTGGGCGGTCTCCTCACTGTAGTCCTGATGCTGGGCAATCTCTCTCCCCAGAAAGATCATCTCCTCCTTCTTCCCAAAGGTGAGGGGCCCCATCTTGTCGCTCATCCCCCACTCACACACCATTTTCCGGGCCAGTTCGGTGGCCCGTTCCAGGTCGTTCCCTGCCCCCGTGCTAATCCAGGAAAACACCAACTCCTCTGCCACCCGACCCCCCATGAGGATGGCGATATTGTCCATCAGAAAATCCCGATGATAGTTATGCTTCTCATCGATGGGGAGTTGCGTGGTAACTCCTAATGCCCGGCCCCGGGGGATAATCGTCACCTTGTGAATTGGATCGGATCCTGGAATGAGCTTGGCCACCAGGGCATGCCCCGCCTCGTGATAGGCGGTGGCCCGCCTCTCTTCCTCGCTCAAGATGAGGCTCTTGCGTTCCACCCCCATGAGCACCTTGTCTTTGGAACTTTCAAAGTCCTTCATTTGGACCAACTGCTTATTCTCCCGAGCGGCCAGGAGGGCTGCCTCGTTCACCAGATTGGCCAGGTCCGCCCCCGAGAAGCCCGGCGTTCCTCGGGCCAGGATCGCCAGGTCCACATCGTCGTCCAGGGGGACCTTTTTGATATGGACTTTGAGGATCTCTTCCCGGCCCCGAATGTCGGGCCGCCCCACGATCACCTGTCGGTCGAATCGCCCGGGCCGAAGCAGCGCCGGATCCAACACGTCCGGACGATTCGTCGCCGCGATGAGAATTACCCCCTCGTTCGACTCAAAGCCATCCATCTCCACCAAGAGCGCGTTTAGGGTTTGCTCTCGCTCGTCATGGCCGCCCCCGAGCCCTGCACCCCGATGCCGCCCCACCGCGTCAATCTCATCCATGAAGATAATACAG
>JAAXQN010000070.1 GCA_012974305.1 Candidatus Methylomirabilis sp. | reverse complement strand
CTAGCCTTGAGCAGGCCGTGGGAGCGGCCAGTCGAAACCTGCCGGTGCGGCCGAGCCCGCACCTGCAGGCGCATTATTCACGAAGACACTCCGTTCGTGAATAATGCAGGCTACCGCTTCTTGGCCGCAAGAGCCTGCAGCATACGCTGGGTGTCAAGGATGCGCTGCGACTCGATCTTTAATCGGTGAATCCAAGACAAGCGCCGCGGCCGCAAGGAGGCGGCACCGAACTCGTCGGGGCGGAGGGCCTCCAGGTGGCAGGTCTCCACCCACGATCGGCCCAGCTTCAAGAGGGCTAGCAGGCCGAACAGGGCGAAGAATCCCCCCAAGAGGTTAAAGCCGAGAAAAGGCATGAACCCCTCTGGGGAGAAGGGGGCGGTGAGGAGATCCTTGAGGCTAGGGGTGCCCGTCGTGGAAAAGCTATACGTCAACGCGTAATAGAGTCCAAGCGCCGCGCAGGCCCCCGCAATCGCGAAGGACATCACAGCGCCGGGGATTTGCTTCCGAGTCTGGCCACGCTGTTTCTGTACCTCAATGTGTAATCGGGTTCTGCCCACATGATCGACGATGGAATTGGCGAGCTCCATCTTCTGGCGTAACGCGACATCCTTCTTCTGGAGGTCCTGAAGGTCATAGTCCCGCTTCCCCACCGCCTTGGCGATTTCATCGAAGAGTGTGGTTGCAGTCTCCTCGGCCCGGGAAAGTTCCGCAGGGTCTGCGGCCCGGACTCCACTCTCGAAATCAATCAGGGCATAGAGGACTTCTTTCGCGTGCTCAAAGGAAGGGTCGGGAGCGGCGACCATTGGCGCTTCTGCTTGACGCTGGGCCGGGGCCGCCGCCTCAGCCTTGGGATCAGCCTTGACATCCGCTGGCTTTGCGGCGGGAGCAGCTTGGGGATGCACTACTTGGGCGGACGGTGCCCCAGAAACCGTCCGCCCGTCAGTTTTTCCCTGGAGGATCCTGACGGCCGCGGCTGCCGCTTCGGCAGCACGGGCCGCCGCCTCGGCCGCCGCTGCTGCGGCCTCGACCACCTGTGAGAGGGCATCGCCTGCACCCGCCCTGACGGGCGCGGCCGCCGGTGCAGGAGCCGCTGGTGCAGGGGCGGCTGCTGCGGGCACCGCTTCCACTTTTGGTGGGGCCGGTGCCGCTGCCGCTGGTGCAGGAGCCGGAGCGGCCTCCACCGTGGGGGGTGGGGCCGCCGGGCCGCCGTAGGGCGGCGGCAGCGTGACCGTTTTGCCCTCTACGGTGAAGGTGGTCCCAAGATTATCCTGGTCTCCCAACATCTGTTTGGTCAAGGCGTGGGGGGCATTTGTGTAATCGAACTTGTAGTTCTTCTCGGTATACGACGCATACTGATCGGGGACACTGTCCTCCGGGAAGATAGCTGTGACTGGGCACACAGGCTCACAGGCCGCGCAGTCAATACACTCGTCGGGGTGGATGTAGAGCATGTCCGTCGCCTCGTAAAAACATTCGACGGGACAGACCTCCACACAGGCCCGGTCCTTAGTGCCGATGCAAGGTTCAGTGACGATGTAGGTCATACGCTACCCCCTTTTTCACCTGTTGGAACAATGGAAATGCAAGCAAGAAAAAACCCCTTCTAATTGTTAATTGTATTGAGTCCTCCTGGCTGAGGCAAGAGGAAAATGTGCGCATTTGGCCGATCTCTGAAGGCTCGCGGTAAATCCGTAGTGATGTCTTGTATCGTGCTCCGCGAGAGAAGAGGGGACAAATTTTACAGCAGTGTTACTCTCCTGCTTTTTTTGCTTGACAACCACAATATGTTGTATGATAGTGAATGTGGAGGCCCCAAATGTTGTGGAAAAGCATGTGGATAAATTGTGGAGTCCGGGGCCGCAACCGGGTGTTTTCAGCCATTTTCTCATAATAAGGAGGCCGGAAATGATGGGCAACTCCCGACTGGTGACTAAAGTGAAAGGGAGTGGAAGGAGATTCCTGGACCGCTTCCCCGATCCTCCTGCCAAGAAGGGGAATTGGTCTGAGTCCGCCCTTCGGGTGATGCAGGAGCGATACCTTGCCCGGCAGGGGGGCAAGGTCGTGGAGACCCCTGAGGGTATGTGCTGGCGGGTTGCGGCTGAACTCGCTTCTGCAGAAGAAAAGTGGGGGAAGTCACCCGAAGAGATCCACGAAATTGCCTGCCGGTTTTACGACCTCATGGTGGACGGCGTCTTCCTCCCAAACTCTCCCACCCTCATGAATGCCGGAAAGCAGAACGGGCTGCAATACTCGGCTTGCTATGTGCTTCCGATCGGGGACAGCATGGAGGAAATCTTTGACGCGGTGAAGGCGGCCGCCATCATCCACAAATCGGGTGGCGGGACCGGCTTTGCTTTTTCTCGCCTCCGGCCCAAGGATGCCATCGTCAGCTCGACCGGTGGGACGGCCTCAGGCCCGGTCAGTTTCCTTCGCGTCTTTAACGGTGCTACCGAGGCGGTCAAGCAGGGCGGGACTCGTCGGGGTGCCAATATGGGGATCCTCCGGATTGATCATCCCGATGTCCTGGAGTTCATTGAGTCCAAGCTCGATGGGGGGATCACCAACTTTAATATCTCGGTGGCCATTACCGAGAGATTTATGGATGCCCTTCGGAATGATGAGGCGTACGAGTTGGTCACCCCCCACACACAAGAGGTGGTGGGGAAGCTCAGGGCGCGCGACGTCTTTGACCGCATCGTCAAGGCCGCTTGGCGGACCGGGGACCCCGGTCTCTTCTTTATCGACCGGTGCAACGCCGGCCGCGCGAATCCCACTCCGGTCATGGGCGAGGTGGAGGCGACCAACCCGTGTGGGGAGCAGCCCCTCTATCCCAATGAGGCCTGCAATTTGGGCTCGATCAATCTCGCGGCCTTCTTCGGGCCGGCGGCGGGTAACGGCAAGGGGACTGTCGATTGGGCGGGCCTCGAGCGGGAGGTGCGGTTGAGCGTCCGGTTTCTGGATGACGTCATCGAGGCCAATCCCTATCCCCTCTCAGAGATCGATGCGTCGGTGAAGGCCAACCGGCGAATTGGGATTGGGGTGATGGGCTGGGCAGATCTCCTCTTCGAGCTGGGTATCCCCTATGACGGTGAGGAGGCCTTGAGACTCGCCGAGGAGGTCGCGCGGTTTATCGAGGAGAAGGGGCATAATGAGTCGGCCAACCTCGCCGAGGAGCGAGGGCCGTTCCCCAACTGGTCGCGGAGCATCTACCAGGACGAGCGGCCTCTCCGTAACTCGACGGTGACCACGATCGCGCCCACCGGCACCATCTCCATCATCGCGAACTGTTCCTCCGGGATCGAGCCCGTCTTTGCGCTTGCTTTCAGCCACATTGTGGGGGATCGCCACCTCACCTTTGTCAACCCTATTTTCGAGCGGATGGCCAAAGCGCGAGGTTTTTACAGTGAGGAGCTGATGAAGGCAGTGGCCGAGCGCGGGTTAGCGCGAGGCCTTTCGGGGATCCCCGAGGACATCCAGCGGATATTCGTCACCGCTCACGAGGTTGCACCCGAATGGCATGTTCGGATGCAGGCGGCCTTTCAGAAGTATACCGATAACGGTGTCTCCAAGACCATCAACCTCCCCCATTCAGCCACCGAGGAGGATGTCGCCAAGGCATATCTCTTGGCCTATGACCTCGGCTGCATCGGGACCACCGTCTTCCGAGATGGATGCAAGGCAGACCAGGTGCTTCATCTCGGCACAAAGAAAAAGGCGGAAGCCGGGGCCGAGCCCGCAGTGGAGGTCGGGACTGGCATCGAGCCAAGGCCCGAAGAGTTAGCGGGGAAAACCTATCGGATGGAGACGCCAGCGGGGACCGCGTTTATCACGGTGAATGACAATGGCAAGGGTGCCGGAGAACCTTTTGAGGTATTCGTCAGCGTTGGAAAGGCGGGCAGCGAGACCATGGCCCATGCAGAGGCCCTCGGGCGCTTGATCTCACTGATCCTTCGACTTCCCCTGCCGAAAAGCATGTCTGCCCGGGATCGGGTGGTCGAGGTTGTGGGTCAGCTCAGCGGGATTGGCGGGGGGAGGCCTCTGGGATTTGGACGAAAGCGAGTCCTCTCGCTTCCAGATGCCTTGGCGCAGGCGCTGACACAACATGTCGGTCTGACCGAAGTCAGGGAGCGAAAGGCGACCGACGACGCGGCGCTGACCAAAGTCGGAGACCTCTGCCCGGACTGCCAGCAAGCGACCTTGGTGAACGAGGAAGGGTGTCGGAAGTGCTACTCGTGCGGCTTTAGCGAGTGCTGACGTGCAGACTTCGTCCCTCGCTATCTTGCGTCGGGGAAGCGTTACATCGCACAGCACAGTTATTGAGATCAAGGGCCAGTTTTCTGCGGGTGAGGATTTGTTTGCCGCGGGAGCCTGACCTTCTCTATGTGCTGGAGGGGCATCATGGCTGATGAATATCTCCTCACGAGGACCGCAGAAGTCGATCTGACCGAGCAGTTGGAGGGGCGGAGGCGGGCCGAGCGGTTGGAGGAGATCCTGTGGCAGGTCCTCCATCGTGTGGCTCAACCCGGGGAGGTGAACCTCCTCGTCCTGGACATGGGTAAAGGAGAATGTCTGGTGGCACTGCGGCAGCAGCATAACCTGATCCAAGTCCGGTTCTGGCGAGACCTGGTAGACGGGGTTCTGGCGGGACCGGACGCCGGTGTCAAGCAGGTCTTGGAGCGAGTCCTCGCAGGAGCACTCGAACTTCATCCAACGAGGCTTTTGCTCCGGCAAGCCGGGTGAGGCTGGTGTGTGGCGCCATCGGCCGGCCTGGTGCGGATAATGTGATTGAAGAAGTGAGATCAACAGGAGAGGAGGTGAGAGCGGACTGTGCATGAGGAGTGGACCGATGCGGAGATCCGGGGATTTATAGAGCGGATCACTATGGAGCGTCGCCGCGCGGAGCGGCGGGCTCGGAACAAGCGCAAGGAGCCGCGTCCCCTGGTCCCAAAACGCCGCCGTTCCTCGCCGAAGGAGCTGCCGGCTCCGGCGGCGGTGGCGGTAAAGAAGAGACGCTTAGCCGGCTAAAATTAGCGAATTTTCTCGGAAAGATGGGAAGCGGGGGCGGAAGCCTCTTTTTTGTTGTCTTTCAAACCTCGTTATGGTTTATTTGAGGCGGTGAATTACGCAGGGATTGGTAAAGGGAGGACTCGGTCATGCAGCATCTCGAAGAGCTGGCGATGGCTCCTTTATCTCTGGTAGATCGGTTTCGGCAGGAGGTGCCGAAAATGTTAGAAGATCGGACCATTCCTGCAAACGAGCTGATGGACCGCATCTCGCAATTTCGGGAACAGATATATCAGCAGGGTGAGACCAAGTTCACGGAGTTTGTCAAGGAAGCGGAGTCGATGGAGCAGGAGCTGCTCAGGCGGGTGGAGCAGCTCCGGGAAATCCGGGAGCGCGCCCTGCTGATCCGCGGTCTCATCAATTCCATGTTCCGCCCGGGGGTGAGCTAGAGGTTCTCCGTTGTTGCGAGCATTTTGCCATCCGACGGGGATCTCGAGCCTCATAGGCCGGGTGGTTGCCGCGATGCTGCTAGGTCTGTATGCGTCCGCCGTGTCGGTCGCGGCGGAGCAACCGGATCGGCGCGAAGTCCCAAGCGCGGTGCAGCAGAGTGACACGTCCCAAAAAGATTGGGTTGAACAGCTCAAGCGCCAGGGCGTGAAGCCTCGGTCACAGGTCCTCTTCATGCGGGTCAGTCCCGCCATCATCCGGGGCGAGAAGGCCACGGTGGTCACCAGCTTTCGTCTCGAGACCTCTGAGGGAAGGAAGGTGAGCCGCGAGACCTATAACCTCGTCCGAGAGCAGGGGCGCTGGCGGATCGACGGCATCAAGGTCTTCGACGCCCCGACAGAGAAATAGCCTGCGTGTAGCCCTCCGCGGACCCGTTCATCTTCCCTTTTTCGGGATTTTTGCGATTCACACGGGGCCCGGTACGACCGGGCGATCATGCCGAGGAACACCTTAGGGAGAGGGAGAGAAGATGAGCATCAAATCAGATACGTGGATCCGGGCCATGGCCCGTGACCAAAAAATGATCGATCCCTTTGAGGAGTCACAGGTGCGGGAAGGGGTGATCTCTTATGGTCTCTCCTCTTACGGGTACGACATTCGAGTCGCGGATGAGTTCAAGATCTTTACCAACATCAACACCACCATCGTGGATCCAAAGGACTTCAGCCGGCAATCGTTAGTCGATTTCCAGGGACCGGTCTGCGTCATCCCTCCCAACTCCTTTACCTTGGCTAGGACCGTGGAATACTTCCGGATTCCCCGAAGTGTCCTCACGATTTGTGTCGGAAAGTCGACCTATGCACGGTGTGGGATCATCGTAAACGTCACCCCGTTTGAGCCGGAATGGGAAGGGCATGCGACGCTCGAGATCTCGAATACCACACCGCTCCCTGCCCGGCTGTATGCGAGGGAAGGGATCGCCCAGGTGATCTTCTTCGAGGCGGATCAGCTGTGCGAGCTCGAGGCGGATCAGCTGTGCGAGCGGTCTTACGCGGACAAGCAAGGGAAGTATCAAGCCCAACAAGAGATTACCCTGCCCCGCATTTAAAGCAGTCGGCAGTCAGCGGTCAGCCGTCAGCAATGTGTTAGGTCTTGGGTTCGAGGTGTTGGGTGCTGGGTCTTAGGTCCAGGATTCAGAGGTCTAGGGGTCAAGTCTGCTCTTGACTCATGTTTCACCCTCCTGCTACTCTGCTGCCATGGCGCGTCCGCTTCGCATCCAGTTTCCGCACGCCTTCTATCACATCATGAACCGCGGTCTGGCCCGTCAGGCAGTCTTCACCGATCGAGCAGACCGAGCCATGTTCCTCGCGCTCTTGGCCGACTGCCATGAAATGTGGGGGATCCGAGTCATTGCCTACTGTCTGCTGGGCACTCACTACCATTTACTCATCCAAACGCCGGAGGCCAACCTGTCGCGGGTCATGCGGCATCTGGACGGGCTATACACGCAGCGCTACAACCGGCGACATCAGCGAGACGGGCCGCTCTTCCGGGGTCGGTACAAGGCGATCGTGGTGGATGCCGAGGAATATCTAGTAGCGGTGGCCAGATATATCCACCAGAATCCGGTCGCCGCCGGCTTCGTGCGGTCTCCGGAGGCATACGCATGGAGCAGCTGTCACCTTTATTTGGACAAAGGAACGCGGCCGGCATGGCTGGATGCCGAGCAGCTCCTGAATCGGTTTCCCAAAAAGGACCGACCGAGGGCGTTTCTGGCCTTTATGCGTTCTAAGGAGGAAGACCCTGTGAGATCGTTCTATGGGAGTAGACGGTGGCTGCCAGTGCTGGGGTCGAAGGATTTCCACGAGCGTCTTCGGAGACGGGTCAGGAAGAGGGAAGCCGGTCTCACAGAAGTTCCCGAGGCCAAGGCCTATCTCCGACCGGATGCAAGCACTTGTCTTGAGGCGGTGAGGCAAGTCTACGGACGCAGTAGGGAGGAGCTACTTCGGGGTCGGAGGGGCCAGCGAAACGAGACGCGGGCCATGGCGATGTATGTGTGCCGGCGGCTTGCCGGAATGAAGCTGGAGGACATTGCTAAGCTGTTCGGGGTAGCCGGGTATTCGGCGGTCAGCAGTGTGATTGGAAGGGTGAAGGAAGAGCTAGAAACCAGAGATGAAACGGCTCGGCGGTTCGACCAGATACAGAAGCGAATTAAAAGAGCTGACTGCTGCGTCTGGCTAGGCGGCCCGGCGGAGTGAGAAGGGCCAAAGTTTGAAAGTCCTTTGGGTGGCGGAACAAATGCTGTTGGCGCACCGGTACACGCGGAACACGAGCTTATGGCGCTCTCCCGTGGGGATCAGGTAGCAGCCGCAGTGCGGGCAGGGTTGCCGGTCGGCGTAGTACTGTTCCAAGTACTGGCGGATCTCATGAAGATCATAAAGGATCTCGCCACTTGGAGTGAGAAACATATATTCGGTTATCATCTGCTTCGCCCCTCCGAAATCCCACATTCCTGGTCGAAATGCGAGACTATCTCGTCCATAGAGATCCTTAACCAATACGTGTAACGCTCAGGGTGTTCCCGGACGTCCTGTCTGAGTTCTGCTAAATCAATCCACTTCCATTCGTCCACTTCTTGCGGGCTCGGAGTGGGTTCGCCCTCAAACGTACCGAGAAAAACGTGATCAAATTCATGCTCAGTGAGATCGTTGTCACATTTCACTTTATACGTAAAACTGAAAATTTCATACAACGCACAATCAAATCCCATCTCCTCTTTCAGACGTCTGTGGGCTGCTTTTTCTGTGGGCTCTTCAGGCCTGGGATGGCTACAACACGTGTTTGACCAGAGACCCCCGGAATGATATTTCGATTGTGCTCTCTTCTGAAGAAGCAATTGACCCCGAGAATTAAAGACGAATACCGAAAAGGCCCGATGGAGTTTCCCCTCTTGGTGCGTTTGTATTTTTTCCCCAATGCCGATTTCTTGGTCAGCGGCATCCACCAGGATAACGTGTTCTTCCATACTGTTCTGTCCCCGGTCGAGAGTCTAGAGTCTAGAGTTGAGGGTTGAGAGGTAAGTGTTGAGGGCTGAGGGCTAAGGGATTAGAGCTCTTAGCCCTGGGCTCTGGGCCCTTGGCCATCGACTCTTGACTCTCCGCTACTACGTGCCGAATCGACGCTTCCGCTGCTGGTAGCTCCGGATAGCGCGGAGCAGATCGATCTTGCGGAACGCGGGCCAGTGGGCGTCGCAGAAGTAAAACTCGCTATACGCGCTCTGCCAGAGGAGGAAACCCGAGAGGCGCACCTCGCCGCTGGGGCGGATGATCAAGTCCGGGTCGGGCATATCATAGGTATAGAGGTACTTGCCAATCTCCTCCGGGGTGATCTCGTCAGCGGCCTTGGCCAGTGACTCCCCGCGCCGGGCCCGCTCGCGCAACAGCTGCGCCACGGCGTCTGTAATCTCTTGCCTCCCCCCGTAGCCTACCGCGATGTTGAGATAAAAGTTGTCGTGGTGCCGCGTAGCCTCTTCGGCCAGGGCGATGGCTTCCTGCAGCGAGGCAGGGAGCAGATCCATCTGCCCTACTGCCCGGACCCGGACCCCTTTGCGGTGGATCTTGGGGTCGACTGCCACCGAACGCATCTTGTCCTCGATGAGCGCGATGATTCCGTTCAATTCTGCCGGGGAACGGGTGAGATTTTCGGTGGAGAGGGCAAAGAGGGTCGTGATCTTGATCTGCAGCTCCTCGAGCCAGTCCATCACCTCCTCGAGTTTGTCTGCGCCGACCCTGTGCCCCGCCAGGGGGTCCTCAAACCCGAGTTCACGGGCGTACCGTCGGTTCCCGTCCAGGATGAGGCCAATGTGGCGGGGCAGGGGATGGCGTTGGACCTCGCGGACGAGGCGCCTCTCGTAGAGTCCGTAAAGCAGGGACAGGGGATCGAGCATAAGGGCTTACTCCTGGGGGGGGTCTACAGGGTTGACGGGCTGATCACCATCCTCATCACCATTCGACCTCAGCCATTCAGCCTGGATAACCTCGTAGTAATCAGGGACTTCTAGGGGCTCTTCGGGGTCTTGCTCAAGGGGATCTGGCTCAGCGAGGAACGAAGGATGTCCTGGCTCCATGTATGGCCCTCCACCGGGAAATTTTAGCACATTTTGAGGGAGATTTTCGCGATTCGGCAGAAGGTATTGCAAACTGCGTTCCAGCAAGGGTAATTTCCTAAGCCCTATCCAAATCAGCAGATACAGGTCTGGGACTTGCA
>JAAXQN010000058.1 GCA_012974305.1 Candidatus Methylomirabilis sp. | reverse complement strand
CCTGGGGGGAGTTCAGCGTGGGGGTGGGGCTGACGCTGGGATTGCTGACGGTGCTGGCCGGCCTGATCGGCCTGCTCATGATGGTGAACTACTTTCTGGCAAGCGCGTGGATGGGCTTTGGCCCGCAGGGTTTCCACCTGCTCCTCATCACCTGCATGATCGTCTTTATCGGCAGCAGGGCGGGGCGTATCTGGGGACTCGATGGCATGCTCATCAAGCGCCGCCCCAAGCTCCGCTGGGTCTCACTCCTGTCCTGACCGATCTCCCCGCCAGATGCTCGCCCTCACCAGCTCTACTCGACAGGCCGGACCCTTCTCTCATGTAAAAGCACGATCTCCAGACGGGACTTTACCCTCCGCTCTCTCGCAACGGGCTGATCTACTTTTGCCTCTCGAATAAGCTCTTGACACGCTGTTTTAGAGCGTGATAAACAGAAGTTTGTCGAGCAGCATTACGCGTCCGACTTTCCGAAGGAGCGTATTTCGGTGATACGGATCCTCCGTATCCAGTTTTTCCACAATGTAAGCTCTTTGATCCTTATAGATTTTTAAGAAAGAGGGGATAACGCGGTTTCGGTTTTCCGACCAGATGCGACACGTGGCCAAATACTTCAAGCAGATGGAGGGATCCAAATGAAGAGAAAACGATACGGGCTCACATCCACAATGATATTTATGCTCCTTCTCGCACTCACGCTGTCCGGCTCAAATACGAGGGTGGCGAATGCTGCTAGCCCCAAGCGGCCCAAGCTGGTTTTAGTATTGATCAGTGACGGGTTCCGAGCGGACTACCTGGACCGGTTCGGCGACCTGTTCGGCAAGAGGGGCCTCAAGCGCCTGATGACCAAGGGGGCCTGGTTCACCAACGCCGAATACGGATACTCCACCACCTACACCGCGGTGGGACATTCGGCAATTCTCTCCGGAGCCGGTCCGGGTCTGAGCGGCCTGGTTGCCAACGACTGGTACGATCGAAAGACAGACAGCCGGGTCTACTGTGTGGAGGACCCTTCCACCAAATTCTATGCTGGCGGCAAGAAGAAGATCAAGAAGCACGCAGGGAGCTCCCCCCGGAACTTCAACGGGACGACGGTCGGGGATGAGCTCCTCCTGTCCAACAGTTTCCAGTCCAAGGTCATCTCGATTTCCGTCAAGGACCGCGGGGCGATCCTGACCGGGGGCAAGTTGGGCAAGTCATTCTGGTATAGCTCCTCGTCGGGGAAGTTCGTCACCAGCCAGTATTATTATAAGCAGAACCCAAAGTGGTTGGATGCGTTTAATGCCCAGAAGCTGGCCGCCAGCTACTTTGGGAAGGAGTGGAAGCTGCTCCGGCCCGCCAGCGCCTACGCCCGCTCTGCCCGGGACGACCGGAAGTACGAGACCAACTACAAGGGGGTGGGCCTGACCTTCCCGCACAAGCTCACCTCGGGACTGGAGAAGCCGGGCAAAAACTACTTCAAGATGCTCCGCTTCACCCCCTTCGGGGACAAGGTCACTCTGGGGCTGGTCAAGAAGGCGGTCGTGGCCGAAAAGCTCGGGCAGCGAGGTGTGACCGACCTGCTCTCGGTGAGCTTCTCCTCTGTGGACTACGTCGGCCACGCCTTTGGGCCCTACAGTGTCGAGATGCAGGACACGGTGCTGCGGCTGGACCGGACGGTGGCCGACCTTTTCAAGTTTCTAGACAAGAAGGTCGGAATGAAAAACGTCCTGGTCATGATGACCGCCGACCACGGCATGGCACCCATCTCCGAGTACATGCAGGAGTTCGGGGTGGACGCCGGGCGGATTAACCCCAAAGACATGGCCAAGGGCGTCGACAATGCCCTGGACAAGGCCTTTGGTCCCGACGACTGGGTCGCGGCCTGGTGGAACCCGAACGTCTATCTGAAGCTGGACACGATCCGCAAGAAAAAGCTCAACCCTACGGACGTCGAGAACGTGGCCGCCCGGTTCCTCCTGACCTATCCCGGAGTGGCCAACGTCTTCACCCGGACCCAACTGGTGAATGGAACGGTCACCAAATCGGAACAGGGCCGGAAGATGATGGCGGCCTTCAACGTGGCACGTAGCGGAGATGTCTTCGTTGTCCAGAAGCCGTACTGGTACCTCTTTGCGGCGCCGCTGCAGTACGGGACGACTCACGGCTCCCCGTACGACTATGACACCCGGGTCCCGATAATCTTCATGGGCGCGGGCGTCAAGGCTGGGCGCTACAGCACGAAGGCATCGGTCTATGATATCGCTCCGACCCTGGCCACACTCATCCGGGTCAGCACCCCGAGCCTGAGTGTGGGCCGGGTGCTCCATGAGGGACTCAAGTAACCCTACCCGGGGCCCCTCCTAACTTAGTTAGATGATGATAAGGAGGGGCCCCGCCTCTTTCCCGCCGCGGTGATTGAATTAGCAGAGGTTCAGAAATCCTACCCCATGGGGGGCGGTGAGCGCCTACCCGTCCTGGACATCCACGCCTTCGCCTTGCCCGCAGGGAAGCGTTGGGCCATCGTCGGCCCAAGCGGGACAGGAAAGACGACGCTACTGCATCTCGTCGCCGGTATCCTGACGCCGACCGCCGGAAACGTCCGGGTGGCTGGAACCGACCTCACCAGCCTCCGCCCGGCCGAGCGGGACCAGTTCCGCGCCCGGAACATCGGCTATGTCTTCCAGAGCTTTAACCTCCTTGCAGCCTTTACCGCCCTGGAGAACGTGATGCTGGCCATGCAGTTCTCCAAGGTGATCCCTCAGCACCAGCATCGTGCCCGCGCCACAGAGCTGCTACAGCGAGTCGGCCTGGGACACCGCCTAGTCCACAAGCCCGCCCAGCTCTCGAACGGGGAGCAGCAACGGGTGGCCGTGGCCCGGGCGCTGGCGAACCGGCCCTGCCTCCTCTTGATGGATGAGCCCTCGGCCCACCTCGATACCGAGACAGCCCAGCGAGTGACAGAACTGGTTGGCGAGCTGTGCGCCGAGGGAGAGGTGACCCTGCTCGTGGCAACCCATGATCCCCACTTGCTCGAGAGCGTTGACCATGTGGTGGAGATGCAGGCGATCAACCGGGTCCTTGCCCGGGGGGCCGTCGTATGACCCTGGTTCAAATCGCGCTCCGGTACTTGCGGGCCCGGTGGTTCCCGAACCTCTTGACGGCGGCATGCGTCAGCTTGGGAGTCGGGCTACTGGTTGCGGTTATCGTGGTCGCCCGCGGAGTAAAGGAGGGACTCCTGCTGGGGACCTCACCGTACGAGATGATCGTCGGTGCCAAGGGGAGCCCTACCCAGGTGGTCCTGAGTACTGTTTTCTTTCTGGACGTCCCTACAGGGAACATCCCCTTCCATGTTTTTCGCCTGCTCAAGCAGCACCCCCGGGTGACGCTCCTCGTACCGGTGAACCTGGGAGATAGCTACAAGGGTTTCCGGATTGTCGGGACTACACCTGACTATTTCACCCCCGTGTTTCAGTTGGGGCGGCGCGAGCACCGCCTCCGGGTCGCCCAGGGCCACCTCTTCGCCAAGGACTTTGAGGCGGTCGTCGGAGCCACAGCGGCCCGGGAGGCAATTCTGACAGTCGGCGACCAGTTCCTGGGCATCCATGGGTTAGAGGAAGGGATCGGCGAGCAGCCGGATCCGGCTCACCGGCGGCAGTACACCGTGGTGGGGATTCTGGCACCCTCAAGCACCGCCGCCGACCGGGCTATCTTCACCACCATGGGAAGTGTCTGGGCCGTCCATGGCCTTCCCACCGCTCCCCTCGAGGAATTGCTTACGAGGGGAGAGGGGCCACCCATCACTGCCCTCTTCCTTCGGGCCCAAAGCCTCATGGACCTGATGCTGTTGGCAACCCAGCTCAATGGTGGTCCCGACGCCCAAGCTGTCTTCCCCGGGCGAATCGTGGATCGTCTCTTCACCATGTTTGCCACCGGCGAGACCATCGTCGAGGCCATCGCCTTCATGGTCCTCATCGTGGCCGCCATCACCGTCAGCCTCTCTCTCTTCGGGGCCACCATCGAGCGGCGGCGGGAGATGGCCACGCTGCGGGCCCTCGGGGCCAGCCCGGGCACCCTTGTCAAGCTCCTCCTGTGGGAATCCGCCCTAATCTCTCTCCTGGGGACGGTCGCGGGGTTCGGCCTGGGACGGGGGGCGGCCTATATCGCCAGCCGAATCATCGAAACGTCCAGTGGCATTTATGTACCCGTCTGGCAGCTCTCCGCGTTGGAGCCCGCGTTCCTGGGAGCCATGGCCCTGCTGGGGGTTCTGGCCGGGCTTATCCCCGGCCTGACGGCCTACCGGATGGAGGTGGCCGACCACCTGGTCCCCCTTGCATAATCCACGTTCAAATGCTACAAGAAGGTAGGCGCATGAAGTTGAACTTTACAGGGGAAGGACTGCGTATGGGACAGCGAACAGCACTCATCGGGATGCTGGTGGTGGTTTTGGTGGGGTTAGGAACGGTAGCCTGGGGGGAGCAAAACCCCACCCGGATTAAGTTCGGCGAGTACTACGCGAGTGAGAAGACCGTGTACGATCTCGTCCGACCCAACTTCCGCCTGGAGTACACCGAAAAGCTCAAGAGCCTCCAGGGCAGGCCGGTGGAGCTGGTCGGTTACATGGCCCCTACCATCCCCTATGACGGATCGTACTTCATGGTGATCAAGCAGCCGTTCGACGAGTGTCCCTTCTGCTCTGCCTCCTTCGATTGGGCCGCGTGCACGACGGTCTTTATGAAGAAGGGCCAGCGGGCGCAGTACATCGGGGGACCGGTCCGGGTAATGGGGATCTTGGACATCGGGCAGAAGAAGGACGCCACGGGCCTCGAGAGTTGGGTCCGGATTACGAACGCAGTGGTCAGCCGGTACAAAAGGTAAAAGCATAACAAGAGCTTTCCTCTCTGCTCTTCCCCCCATGACTCACCCCATTGGCGCACCCCGGCTCCGTTCCTGGAGCGAAACCTGCAGAGGGTATCAAGTCCTTTGCGGGCCCGGTGCATCCGTTTGGATCTTCGACGCGCAGACGCAACGTGAGGAAACAGGTGGCGCAGACGATCCTGTTGTTTGACATTGACGGGACCCTCCTTACGGCTGGAGGGACCGATCGCCGCGCGATGCTCCTGGCATTTCGCGAGCTGTGGGACGTGGACGCGGCGGTTGACGGCATGCCGGTACACGGGCGGACCGACCTAGAGATTGTGGAGCACATTTTCCGAGCACGCCTGAGAAAATCCCCCGCCGCATCCGAACTCAAACTCTTGCACGCCCGATACCTTTTCCACCTCGAAAAGGAACTGACCACATCCCCCGGCTTTCAGGTCTTGCCCGGGGTCCCCTACCTTCTCGAGACCCTGAACGCCGACCCGGATGTTGCCCTGGGCCTGGCCACAGGCAACGTCGAGGAGGCCGCCAAGCTGAAACTGCAGCGGGCCGACCTGCTTGGAAGATTCCGTTTCGGTGCCTTTGGGTCTGACGCAGCAGATCGGGAAACGCTCCTGCGCGTGGCCATCGAACGCGGGAAGGCTCATTTGGCGCGGCTGGCCGATCATATCCCCGTGATCGTTGTCGGCGACACGGTCCTCGACGTCACCGCCGGCAAGCGGCTTGGAGCCACCACCGTCGCGGTGGCAACAGGAGGGGATTCCTGGGAGACCCTTGCTACCGCCGTCCCCGAT
>JAAXQN010000192.1 GCA_012974305.1 Candidatus Methylomirabilis sp. | reverse complement strand
AGATGTGTATAAGAGACAGGTCCCCACCCAAGACCTACATGGATCCTCTGTGGTGTTGGGAGGCGTTTTTTTTGTTAGCACTTGTATCCTTCTTTGTCAAGGGGGATATTCCGGGCCCAGCCGAGGAATGGGTCAGGAGGAGGGATGGGACCGGATCGACTTTCGTCCTGCGAAACCTTCGGTCAGGCTGTGCCAGTACCCCACCTCTGCCTCATCCGGCTTCCAACACAGGAAGACCTCCTGGCCGTCTCGCATGGAGGGAAAATCGATCAGACCCAGCTGGAGATCCTTAAGAATGCATCCGAGAGCCTCGATCCTCTGGATCGCGGTGGTGCATTCTTCCAGAATGGATTCGGCCTCTCGTTTCAGGCGCTGGAATTCTTCCCCGGCCAGTCGATGGCCGTTTTCGCCAGCCTGTTGGCGGATCGCCTCCAGGGCCTGCTGTCGTTCCTCTAGTTCCCGACGCCGGGCCTCGAAGTGCTCCAGGATGACCCGAAGCTCTGGGAGAAGGGCATTGGCGTCTTCGACAGTGAAGTGCCGTGTTGCCATCTCTGCTCCTCAAAATTCAATCTTTTTTACCCTACCCAAGCACACGGGTTACGTCAACAGGAATCAACCCTTGGCGAGTCCCGGCCTCAGCTTCCAAGCTGCCGGCAGAGATCCATCGTGATCACGTGGGCGACCTTCTGTCCGTTGGTCGAGGTAAGCTGATGCAGCCGCACCTCCGGGTGGGCCTTGATCCGGTCCGCGACCGGGTGGGCCTTTGCGAGGATCGTGGCCAGGAAGGGTTGCGGGGCCTCCAGGACTTTGAAGAGTGACATCTCGAAGAGGGAAGAATAAAGCTCCATTTTGCCAATCTCGTCGATGATAATGAGGTCCGCATCCTGTAAGGCGCGGATGACGGCTTGGACCCCGATGGCTTCGAAGGTCTTGAGGTCGACCCCGTACCGTCCGAGCCGAGGCGGTCCCGCAAATCTGACGTGCGCCAGGACCCCTTCGGGACCGGCGAGATCGGTGACCTGAAACCCGACCCGCTGTCCCCCTTCGCGGATCTCCCGCGTGTAAAACCCTCCCTTCTTCCCTGGGAGGGTCTTTAGAAGGGAGAGGAGCAGGGACGTCTTCCCCACACCTGGACGACCTGTAATGAGGTGTACCCGAGCCATGGGCTCTTGTTGTCGGTTACCGTCCCTCTTCGGGGCCACACAGGTCCCCCCGGGCCGGAAGAGCAGGATCACTGGATCGATGACTCGTGCAAGGGCGGATGGATATCAGCAGGACTGATCTGAATTCCCAGGGAGGCTCCGGGGGTACTGCCAGTCTCGGGTCACGGTTGTGCCTCGAGGACCGTTTCTGTCGCCAAAATCGGTGCGTCGATTCGCAGAGCCAGGGCGACGGCATCGCTCGGTCGGGAGTCGACGAGCACCTCACGTCCGTCCACTTGGAGGACAAGGTTGGCGTAATAGGTGTTCTCTTTCAATTCCGTTATCACCGCCCTGACCAACGTGACATCGAAACGACGGAAGAGGTCCAGGATCAGGTCGTGGGTGTAAGGGCGGGGCGGGGTCACCCCTTCCAAGGGTAGCGCAATTCCTACTGCCTCGAACTGGCCAATGACCATGGTCAGCCCGCGTTTGTCGCTCTTGCTGCGCAGCAGGATGCGTGGCTGCCCACGACCATCGGCTGTCACTCCCAGCACCTCCATTTCCTGGAGCTCCCCCCCCTCTTGGGCGTGGCCGAGGGCCAGAGTGGTGCCCAAGAATAGGAGAGAGAGAAGCAGGACTAAGTACCTTGAGGGAGAGCTATAAGCCATCTGTACCTCCTTCGATTGGCCCGACCTCTGGGGACATCTCCTTGGTGTTGATGCACCGGATCAGCCGCCACCCGCTGAACAGGTTGACACGCTGAATCTGATCCGGGATGAGACCTGCTTGCTCCAGGAGCGGGGTAAGTTGAAGGTCCGGTTTGAACAGACCCGTTCGGGTGAGGATGGGGGCCATCAATCCTTCGAGCCGCCCCATGACCGGATGCTCACTCTTGAAGTGGTTCAGAATGACGATGTGACCCTTCGGCCGGCATACCCGCTTGATCTCCTGAAGGACCTGGGTCGGGTCCGGGACGACGCTAATGACGTAAGTAGCGAGGACGTGATCGAACGTATTATCCGCGAAGCCCATTCGCATAGCATCCATTACGGTGAGACTGACGTGGGGAGCGTTGAGTTCGTAGATTCGCGCTTGGGCTTTTCGGAGCATCTTCCCGGAGAGGTCCATCCCCACCAGTCGGTGGTAGTGGGGGTACAGGGGGAGGTTAAGGCCGGTACCGATCCCTACCTCGAGGATCCGATCCTCCGGGCCGGGTTCCAAGACCTTGATGGCCTCGACCCGCCCTGGATAAAAGATCCGGTTGAAGACGAGATCGTATACGGGAGAGACAAGGGCATACGCCTGCGAGACCGTCTTCTGCGAGAGATGCCAACTTGAACGCATATGCCGTTTTGCCCTCAGGGTAATATTCTAGCCGATCCCTCGCAGAATGGAAACGTTTTTCCCAATTCACTGGCGGGCGGGTCGGCCTCTTGATAAGTGGTCAGGCGGGGTCGATCTGAACCCGGGCCCCCTCTTTGACCTTTTTGAAGACGGTGGGGTCCCCCTCCACGCGACCGATGATGTTGACCGCGCTCGCGGGTCGGATCTCGGCTCCGGTGCTGGCTGGGGTAGGCCCGAAGAAGATGCAGAAAGCTCGGCCGGGAGGCCAATATCCCAGATCCCCCCTCTCCACGACCTCTTTGGCAGTCGGTTCCAACTCCTCCTTAACCGGGGTTGCGAAATAGATCTCGTCTCCCCAAATGTTCGCCTTGCCGGTCAGAGGAAGGTTCTCCCAGATGGCATTGGCGGTGGGGGTGTCGTTGAGGACCCCTTCGGTCGTGACATTACCTGCCTTGATGAGAATCTTTTGGCTCATCTTCACCCCAAAGAATATTCTGTTTTATAACACGCCGCTGCGCGGAGGGTCAAATCCGTTTGGATTAAGCAAGTGACAGCTGACTATGGATCGTAGACAGCTTTCTTGCCTGTGGCCTTCCGATGCCGACCCGCTGTCAATTGCGACTTTGGCGTATGGTGCGTTCGGGAAACGGCTTTACTTCGGCCTCAAAATGCAGTAAGTTAGTAACGGTATCATTATTCTATTGAACGCCTCGGCGGGTGGGTGAGGTTTCAGACCCAGGGGCCGCTCGGGGGGTACAAGATGGCTCATTGGCCGGAGGCGATGGATTCGCGCGTCTCCGGTTTCGAGCAGGATGTGATCCCTGTGACCTTCGAAGGGCTCAGGATTGCACAGACGATCCCTTTCGTCCTTCGAGGCGTATCCATCCGATAAGCCCCCGGTGACTTCCCGAAGGCTCCCTCCCTGAGACTGTCTGGCCTGTACGAGTCGCAACAAAAAGAAAAGAAAGGATGAGGGGTCAGTACGATGCTACCGACCTGCTCGAGTGGCCATGAAGCGTGAGATCATCGTCAATTCTTCCATGGTGGAAACCCGCGTGGCGGTCCTGGAGGACGGCCAGCTGGTGGAGTTGATGATCGGGGACGTCAAGAAGGAGGGGTTTGCCGGCAACATCTATAAAGGCCGAGTACTCAAGATCCTCCCCGGGATGCAGGCGGCTTTTGTCGATGTTGGGCTCGACAAGGATGCTTTCTTCTTCGTCCGGGATATCTACGAGGATTTGGAGGAGTATGAGCGGGTCCTCACGGCTGGTGAGGAGGAATTCGAGGGGGAGGCGCGAGTTGTGCCACCCCTTTCTTCCAAACGAGCCCCCCGAGGGGGCCAGCCCTCCATCGAGGAACTTCTCAGGGAGGGGCAGGAGGTGCTGGTCCAGGTAGCCCGGGAACCGCTGGGCACCAAGGGGGCCCGAATCACCTCTCACATAACGCTTCCCGGGCGATATCTCGTCTACATGCCGACCGAGCAGCACATCGGCATCTCGCGAAAGATAGAGAATGAGGGGGAACGGGTCCGCCTGCGCCGGATCGTGCAAGAGTTGATTGCGGGGACCGAGGGGGTGATTGTCCGCACCGCCGGGATGGGAAAGAAGCGGGATGAGATCGCGGCCGATCTGGAGTTTCTCCAATCCCTCTGGCGAAAGATCAAAATCAGGGCGGAGACCCTGACCCCTCCCGCTCTGGTTCAGAAAGACCTCGATCTGGTCTTTCGAATTTTCCGCGACCTCTTCACTCGCGAGGTCACCCGACTTGTAGTGGACCGTGAGGCGGAATATGAACGGTGTTTAGAGTTTGTCGAATCCCTCTTTCCCGATCTTCGTTCCCACCTTTTCCTTTACACCGAGGAGGAGTCCATTTTTCGGTCTTTCGGTGTAGAGCGGGAAGTCGAAAAGGCCCTGCGGCCGAAGGTGTGGTTGAAATCTGGGGGGTATATCGTCATCGAGGAAACCGAGGCGTTGGTCTCTATTGATGTTAATACAGGTCGCCATGTCGGTAAGCACGACTTCGAGGAGACCGTCTTCAAGACGAATCGGGAGGCGACCCGGGAGATTTCGCATCAGGTACGGCTCCGAGATCTCGGAGGGATCATTATTATCGACTTCATCGATATGGCGAGGCAAGATCACCGGGATCGGGTGCTTGCCGAGCTCAAGGAGCACCTCAAGCCCGATCGCTCTCCCACCAATGTGGCCCTCCTCTCCGAGCTGGGCCTCGTGGAGATGACCCGGAAGCGAGTCAAGCAGGGACTCATGCGCTCCCTCAGCGTGAGCTGTCCCAGCTGCGGGGGCACCGGCCTGCTCAGGGCCATCCCTTCCCTCGCCCACCAGATTCTGCGGGAGGCGGAGTGGCGGATGGTCAAACGAAAGCCGGGTCATCTCAAGATCCGCGCCCACCCAGAAGCGGTGAACTGGCTGAGGGCAGAGGAGGCGGAGGTGATCGAGGCCTTGCAGCAGAAGTTTGGGAGCGAGATCTCCCTTGCACTTGAGGAGGGGTGGCCGGTCGAGAAGTACCAAGTCTCCGAGGGATAACGGCATCTTGCTACCCGCACTCCGGGGCTTTCCCTATAATGCAGGGGGCGGTTTGCGCGTCGCCGGGTTTCTTGACAGCCGTTGGTATTCTTGGTAAAAAGAATGGTCCGGTTGTCAATTGTGAGAGAGGTTGGGATGTACGCGGTCGTAGAAACTGGTGGAAAGCAATATCGGATGGCCCCAGGGGGTGTTGTCGCCGTGGAGCGTTTGCCCGGGGACGTGGGCGAGGTCGTGGAGCTTTCTCAGGTCCTCTTGGTCGCCGAGGGAGAAAAAGTCCAGATTGGATCTCCCCTGGTGCCAGGGGCGAAAGTACGCGCAACCATCTTGGGGCAGGTCCGGAGCCCAAAGGTTACGGTCTTCAAGTTCAAGCGGCGAAAGAAGTACCGGCGAAAGACTGGACACCGTCAGCAGCTGACCCGGCTGCGGGTCGAGGAAATCGCTGTTGGTTCATAGTTCAGGGTTCACGGTTCAGAAATAGAGTTCCATATGAGCCCTCTCCGAGGAATGTGCCGTGAACTATGAACCATGAACCATGAACGGAGGGAAAGATGGCGACTAAAAAGGGGTTGGGTAGTACGAAAAACGGCCGGGAGAGCCACGCGAAGCGGCTCGGGATGAAGGCGTTCTCTGGGCAGTTGGTCTCCGGCGGAAGCATCCTCGTTCGGCAGCGCGGGACCAGGTTCAAGCCTGGCTGGAATGTCGGGATCGGTCGGGATGATACTCTCTACGCGAAGGTCACCGGCACCGTTTCCGTTGTGCGGCGTGGGGGGTGGGGCCGGTTTGTGAAAATCATTCCGGTTGAGCCTGAGAAAACACCCTAAACTCCGTGTTCATTGATGTTGCCCGGATCAGGGTCAAGGCGGGTCACGGCGGAAAGGGCTGCGTCAGCTTTCGGCGCGAAAAGCACGTCCCCAGGGGCGGCCCGGATGGGGGGAACGGAGGACGGGGAGGCAGCGTCCTCGTGGAGGCGTCTCGGTCGGTGAGAACGCTCATCGATCCGAAGTATCAGCAGGTCTACCGGGCGCCAGGAGGGGAACACGGGCAGGGCAAGAAGAAGCGCGGCCGTGATGGGACCGATGTGGTCATCCGGGTTCCCTTGGGCACGGTGATCAAGGACGGTGAGACCGGCGAGATCCTGGGGGATCTCACCGAAGAGAGACAACAAGTCCTGGTCGCGCGAGGTGGCCGGGGCGGGCGAGGGAACGCCGCGTTCGCGACGGCAACGCGTCGGGCCCCGCGGAATGCCGAGGACGGGGCGGCGGGCGAGGAGCGCACCCTGCTCTTGGAGCTTAAACTCCTCGCCGAGATCGGGTTGGTGGGTGCTCCCAACGCCGGGAAGTCCACGCTTCTTCAGGCCCTCACCGCTGCGCAGCCCAAGATTGCCGACTACCCCTTCACGACCCTCGTTCCCAACCTGGGGGTTCTCGACTTTTCCCTCACCGAGCGAGTGACAGTCGCCGATATCCCGGGGCTCATCGCTGGGGCCTCGGAAGGTGCGGGGCTTGGTCTGACCTTTCTTCGCCATATTGAGCGGGTTCGCGTGATCGTCCACGTGCTCGATATCTCAGAGGGACACGATCCGCTCAAGGCGTTCCAAGACGTGGAGGAAGAGCTCACCGCGTACGGTCGCCCCCTCGGGCATCTCCCCCGACTGGCGGCGGCCAACAAGATCGATCTCCCTCATGAGAAGAACCTGGCGCGCTGCCAGTCCTATTTTGCCGGGCGGGGGATTCCGCTGTACCCCATCTCGGCTTTAACAGGAATAGGTCTTTCTGCCCTCAAGGATGGCCTTCGACAGGGTCTGAGCCTAGCGCCTGGCCAGAAGGAAGTTCGATGAACCGGGCCGAGCTGTGCAATGAGGTTCGACGTCTGGTGGTCAAGGTCGGGACGGGGGTCCTGTCCGGGGGGACTCCAGGCTTGGACGCGGCGGCGATCCAGGGACTGGCAAAGCAGATTGCGACCCTGATGGCCAAGGGGGTGCAGACGGTCCTGGTCTCCTCAGGGGCTATGTTGGCCGGGATCGAAAGGCTCGAGCGCGAGGAGCGACTGCGAAGCATCCCCTTGAAACAGGCCGCGGCCGCCATCGGTCAAAGTGCACTGATGGCTGCCTACGAAGAGGCCTTTGCTCCGTTCGGGATCAAGGTCGCCCAGATCCTGCTCACGCGGGAAGATGTCCATGACCGAGTCCGATATCTCAATGCCCGGAACACCCTTTTCACTCTTCTCGCTCTCAATGTTCTCCCCATTGTGAACGAGAATGATACCGTGGCAGTGGAAGAGATCAAGTTCGGGGATAATGACATCCTATCGGCGCTGGTCGCTTCATTTGTAAATGCGGATCTTTTGGTGATGCTCACCGATCAGGAGGGTCTCTATACGGCAGACCCGCGCACCGATCCTGGGGCACGGCTGATCCCGGTTCTGTCCAGTCCGTTTCCCTCTGATGCCTTTTGGGCGGGTCCTTCCCGGACCCTCGTCGGGATCGGGGGTATGGCAACCAAAGTAGAGGCAGCCCGATTGGCCACCGCGTCCCACATTCCCACGATCGTCGCCAACGGTTTCACGCCAGACATCCTCCTCCGCCTCTTGAGCGGCGAGTCTCTGGGGACCCTCTTCCTCTCCCAGGCCGTCAGGATGGGGAGCCGGAAACGGTGGCTGGCCTTCGCTACGCGTCCCCGAGGGGGGGTCCGGGTAGATGCGGGTGCTACACGGGCGCTGATGCACCAAGGGCGGAGTCTTCTCCCCTCAGGGATCCAGGGGACGGTCAAGTTGTTTCAGGTCGGGGACGTGGTATCGATCCTGGCCGCGGAGGGGGGGGAGTTTGCCCGAGGCCTCGTCAACTACAGCGCGGAGGAAGTGGAGCGGATCAAGGGACGCAAGAGTAGTGAGATTGAGCAAGTCTTGGGGTACAAACACTCTGACGAGGTCATACACCGAGATAACCTGGTGATCCTGGAGGGAGCGAAATGAAAGAAGTGGAGGCGTTGGCCGGCCAAGCCCGAGAGGCGGCACGAGCTATGGCCCTTGCCTCTACCGAGGTCAAGAATCGAGCCCTGCATGCGATGGCGGAAGGCCTGCTCGATCGCCAGGAAGAGATTCTCCAAGTCAACGCTCAAGATCTGGCCGCGGCGGAGGGGAAGGGGCACCCGTCCGCCTTTCTGGATCGGCTGCGGCTCAGCCCCGAGCGCGTGCGGGCAATGGCGCAAGGTCTGCGAGAGGTAGCGGCCCTTCCGGATCCGGTCGGGGAGGCAACCGCGTTGGAGCGACGCCCCAATGGCCTCTGGGTGGGTCGCATGCGGGTCCCTCTGGGCGTTATTGCTGTGATCTACGAGTCCCGGCCGAATGTGACCGCCGACGTGACAGGCTTGTGCATCAAGACTGGCAACGCCATCCTCTTGCGAGGCGGCTCCGAGGCCATCCGGAGCAACACAGCGATCGCGGCTGTCCTGACGGCTTCGGCGGAGACCGTGGGCCTCCCCAAGGGAGTGGTGGGGATCGTGCAGACTACTGATCGAGCGGCGGTGCACACCCTCCTCAAGCTCGATCGGTACATCGATCTGGTCATTCCCAGAGGGGGGGAAGAACTCGTCCGGACAGTGAAGGAGATGTCCACGATCCCGGTGATTGCCCACGAGAAGGGACTCTGTCATATCTATGTGGACGTGGCGGCCGATATCTCGATGGCCGAGGAGGTGGTCTTTAACGCCAAGGTAGAGCGGCCAGGGGTCTGCAATGCCCTTGAGACCTTGCTTGTGCACGAGCAGGTTGCAGGTGAAGCCCTTCCCAAGATGGCGGCGCGCCTCGAATCCGCTGGCGTAGAGCTCAGAGGATGCCCCCAAACTCGGGCAATCCTGCCCCATCTGACGAAAGCCACGGACATCGATTGGGAGACCGAATATCTTGACCTGATCCTCTCCATCAAGGTGGTGGGATCGTTTGAAGAGGCAGTAGCGCATATCTGTCAGTACGGGTCGGGACTGGCCGAAGGAATCGTCACTGCTGATTATGGTCGGGCGATGCGCTTCCTCCGCGAGGTGGATGCCGGAACGGTCTTTGTAAACGCCTCCACCCGCTTTGCCGATGGGGGGGAGTTTGGCATGGGGGCAGAGATTGGCATCAGCACACAGAAACTTCACGCGCGGGGCCCCATGGGACTCAAAGAATTAACCTGTGCGAAATTCATTGTGCTGGGCGAAGGCCAGGTCCGGGACTCCCGCCGGGTTGGAGGTTGACAGTTCACCGTTCACGGTTCACAGAGGGGCGAGCGAAAGCTGTCTATGAAGTTCAAGAGGCGGTGAACTGTGAACGGTGAACCGTGAACGGTGTGGGGATGTGGGTATGCGTATCGGTGTGACGGGGGGGACTTTTGATCCGATCCATCTCGGCCATCTCCGGGCGGCCGAGGAGATCTACTGGGCCTTCGGGCTCGATCACATTATTTTTGTCCCGGCGGCCCGTCCGCCTCACAAAACCGACCAAGACGTGGCGGCGCCGATCCATCGGTATGAAATGGTATCGCTGGCCACGGTCTTTGCCCCGTACTTCAGTGTCTCTCCAATCGAACTGAATCGACCGGGCCGGTCGTACTCCGCGGAGACGGTGCGGGAGCTACTCAAGTTGTACGGGCCCGAGACCTACCTCTACTTCATCATGGGGGTGGACGCCTTTCTGGAGATGAGCATATGGAAAGAGGCTGGGGAGATCCTGCGGCTGGCGCAGGTGATCGTCACCGCCCGACCCGGCTGGCGTCTGGACGAAGTGGAAGATACGCTCACGCCCGAGCAGCGGCGACAACTGGGCAATCCCCAGTTTAAGTACCTGAAGATCTCAGAGGTGACTCCGGAGCTGAGTCAAGAGGGGCCGGTCCCCGGCCTGGTGCTGTTGGTGGAAGTGGTCTCCTTGGATCTCTCCTCCCGGGAGATCCGACAGCTGGTGGAGGAGGGGCGGAGCATCCGGTTCTTGGTCCCCGATACGGTGGCCGCTTATATGGCCAAGAATAAGCTCTATCAGCGATCGAAGGGGATTACGAGTGAGGGGGTCCAGGGGAGCCTCCTTGGAGGATGGGAAGAATAGAACCGAACCGACAGGTCGATCTGGCAGCGCACGCCGCCTGGGAGGTCAAAGCCAGGCATCTCATTATCATGGACCTCCGGGGGATCTCCAGCATTGCGGATCATTTTCTTGTCTGCAGTGCGGATTCGGACCGACACGTGCGCGCCATTGCCGATCACATCGGGGAGTGTCTCGAGAAGATGCACATCCGCCTACACCACCGGGAAGGGTATCATGGGGCGCGGTGGATTTTGCTTGACTACCATGATCTCGTCATACATATTTTCGACGAAGAAACGCGGCGCTACTACAATCTGGAGCGGCTTTGGGCGGATGCGCCGCAACGGGAGTACCAACGCTAGAGATGGTTGGGCTCGGGTGAGCGGCTACATCGCGACTGACAAGATCACCACATCCGGTCCACAAAATTCACGAGAGAAGAGCGAGAGAAGAGCGAGAGAAGAGCGAGAGAAGAGCGAGAGAAGAGCGAGAGAAGAGCGAGAGAAGAGGGGGAGCAGGTGAGGGCATCGAAGCTAAAGGAACTAGAGAAATGGCTCCTCGGAAAGCGAAAAGGGCTCTTGAGCGGGGTCCGTGCCCAGGCGAGCAATCTCGAGACGGCGGGTAGTGGGACCTTAGACCTGGCCGACCAGGCGGCCAACGCGTACACCAAGGAGTTTCTCCTCTCGCTGGGAGATGCCGACAGGCGGCTGTTGCGGCAGGTGGATTCTGCCCTGGAAAAGATTCGTCTCCGCACCTTCGGTAAGTGCGAAAAATGCGAGGGGGAGATTGCCGTCAAGCGCTTGGAAGCCGTCCCCTTTGCGGAGTACTGCATCTCATGCCAGGAGGAGGAGGAGCGCCAATAAACCGCTCCTTCCCGGACTGTTCTCCCCCCTGTGATTTTAGGCCTGCCTTGGCACCCTCCCTCGACAAGGGGCACCACGTGAGGCTCGCGCGATCGAAGCGGTGGGGCGTGGAATTCTATTTCTCCTTCCTCCGGTTCCTGCTCCCGGCCCGGTGTGCGCTCTGTCAGGGCATTCTCGGGGTCGGATCTCGGTCGGTCGTCTGTGGAGGGTGCTGGGGCCGGGTTAAGTTCCTTGACCCTCCTTTCTGTCCTCGATGTGGGCGGCCCTTTTGGGGGCACACTGTCGTCCATCCCCCGTCTCATCTGTGTCAAGGTTGTCGGGCTCGGCAGCCCCAGTACCTTCTGGCTCGGTCGGCTCTTCTCTATGAGCGAGATGATCCCCTCCGCGAGGTCCTCCTCCTCTTCAAGCACGGTCGGAGGGACGCCCTGGGGGGACCTCTGGGCCGTCTCATGGCCGACCGGACTGCGCCCCTCTTCGGTCACCCCACTATTGATGCAGTCGTGCCGATTCCCCTTCACCGGAAGCGCGAGCAGGACCGCGGGTTTAATCAGTCCGAGATCTTGGCCAGGGTTGTCGGGAAACGTCTGCAGCGGCCCGTCCTCCGGAAGACTCTGCGGCGGATCCGTCCAACCCTCCCGCAGACCGGGAAACCGCGGGAGCGTGTGCGGAATGTCCGGGGAGCTTTTGCCGTCGTGAAACCGGAAAGGATCGAGGGCCGATCCCTCCTTGTGGTGGATGATGTGTTCACGACCGGTGCGACCGTCAACGAGTGTGCGAAGGTTTTGATGAAAGCCGGGGCTCGCGAGGTCCTTGTCTACACCTTGGCGCGGGTGCTGTAAGGTTGACTTCGCTGAATATCACCTCTATCATTAAATATTAGTCTTTTCGATTTACACTTCACTGATGTTCTGTCCTGGTCCATACGAGGGAGAGGAGGACGATGATGGCCATTCGTGTCGGAATCAACGGCTTTGGGCGGATCGGGCGGAACCTGTACCGGGCAGCGCTTCAGGACCCGGACCTGGAATTTGTGGCCGTCAACGACATCACCGATGCCAGGACCCTCGCCCACCTCTTGAAGTACGACTCGATTCTCGGCAGGCTGAATGCCCAGGTTGAGGCGAAAGACAACGCCATCGCGGTCAATGGGAAGGCGATCAAGGTACTGGCCATCAGGGAGCCGGCTGAGTTGCCTTGGAAAGACCTGGGAGTGGAATACGTGGTGGAATCCACGGGGCGCTTCACCGATCGAGACAGTGCCTCGAAGCACCTGGCGGCAGGGGCGAAAAAGGTCATTATCTCTGCTCCGGCCAAAAACCCGGACTTCACGGTAGTCCTCGGGGTGAACGAAAAGGCATATGACCCTTCGAAACATCACGTCATCTCGAACGCGTCATGCACCACGAACTGCATCGCTCCGGTGGCAAAAGTGGTGCATGAGCAGTTCCGCATCAAACACGGGTTCATGACGACCATCCACTCGTACACCAATGATCAACAGCTCCTCGACTTCCCCCACAAAGATCTCAGGCGGGCCCGGGCGGCGGCCCTGTCCCAGATCCCAACCACTACGGGGGCGGCCAAGGCCGTGGGATTGGTCTTGCCCGACCTGCAGGGAAAGCTCCATGGCATTGCCATCCGTGTCCCCACCGCCAATGTCTCGCTCGTGGATCTGGTGGCAGAAGTGGAGCGGGTGGCGACGCAGGAAGAGGTGAACCAGGCCTTTCAGAAGGCGGCCAAGGGGGAATTGCAGGGAATTCTGGAGTATACGGAGGAGCCCTTGGTCTCTGTCGATTTCGTCCGTGATCCCCATTCCGCCATCGTGGATGGTCCATCCACTTCGGTCGTCGACAGCACACTGGTGAAGGTGTTGGCGTGGTACGACAATGAGTGGGCGTACTCCTGCCGCCTGCGAGATGTGATCAAGTACATGGCCTCCCGCTAGATTGGTTCACAGTTCACGGTTCATGGTTCATGGTGAAGTGATGCGGACTGAACTGACGCTGGGCTAAACTCTGAACCATGAACCCTCAACCATGAACGGGCCCAATGTTTAATAAGGTATGCATCGACGAAGTCGAGCTCAAGGGCAAGAGGGTCCTGATCCGGGTGGACTTCAACGTCCCCGTGAAGGAGGGCCAGGTGGCCGATGATACCCGGATCCGGGAGAGTTTGCCCACCATCCGCTATGCTCGTGAGCAGCGGGCGAGAATGATCCTCTGCTCCCACCTCGGTCGACCCAAAGGCAAGCCTTCCCCGGCCTTCAGCCTGCGACCGGTTGCCGAACATCTGTCGCAGCTTCTCGAGGCACCGGTGCGGACGGCTGAGGATTGCATCGGAGAAGAGGTGCATGCGGCTGTGAAAACACTGCAACCCGGTGAAGTCCTTCTCCTCGAAAACCTGCGCTTTCACCCGGAAGAGGAGAAGAATGCCGAGGAGTTTGCCCGGGCCCTTGCGGGGCTCTGCGATGTGTACGTCAACGACGCATTTGGCGCCGCGCACCGGGCTCATGCGTCGACGGCCGGCATCACCCGCTTTGTCTCGGTCGCGGCGTGCGGCTTTCTCTTGAGGAAAGAGATCGAACACCTCGGAAAGCTCCTCACCGCCCCGGAGCACCCCTTTGTGGCGATCATGGGAGGGGCAAAGGTCTCGGACAAGATTGGGGTGTTGAAAAACCTAATCGGGAAGGTGGACACGTTCCTGCTCGGGGGCGGCATGGCCTATACGTTCTTGAAAGCGGTGGGGGGTTCGGTGGGCAAGTCCTTGGTGGAGGAAGACAAAATGGAGCTGGCCCGCGAAACGATGAAGGCGGCTCGCGCGGCCAAGGTCGCGTTCTTGCCGGCTGCTGATCATGTTGTCGCTGAGCGGATCGAGCCGAATGCCCCGACTCGCGTCGTGGACGGTCCCGAGATTCCCGAGGGGTGGATGGCCCTCGACATCGGCCCCAAGACGCGAGAGGCCTTTGCTGTGATAATCCGAGGGGCAAGGACGATTCTCTGGAACGGCCCCATGGGCGTTTTTGAGACGCCACCCTTTCATGAGGGGACCTGGGCCGTCGCGGCTGCAGTCGCGGCCAGCGGGGGTACCTCGATCATTGGTGGGGGGGATACCGCAGCGGCGGTGGTCCAGGCAGGGGTGTCAGACAAGATGAGCCACATTTCGACGGGGGGAGGAGCATCTTTGGAGTTTCTCGAGGGGAAGGAGCTGCCCGGGATCGCGGCTCTAACCGACAAACAATAACTTTCGACGACCGACGGGCGATGACCGACGACAGAAACAGGTGTCCCTTTTCATTCTTCTCGGCCATCGGTTTACGGTCATCGGTGTACGAGTGATGCGGATACCTTTAATTGCGGGCAACTGGAAGATGTACCTAACTACCGCTGATGCGGTGGCGCTGGTGAAACAGCTCCAGTCGCTTTTGGAGGAGCATGACGACGAGGCGGAGGTGGTGGTGTGCCCCCCCTTCACCGCCTTGCCGGCAGTGGCTGGAGCCCTCAAGGGCTCTCGGATCGGTCTCGGGGCACAGAACATGCACTGGGAAAAGGAAGGGGCGTTTACCGGCGAAGTCTCCCCAGTGATGCTAAAGGATGTCGGATGCCGGTACGTGATCTTGGGCCACTCCGAGCGGCGGCAGTACTTTGGCGAGGCCGACCCGCAGGTCAACCGGAAGCTCAAGGCGGCCCTGGAGTGCCGAGTGACCCCCATCCTCTGCGTCGGCGAGACTTTGGTGGAGCGAGAAGACGGTCGCACGTTTCAGGTGGTCGAGGGGCAGCTGCAGGGGGGGTTGAGCGGCATTCCCGCTCAGTCAGCGGAAGGAATCACCGTAGCCTACGAACCGGTGTGGGCTATTGGGACCGGACGCACCGCCACGACAGAGCAGGCGGCAGAAGTTCACGGCTTGATCCGGGAGCGACTAGCTGAGCTCTGGGGGGAGGCAATGGCCAATGCAGTCCGTATCCTTTACGGGGGGAGCGTCAAGCCCGACAATATCGATGGACTGATGGCCGAGCCGGAAATCGATGGGGCATTAGTGGGTGGGGCCAGCCTGAAGGCGGATACCTTTGCGCGAATTGTGTGTTTCGAGAAAGTTTAAAGTCCGACGTCCACGGGGGACCGACCACCGATGACCGACGACCGAGTACCGATGATAGTTGACCGACTTCCGACGGCCGAAGAAGTATCTACTAATCTTTTACGGAAATCGGTTTACGGTGATCGGTCGTCGAATAACGGTCACAGATCAACGGTCATCGAATAACGATTAGAGAAGGAGGTTCAATGCAAGCGGTACTGCTTATTTTCCATATCGTGCTTGCCCTGGCCCTGATCGGGGTGATTTTGATCCAGACCGGGAAGGGAGCAGACATTGGTGCTGCCTTTGGTGGGGGGTCTTCTCAGACCGTCTTTGGAGGTCGGGGACCGACCACGTTTCTGCATAGGATGACCACCGCACTTGCTGCCCTGTTTATGGTGACCTCGGTCATCCTCACGATCTACGCCGTCCGGCAACAACAACCTACTTCGGTAATCCCGGAGGAGCCGGCCCAGACAGCGCCGGCGGCTCCTGCCCCGACGCAGCCAGCCGAGCCAGTCCCGGCACAGCCAGAACCTCCCCCCTCGGCACAGTAACGAACACTCTGTCGTGACCGTGATGACCGGGCGCACGTGCCAAACCCTATTTCGCGTGAGAGCGGTCTCCACCGGCCTCCATGAGCGACTTCTCATCCTCATCTAATCTTGTTCTAATGGTTCGCCCGCACATTATTATGTGTGCGTTTCGAAGCACAAGGGAATTGACACCGCAAGGTTGCGTATGCGCGTGAAGCAAATTCTGATCTTGGCTCCGACCCTTGTCAGCCTCTTCTTACTCCAGTCTTACTTTTGGGTACCCACCTTCGAGGAGCAGGTAAAGGGAGACCCCGGTCGCCTCACACGATATATTCAAACCTCCATCGGTGATGCATCCATCCTGAATCCCACCCTCGCCGCGGATTCGGCCAGCAGCGACATTAATAGCCTTGTCTTCGAGGGATTGATCGATCGGAACCGCGACCTCGCCTTCCGCGGCCGGCTCGCCGAGTCGTGGGAGATCTTTGAAGAGGCCTACATGGTCGTGGATGAGACCCAAGAGCTATCCGACGGCACCCCGGTGACTGGCGACACGCTTCTCCGGCACCTCGAGAGAGCGCAGGCAGCTCGCGATCCTGCCCTTCGACTCGTGCAGAAGATCGAGCTGCTGCCCGGCCAATCGAAGATCGAACAGATCGAAGTGGCAATCCCGAGGCAGGAGTCGGGCAAACCGAAGAAGCGTATGGTGGAGGTAACGGTTCATCTGCCCCCTCGACTCAAGTTTACCCTCAGCGAGGTAGACCAGGACTTCTTTGTCAAGCTCAACAGCTTGCTGCGTGGCTATGGGGACCGGATCGATCCTTCCCGCTTTATCGAAGGGGCTGAGCCGGTCATCACCCGGGAGCGGGCCGCCGCCCTCGTCCCGCCGACCGAGCACAACCCCATCGTCCTGTTTCGGCTGCGGAAGGGCGTGCTCTTTCAGGACGGGCACGAGTTCGACTCGGGCGACGTGAAGTTTACCTATCAGGCGATCATGGCTCCAGAAAACCTCTCACCCCGGGTTCCGGACTTCGAGCCGGTTAAGGCAGTGGAGCCGCTCGGCCGGTACACCGTCAAGATCATCTACAAACGGCTCTTCGAGCCGGGTTTCGGGAGCTGGGGTATGGGGATCCTGCCCGAACACCTCCTCAACCGGGAGCGCCTCAAGGCAGAGGCAATCCGCCTTGGCCGAGATCCCAAGACCTATTCCATCCGCGATTCCGCGTTCAATAGAGCACCGATAGGGACGGGCCCCTTTCGGTTCGCCGAGTGGAAGACCGACCAGTTTATCCGCCTGAGGCGTTTTCGAGATTACTGGGAGGGCTCACCAAACCTTCGCGAGTATCTGTACCGGATCATCCCCGACATGTTGACGGCCGAGCTCACCTTCTATGCGGGCACGAGCGATGCCTACGGCGCGCAGCCGCATCAGGTGGAGCGGTTGAAGCACGATCCCCGCTTCCAGAACTTCTCGCGGCTCGGGTTAGGTTACACGTACATTGGCTACAACATGCGGCGACCGATCTTCCAGGATGTTCGCGTGCGGAAGGCGTTGGGCATGGCGATCAACGTCCAAGAGATCATTGACTATGTTCTTTACGGCCAGGCGGAGCGGACCACCGGTCCCTATCCAAAGCAGACCGAGTTCTACAACCCAGCAGTGAAGCCACTCCCCTACGACCCTGAGGGGGCACTCCGTCTTCTCGCCGAGGCCGGGTGGACCCGGAACGCCGAAGGATGGCTCGAAAAGGATGGAAAGCCCTTGGCCTTTACTCTCCTCACCAACTTGGGGAATGAGGTCCGGAAGGCCGTGATGGTGGTTGCCCAGAACGCGTGGCGCCGCCTGGGAATCAAAGTGGAGACCCTTATCATGGAGTGGGCGGTGTTCATCAACGAGCGAGTGGACAAGGGGGATTTTGACGCCCTGATTCTCGGCTGGTCCATGGGGCTGGATGCAGATCTCTACCAGATCTTTCACTCGAGCCAGATGGGGCACTTCCAGCTCAATTTCGTCGGGTATTCCAATCCGGAGGCGGACGCGTTGATGATCCGCATCCGCCAGGAGTATAACCGTGCGCGGCAGGTCGAAATGGCGAGACGTCTGCACCAGATCGTCGCCCAGGACCAGCCGTACACCTTCCTTTTCGTCGGCAAGGGTCTCACCCTCCTGGACCGGAAGCTCGTTCGTATGATCCGGGATCCCGACGGGACGCCCCAATACCTGCCGATTGTTGCCGATAAGCTGGGTCGAATCAACTTTCACTTCAACCAGTGGGTAAAGACCTCAGAACCCGTGCTCGCGGCCTATTGAGGTAAAATGCTCTCTGCTCTGCTCCGCATTGGGTGGAAGAAACTTTGGACCCTCTTCTTTGTTTCGGTGATCTCGTTCGCCGTCATCCATCTCGCCCCAGGACAACCGAGCCAGATCGACCCCTTGAACCCGCGGTTTACCCCTGAGCAGCTCGAGCGCTACCGGAAGGCCTTCGACCTCGACTTGCCATACCACGTTCAATACGTCCGGTTCTATCGCAAGCTCTTTACCGGAGAACTCCGTGCCTTCAAGGACAGCCAGCCAGTCTTGCCAAAGATCGTCGAGCGGTTTTGGAACAGTTTCCCCCTCTTCCTGGTCGGGACGGTCCTCATCTGGTGTTATGCCTTTCCACTGGGGATCGCTAGCGCCATCCGTCGGAACTCGCTCTTTGACAAGGTCACGACCGTCATCGTCTTCGCGTTGATTTCTGTCCCGGGGTTTTACCTTGCATATCTCCTCATTATCTTCGTCGTCCAGACTTTCCACGTGGATGTGATCGGGCTCAGAACGTTTGGACGCGAGGGAGTCGCGGCCCCTTTGCGCCTCATGGATCGGACGTGGCACCTGGTCCTCCCGTCGGTCCTCGGGGCGACCGCGGGGATTGCCGTCCTGTCGCGGTATGTTCGCTCGCAGATGCTCGAGGTCATCAACTCGGACTACGTGCGGACCGCCAGGGCCAAAGGGTTGGGTGAGGATACCGTCCTCTACAAGCATGCGCTGCGAAATGCCCTGCTCCCCTTCGTGACGATGCTTGGTCTGCTGGTCCCGGCACTGATCGGCGGCAGTGTGATTATTGAGACAATCTTTGCATGGCCAGGAATCGGGCGATTAGGCTACGAGGCGGTCCTGAGCCGCGACTACCCGATCGTGATTAGCTTAAATTTCATCGCGGCGGTCTTGACCCTGCTGGGGACGTTGCTCTCGGACGTGCTCTACATGGTGGCGGACCCACGGATCCGGCTGGAGGCCGAGTAACGATGGCGACGTTGACAGAGTCACGACCCTCGGAGGTGACGGTCTCCCCCTCCCGCATCGCCTGGCGATTCTTTCTCCGGAACCGGACTGCCGTGGCAGGCATGCTGGCCTGCGTCGTCTTTTTCGTCGTGGCCGTCCTGGGTCTGGTTCTGACGAAGGGGGAAAGCCCGGTTCTCAACCCCCGGCAGGTGAGGCTTGCGGACAAGTTCAAGCCCCCACTGTCGCTACCCAACCCCCAGGCAGTCCCCGCAGAGGACTTGCCACGCCTCGGCATCTATCTGCTTGGCACGGATGATCTTGGACGCGATGTCTTTGCCCGCATGCTCGAGGGGGCGTACGTCTCTCTCTTGGTCGGCTTCGTGGCTGTCGGGATCGCCGTCGCTATCGGGATCACCCTGGGAGGCATCGCCGGGTACTACGGTCGCGTGCGGATCGGGGTGGGGCGCTTGAGGCTGATGACTTGGGACACCTTGATTGCTGGCCTCATTGATGTGTTCCTTTCTTTCCCATCGTTCTTTCTGATTTTAACAGTCGTGGCCGTCCTGAAGCCGTCGATATGGAATATTATGGTCGTGATTGGTTTCACCAGTTGGACCGGAACGGCGCGCTTCGTCCGCGCCGAGATCCTGGCGCTGCGCGAGCAGGACTTTGTCCAGGCAGCGCATGCGCTCGGGGTCCCGGGTCCCCAGATCATCCTCCGCCACCTCATCCCGAATGCCATCGCCCCGGTCCTGGTCTCGGCCACCCTGGGGATCGCCTATGCGATCCTGACCGAGGCAGGCCTCTCCTTCCTCGGGTTCGGTGTTCCGCCCCCGGACGCGACGTGGGGGAATATCCTCTCGGATGGGAAGAACTTTCTGTTCGATGCCTCATGGCTCACCGTCATCCCCGGCACGGCGATCCTGATTGTCGTGCTCGCCTTCAACCTCTTCGG
>JAAXQN010000125.1 GCA_012974305.1 Candidatus Methylomirabilis sp. | reverse complement strand
ATCCATCACCAGCCTGCCGCACTCAAAAGCAACCTCTTCCTTTTGGAGATCCATAGCGGGGACATCGCCGAAGCCCATCGGACAGATGCCGAGCATCTCTCGCATCCCCGGCCCCCCCCTCGGTCCTTCATAGCGGATCACGACGACGTCGCCCCGCTTGATGCGGCCCTCTTTGACTGCCTTAAAGGCATCTTCCTCGCGCTCAAAGACCTTCGCCGGGCCCCGGTGGACCATCCGCTCGTGCCCTGCGAGCTTGATAATACACCCGTCCGGTGCGAGATTTCCTTTGAGGACAGCCATACCGCCGGTTGGCTTCAACGGATAATCGTGAGGGCGAATGACCTCTTGACCCGGACTTTCCCGGGCTGCACGCGCTTCTTCGCCGATGGTGCGTCCGGATACCGTCATCGCATCTGTGTGGAGGAGCCCGGCATCCATCAGACGCCGGGCCACCAGCGCCATCCCGCCAGCCTGGTACATCTCGGGGGCAGTGAATCGCCCCCAGGGTTTGAGGTCAGCGAGTACCGGGATTTTGCGTGAGATCTTGTCAAAATCATCAATGGAGAGGCGAACGCCCGCCTCATCCATCACCAGCCTGCCGCACTCAAAAGCAACCTCTTCCTTTTGGAGATCCATAGCGGGGACATCGCCGAAGCCCATCGGACAGATGCCGAGCATCTCGAAGGCGGTGGCCATCGTGTTCGCGGTAAATTGCCCACCGCAGGCCCCCGGACCGGGACAGGCGCAGTTCTCGATAGCGCGCAATTCTTCGGCTGAGATCCTCCCAGCATTGTAGGCACCGACCGCTTCAAACACGTCCTGAATGGTAAGGTGGCGGCCCTCATATTCGCCGTACATGATCGAGCCGCCATAGAGCATCAGACCCGGGACATTGATCCGCGCGAGGGCCATCACTGTGCCGGGGATCGTTTTATCGCAACCGGACAGGGCAACCACGGCATCGAAGAGATTGCCGCGGGAGACGAGCTCGATGGAGTCGGCAATCACCTCGCGGCTGATCAGGGACGTCTTCATCCCCTGGGTGCCCATGGTGATTCCGTCAGAGATGGAGACCGTGTTGAACTCTAGGGGCGTCCCGCCGGCCTCACGGATCCCTTCTTTCACTTTCTCCCCAAGATGACGGAGGTGATAGTTGCAGGGCCCAATCTCGATCCACGTGTTGGCCACGCCGACCAGCGGCCGCTCCAGATCTTTGTCCTTCAACCCGATCGCCTTGAACATCGCCCGCGCTGGCGCCCGATCAGGCCCCTCGGTGATGACACGGCTCTGATATTTCGGCTGTAAGGCCATGACACACTCCTCTCCGGTTTCCTTGCTGTGGCTCACTAAAGAGATGATCGATGAAACGGAAAGATCGCGCAAGCGGCGGTAGTATAGCCGATCGCGGGAAACTGGTAAAGCATGGGAAGCCGTCAGCAATACGCCATTTCTCACCTATCAACGATCAGCCTTAGGAGTTCCGGACTGACTGTTGACGGCCGACTGCTGATCGCCCCTTGCCGACCACCTTGAGGGGTGGGATCATGGCCCAGTCAAAGTGGTGGCAGCGACCGGGGCCTAATCGCGCTACATGTTGACGGCATTTCTCAATTTGCTCAAGGAACTTTTTGAGATCCACACCACAGTATCGGGGGGCATGGGGCTCAACTCTGGGCAACCCGTTCCGGAACATGCTCATGGCGCCGCGGTAATTGTTCCGCTGGATCTGATAAAACGCGACGCCCAGTTGTATAAGTCCCTGTAGGAAGGGACGCTCGGGGCCCCGCCATTCCATCCATACTTCCTCCAAAAGCTCATGGAACTCGAAGAAGAGGTGATGCTGCCACAAGAGCGCTGCTTGCTGGAGAACACCGGGAAGGCCCTCAGGATAGGACCGGCGGTGCATCTCCTTCAGAAATCTCCAATAGGTAGATGCCTTTTCGCAGATGACGGAAAGCTCCTTCCGGTATTCCGGGACAATCGTGACTTCACGTACCTCATCTGAACGGAGGAGGCTCGAGTCGGCGACCAGCTTTCGCCCCCAGGTTTCACCCGGTGCGCGACACCAACGGGTCTGTTGCTGATGGCGCCGGACGAAATGCGCCCATCGGGAAAAGGCAACGGTCGGAGGATCACACCCTTGTACCAGCTGGCAGTACGCCTGAAGCCAGAAGAGCAGGATCGACCGTTCCGGGTGCTGGATCGCCTCCATCAAGAGATCCGCCACCTTATCCCGAAGTTCTGATCGCATCAACCCAGCTCCAAAAGCTCCAGGAGCCGGTCCATTCTGAGCGAATTCTCCACGAGGGAGAGATCTAAAGTCGGGCCTGGGAGATGGGGAATACAACCGAGGAGGGGAGTGGTGAGCCGCTTGGCGAGCGCCTGGAGGTTTGCTTCCTCCGAAGGACTCGGCGGACCCGTTGGACTATTCAGAACAACTCCGAGGATGGGAAGCTTCAGGTGCCCGGCCCAGCGCGACGTGAGTAATGTGTGATTGATGGTCCCGAGGGAGGCCCGCGCCACCAGGAGTGTTGGGATCTGCAGCTTTTGGATGAGGTGGGTGTAATCGTCCGTATCGGTGAGCGGGACAAGCAGGCCCCCCGCCCCCTCGACCAGGGTCAGTTGGTGGTGCCTGGCCAGACGATGGAACCGATCAACGATCCAGTCGAGGTCGATGGCGATCCCTGCCGCGTCCGCCGCAACCGATGGTGCGGCTAGCATCTCTAAGGGATACGGACAAATCTCGTCCAGTGGATCAACGCTTTCTGCCTTATCCCTGAGATAAAGCGCATCCTCAGGGTGAAGCTGCCCATCCCGCCTGATGCAGCCGGTCTCGGCCGGCTTCATCACGCCCACATCAATCCCACGGGCTCGAAGCAGGGTTGCCAAGGCCCCTGCGACGAAGGTCTTTCCTACGCCCGTGTCTGTGCCGGTGATGAAAAGGCCCTTGGCCATGATCCCGTTCCGTAGCAGTCAGCTGTCAGCGATCAGCAAACGGCACGAACTCTTCTTTTTGCTCTTCAATCTTTCGCTTGGCCGAAAATGGCCTCCCGATAGGCGGCCCGCAAGGCACCCGCCCACTCAAAGGTGGTGCGCCCTGTGAAAAGGCCGGCAATCTCCTTGACCGGCAGAACCTCCACGACCGCATTGGAGAGCAATACCTCCTCTGCCTTCTCAAGATCCGCGGTCGTGACGGGCCGTTCCTCTGCCGCCAGACCGCTGTGCTCGGCACTTCCCAGGAGGTGCCGGCGCACGATCCCTGGCAGAAGACCCGCGGACACCGGGGGTGTAATCAGGCAGTGCCCCCGGACCAGGAAGAGGTTTGCGGTCGTCGTCTCGGTGGCCTCGCCGCGCTCATTGAAAAACAAGGCATCGTAAAACCCCTGGCGTCCCGCCCACTGGCGAGCATAACTGTTCTCAAAATAATTGGTCGTCTTGAAGACCAGCAGGGGAGAGGTGGAGAAGCGCGAGAAGGGAGCAGATACGAGGCGTACGCCTCCCTGATAGCTAGGGTCCGTCAGCTTCACGGGAGAGGACTGGGTAACAAACTTGGTATCTTCAGGGCCCTCCGCTCCCCAGACCTCCAAGGTGATCCGGAGCCGAGCGTCAGCCTCATTCGGAATCCCCTTGAGTTCCCCATCGACAGCCTCTGCAAAGTCCGTCGATGAAAAAGGAAACCCAAAAAATTCTGCCCCGAGTGCCATCCGTCGAGAGTGGGCCTCAAGGAGAGGGACCTTGCGGCCTGCATACACCCGGAGCGTCTCAAAGAGCCCCTCGCCGTACAGCAACGTACGATTGATCCGCCCCAGTTGGTTCATGGTTCACGGCTCATGGTAGCATGAAGTCCAAGGTCCAACGTCCAAAGTCGTAGGTCAGTTGCAGGCCACCGATCTTAGCGCGTAGCACTTCGACGCTGAACATTGGACTTTGGACATCGGACGTTATCACTCGGTCGTCGGTCATCGGCTTCCATGGCCCTCGGTCACCGTCTTAATGGCGAGATAGACCGCATCGAGGAGCAAGTTGATTTCATCCTCGGTGACGGATAGCGGAGGCATCAAGACGATGACGTCCCCAAGGGGGCGGATGATAACGCCATGCTCCCTGGCCTCCCTAATCACCTGGTGCCCCATTCTCTTCGCGACGGCGTACGGCCGCCGCGACGGCACGTCGTCGAACAGCTCAATCCCAACCATGAATCCCACCTGGCGAATCTCTCCCACATGCCGCAAGGACCGGAGTCTTCTTAACCCCGCTTCCAGAAATGCAATCTTGGGCTGGAGCCGCTCAAGGACCCGTTCCTTCTCGAATATCTCCAGGCTGGCCAGGGCGGCAGCGCAGCCTAAGGGATTCCCCGTGTACGTATGGCCGTGGAAGAAGGTTCTCTTTTGGTCCACCGGACCCAAAAACGCGTCAAAGATCTCCGGCGTGGTGAGCGTGGCAGCCAAGGGGAGGTACCCACCAGTCAGCCCCTTGGCGACAGCGAGCAGGTCTGGCAAGACTTCCTCATGCTCACAGGCAAACATCTTTCCGGTCCGACCGAATCCGGTGGCCACTTCATCGGCGATGAAGAGAACTTCGTTGGCCCGACACAGCTCCCAGACCCCTCGCATAAAGCCCGAAGGATAGGGCAGGATCCCTGCTGCCCCCTGGATCAATGGTTCCATGATGAGGCCCGCCACCTCGTGATGGTGGATCTTAATCATCCGCTGCACTTCTTCCAGGGCTGCCTCCTTTTCTGCCAAGACGTAAGGGGCAGGCAAGGGGGTGGCTTCAAAAAGCAGGGGCTTATACAGGGAGTGAAAGAGATCGATGCCCCCCACACTCACGGCACCCAGGGTATCCCCATGATAGGCTCCCGTGAAGTATAGGAACTTGGTCTTTTGACGAAACCGGTCAGAACTCTTCTGTTGCCAGTACTGAAATGCCATCTTCAGGGCGATCTCCACGGCGGTCGCCCCATCGTCCGAGTAGAAGACTTTGGCGAGGCCGGGAGGAGCGATCTGCACCAGCCGCTCCGCCAGCAAAATGGCTGCCGGGTGAGAGAGACCCAAGAGCGTCGAATGGGCAATCCGTTGCAGCTGCGCGATGATGGCCCCGTCGATCTCTCGCCGGCCATGGCCATGAACATTGCACCAGAGCGAAGAGACGCCGTCGAGGTACCGTTTCCCATCGATGTCGATGAGGAAGTTGCCCTCCCCCCGCTCGATGATCAGGGGCTCGTCCGCAAACCACTCCTGCATCTGTGTAAAGGGGTGCCAGAGATATTGGTGATCCTTTTTCTGCAAGCCCTTTTTCGAGATCACGGACAACTCCTGCAAGGGGAACGCAGAAATTTCTTGAAGGTACTGGTACAATAGCGGGGACACCCGTCAGCGTCAAGGGAGGTCACCAAGAGGCATCCTGGGTCTTCTGCGAACCGCCGATGGCTCCCTATAAGGGGAGGAAAATGGCTCCAGAGGAAGGGAAAAACGGGGGCAACGATGATAAAAATCATCAAGTCCGAGGAACGACATCACACAGATATGGGATGGTTGTCGACCTATTGGCATTTCTCCTTCTCGGATTACTACGACGCCGCCAACATGAATTGGAGTGTGCTCCGCGTCTTTAACGATGACGTGGTCCGACCCGGCCAGGGATTCGGAGCCCATACGCACCGTGACATGGAGATTGTCACCTACGTCATCGCAGGGGAGCTAGAACACCGGGACAATCAGGGAAGCATTGGAATTGTCCATCCTGGTGAGGTGCAGGTGATGTCGGCAGGCACGGGGATCGCCCATTCCGAGTACAATCACTCTAATGAGCACCCGGTCCACTTCATTCAACTCTGGATCATTCCCCGAACGAAGGGATTAGATCCCCGGTGGGAACAGCGCAAATCCACACTGGAGGACCGAAGTGGGAGGCTTCTGCCCGTTGTTTCTGCCGGCGACATCCCGGGGACGCTCACCATAGACCAAAATGCCACAATCTACGTATCCCACCTGAGGGATGGGCAAGAAGTGACCCATAAGAGCAGGTTAGGACGCAAGGCCTATCTCTTTGTCATCGCTGGCAGTCTCGTCATTAACGGAATTGCGACTGCCGCAGGCGACCAGGCACGGATCGCTGACGAGCCGGAACTCTCGGTCCGAGCGAAGGGGGAGGTAGAACTTATTTTCTTGGATCTGCCGTAAGGACCTCCCGGGTGGCGCTCCTGTTGCGGCGGCGCGGTATTGCTAGAGTCCGCCCGTTGAAAGGCGGCTTTGATGGCTGGCGCTATCGGGGATTTCCCCTCGAATCCCGCCGTCCGGCAG
>JAAXQN010000049.1 GCA_012974305.1 Candidatus Methylomirabilis sp. | reverse complement strand
TGCACCATCGCCCCCGGGATGGGAATCCTCTACCATTATCATCCTGATGCCGACCGACGCCTGGTAGAGGGATTTCCGCGATTCATCGAAAACGGCCAGGGGCGACTCCTCGTCGCCCACTCAGCAAAGGAGATCGTCGGATACGTCGTGATCGCCAGGCCTGACCCCCAGGAGCGGTGGGGGGACGCCGGCGCATCGAAACTCCTGGAGCTCGGCTTTGTTGAAGTCGCTAGGGGATGGCGGCAGCGGGGCATCGGCCGGAAACTCCTTCGGGCCTGCATTGCCAATGGAGCGCTCGACGATCAAATCGTCTTGGCGACGGCCTATGCGTGGCACTGGGATCTCGAGGGAACGGAACTTTCCAAGGACGCCTATAGAGGAGTATTGGACCGATTTTTCGGGTCCGACGGATTTGAGCCGTTCGACACTGACGAACCCAACATCGCAGAGGATCCAGCCAACCGATTGCTGGTCCGCATCGGGCCACGAGTCAGTCCGGAAGTCCGTGGCCAGTTTCTGGCCCTCCTGCACGCCGGCCAGGAGAGCGTGGCCGCGCCGTCGAAAACACGCCCTCACCCCTGGAAGGGGCTTGCAGACGTGCTGGCCCATTCCCATCACACGTGGTATCCCACGTGGTGGCTAGCCCCCTGGACTGAGATGTGGCTCGCGGCGTCCCGCCAGATTGTCAGGTCCCCCCCTTGGTGGTTTCCCCCTTCCCGATTTGCGCGCAAGCACGTACGCTGACCGCTCGATCCAGACAGTGCAACTGCCCATTCACGTATTCAACCCTGACCCTGCATCCTTCCCCAAAACTTGCGTTCAAACTAGAAAAAAAGTGCCCCCCCGAATCCAATCGTCCCAGGAGGGCGTCGAGATTGTTGTTGTGTCGTCGATTGTGCCTGCGGTGGGCCGAGGACGATGCTCACCCCGGGTCCATTTGAACTACATGCGAAGAGTCAAGCACTGGGGGCTAAGTGGTTGTTCCGGAATCAGCTACGCGACAACGCAGTCAAATAGCAAATGGCAAGCCTGACCCTGCTTCCTCTTCTTGTTTACAGGGTCTTGAGAAATTGAAAGATTTCGTCACGAAAGGCCAAATAAACGGCCAACATCATCAAGGCCACTAACAGAGCTACGATCAACCACTGCACCGTCCGCTGCACTGTCAGACTTACCGGCCTGCCGCGGAGCAATTCGACCACGAGAAAGCAGAGACGTCCACCGTCGAGGAAGGGAAGGGGCAAGAGATTAAGCACCCCCAGGTTAATAGAGAGGAGCGCGGTGAAGATGATCATGCTGAAAGACCCCTGCTCGACCTGCGGTGCGATCATCTGGACCATGGGGATCGGGCCACCGGTCACCTGAGAAGAGAAGGCCCCCGCCATTGTCTTCCACACGGACTGGAAGATCGTGAGGATTCTAGAAAAGCTCCGTTTCCCCGCCTCGACCAGCGCGGTCAGCGGGTCTAACCGTTCGTAAACCAGTCCCCCTGAGGGATGGAGGCCGATGAACCCTATCGTCAGGGTTCGGCCCGCGACATCCTGCTGGGTGGACCGACTCGGGGTCAGGATGGTCTCGAAGCGCTTTTCCCGCCGCTCCACCGTCAGCCTGACCTTCTGCCGAGGGCGTGTATGAATCCGTTTGGTCATTTCCTCCCACGTTTCCACCGGCTCACCGTTGACCGCAACAATTCGATCCCCAACCACGATGCCCGCCTCCGCTGCGGGAAACCCTTCCATCACGAGACCCACGTTAGTGGAGACAGATGGGACGGGACTGCCAACGAAGGCAAAGACAATCCAGAAGAGCAGCACGGCTAGGAGGAAATTGGCCGCAGGCCCAGCCAGCACAATAGCAATCCGGGCCCAGACCGACAGGTGGGTGAACGAGAGATCGAAATCACTATGTTGGTCCACGCCGTAGAAAGCCCGCCCAACCACAAAGTGGCCACCCCTGTGAATGAAAATGAGGAACCCTACAATCAGGACAAAAGAGATAATAGTGAGTATCGTCATATCACCTGCCTCGACCGCCTCCCAACGCGCGCTTCCTCACCAAAGAAAAACGCCTTCCCGAGCCAATGTTTCGTCCGAGAAGGCGGTGCAAGGCGTGTGCCGGAGGGGGGGCGGTACTATCTGCCAAGAGCGGAGTGTTGAGAGCTAAGTGCTCGCCTTACCCATCGATCACCCATGCGACAAGCCGAAGGGTCGGCTCCTTTGTACTCCGATCCGCTTATCCTCTGTCAAGCCCAAATCCGGCCAATGTGGTGAACCATAGCCAAATAGCAAATGGCAAGCCTGCCCCCGCATCGTTTCCTATTTTTTTCTCCCGTATTTTCCGGCACACCGAATCTTTGTTAATGCAACATTCCCTGGCTGATTACGTATATTGAGCCAGTATTCTTCCCTTACATCTTCGTCTATTTCGATCTCACCGGGATAGAGCCGATCACCTCCATTCTTCTTGCACCCCGATATCCAGTACTCCTCTCGCGTATCTACATCAAAATAATTTGCCTTGAACCCAGCTCCTTTAAGACTCTGAAAGGTTTTACCTCGATAATAAACGCTTTTCCCAGATTTTGAAAAAGTAACTCGGCCGATACGAGCTGGGCCGCTTATGTCTTCTGACTTATTCTCTATGTACATAATTCGGGTCTGGTCCATAACCAAATTTCGAGAGGGCGGTGCAAGGCGTATGCCGGAGGGGGACCGGTACTACGTGCCAAGAGCTGAGGGCTCATTCCGGAATCACTCATGCGACAAGCCGAGAGGCCGTCCATCATCCCAAAAAGCAGAATGTCCCCTTTTCTGTCCCCTTTTCCACAAGGCCTTGTTGGCAGGGTCCCCAACCTCGAAGACGACTAGCCGGTCTCCTTCTGTCTCATGAAGAGATTGACGCCTTCTAGCATGAGGCGAATGCGGGCGCGGTCTGAGACCTCGTCCCACTCACCGTGTGCAGCATGATTGCGAATGCCGGCCCAGGACGTAATGTCCTTGACGTCCTGTTTAGAGATAAGGTCCGCCGCTCTAAGGCTCTTGACGTATGCATCAATCCCCGGCTTAGCGCTTCCGATGGACAGATTATCGGCCTCGACCCAAGTCCGCAGGAACTCCTCCAATGAAGCACCAATGAGCATGGCTGCCGCTGCCGGATGCTGGCGATCATCCTGAAGCAGGGAGTGTGCTTGTCCCAGGATGTCCGCGACAACGTCGAGCTGAGCCCTGCGCTCGGGTGAGATACCGGCGGCGAGTCCAGCCTCGAGATACTGGACGAAGGACGCGATGATCGCATCCAACGTGGTTACAATGTATACCGTGTAACCGCCAGCTTCTTCTGCCTGCTTCAGAAACGCGCTCTTCGGGCCGGCGTAGGTTCGTAGGAACTCGCAAACCTGGGCCTTGGCCGCCTCCCCGATGGCCCCTTCGACACCTTTGCGGGAGTAGCCCTTGATCCGTTCCTGCAGTGCTCGCGCCTGGCGGATTATCTCTTGAGTGTCCATGTCCCTCGGCCGCCCAACTAGAATTAGACAGAACAGTCTAATACCCTAAACTCTGCGGGTTCCTGCAACCTAATCCCTAACATCGTATGGCTCTGAAAGTTGTTCTCTGACCCCATTCCGCCGTTCCAGTCGGACTCCAAAATCACAAGATCAGGCCACCATTCCTTGATCCATTCTCAAAAGGGGTCAAATCTTTTGTTGACTATTTCGACCTCTCTACCGACCCTGCTTACAAAAACAAAAAGCACCGGGGAGCCTGTTGCCCTCCCGGTGCCTTCATACTGCCGGGTCCTAACCTTTCCATCTCATTCCCACGTTTCGATTTTTCAAATCCCCATAACTCTCCGAATAATCTATCTTCTTTTGCCCCCATTGTCAACCGTTCGACACGGCTCACGGCGGGCCATTCGACAACCCCTTCGCAGGGCTCATGGCAGGCCATTCGACAAGCTCAGGATAAAACTCACGGCGGACCCACCCCAGGGCCTACCTGAACACACCCAAGAGGACCTATCGCCGCACAAATCCGAGAATTTGAAGTGAGGGACTTGACCCTCGCAGGCCAATCGGGGAAACTGAGGCTCTCCGTAGGGAGACCATCCATAGACGACGAACCAGCTGTCACGAGGAGAAACGCGTCATGGCCAATTGGACTTTAGAACCCGGACATACCGCCGCCGAGTTTCGTGTGCGGCACATGATGGTAACCTATGTTCGTGGTGCCTTCAAAAACGTCCACGGAACACTCACGTTCGATCCAGCGAACCCGCGCGATTCATCCGTCGAAGTGACCATCGATGCCAAAGGAATCTGGAGCGGGGAGCCGGACCGAGACGCACATCTGCGGAATGCGGACTTTTTAGATGTCGAAAAATATCCCAAGATAACTTTCAAAGGTAATCAAGTGGAGCTGATGGGCGATCACGACTACACCGTCACCGGCGATCTGACAGTCCGAGGCGTCACTCGCCAAGTCACACTGAATGTGACCTTGTTGGGACAATGGGAGACGCCCTGGTGGGAAGGGGGCGTGGATAAGGGACCTAAAACGCGTGCCGGCTTTGTTGCAGAGACCAGGATCAATCGCCAAGACTTCGGCGTCAGCTGGAATGCCCCTCTAGATAAGGGCGGCATCGTGGTCGGCAACATCGTTGACATCACCATCGATGCCGAAGCGATACGAGAGGATTCATGATCAAGGCCAGCGGCCTAACACAGGAGGAAATAGCATGTCAAAACAATCATCAACCGACTACCCTGTACATGACCTGATCACCAAACGATGGAGTCCTTACAGCTTCGACGACCGGCCGGTCTCCGAGAGCGATCTTCGCTCACTGTTTGAAGCAGCGCGCTGGGCTGCGTCCTCTTACAACGAGCAACCCTGGAGTTATATCGTTGCGACGAAGGAGAACCCAGAAGAATTTGAGCGACTGCTCTCTTGCCTGGTCGAGGGAAACCAAGTCTGGGCCAAGGCCGCCCCCGTGCTCGCTCTAGGCATCGCCACCCTGAAATTCGCCCGAAATAACAAACCCAACCGTGTCGCCGTCCACGACCTTGGCCTCGCGGCCGGCAACTTGTGTTTGGAAGCCACGGCCCGAGGGCTTATGGTTCACCAGATGGTCGGCATACTGCCTGACAAAGCACGAGAAATCTACGAGCTACCTGAGGATTCGGAGGCTGTAACGGGTCTCGCCATCGGATACGTTGGGAATCCCGATAGCCTGCCGGATACGCTCAAAGAACGCGATCGCGCAGCCCGTCAGCGCAAGCCCCTGGGCGAGTTCGTTTTTGGAGGCAAGTGGGGGACAACCTCAGGCCTCGTAAGGAGGGTCCCATGAGAATCGCGATCACCACGCCTACCGGAAACATCGGACGAAGCCTCACGAAACGGTTGCTCGACCAAGGCGGCCACGACCTCATCCTGCTCGCGCGCAGTCCCGACAAGCTAAAGCAGGAGCAGCCCAGAGGGGCGAAGGTCGCCCAGGGCGACCTGGAGGATGCTGTCTACGTGAAGAAGGCGACCCAAGGCGCCGACGCATTCTTCTTCCTCTGCCCACCCAACTTTGGCGTTCCCGACTATCGCGCCTACTACGGGGAGCTCGCCAAGGCCGGCGCGGATGCCGTGAAGGCCAACACAATCAAGCATACCGTGCTCCTCTCCAGCGTCGGAGCGCACTTGCCTGAAGGCATGGGACCGATCCTGGGCCTGCACGACGCCGAAAAGATTTTCGTCCAGGCCACGCAGGGCCTGACCATCTTGCGCCCCGGGTGGTTCATGGAAAACTATTTCTGGCAGCTCGAACCTATCAAGCACATGAACAGCATCTTCGTGCCTCTGTCCGGTGACGTCACGGCGCCCATGATCGCAACCACGGACATCGCCGAGCGCGCAGCCCGGGTCATCACCGGACCTGCCGCCTCCCAACCCAAAATCGTCTCACTGCACGGCCCGAAGGACTACAGCATGGACGAGTGCGCCAAGATCATCAGCCAAGGCATCGGCAAGGAGGTCCGGCACGTCCAGATCACGTCCGAGCAGGCGAAGGTGTCCTTCCTCGGCATGGGTGCCACCGAGGGCGTGGCCGAGGCGATGCTGGAGATGTACGCGGCGTTTCAGGCGGGCAAACTGAAGGACGAAGTCCCGCGGTCGCCGGACACGACGACGCCAACCACGTTCGAGACCTTCGTGAAGGACGTGCTCGCGCCCGTGCTGCGGGGCTAGCGCAGGGCCTTTCCCACAGAGCGGAATTACTCGCGGTTGAGCGGTCGAAGGCACCCGCAAACCGGCCGCTCGCGTGCTGCTTCGATCTCTTTATTTGACCAGGTTGGGGTCGGGCACTGCGGACGAGTGATGATCCACGATCATCCAGCGCCCGTCGCGCTTGACGTAGGTGAAACTATACCGCGCAGGAAGATTCTTGCTCTGGCCCTCTTTCACCCACGAGAAGGTGTAATAGCCGGTATTGATGGCCGTACTGCCGTAGACACGGATAAATGGATCCTTGAAAGTCACCTTGTGCGATGGCAGGGCGACAAACGCCTTCACAAAATAGTCGCGAAGCGCTGCCGGGTCATCCCGCCGTGTGGGAGAGAGCGTCCCCCACAGTACGGCATCCTCAGCATAGAGGGCAAGTATCGGGTCAGGATTGTCGTTGCTAAAGGTTGTTGTCCACTGCTCCATGGCTGAAACAAGCTGCTCCTTGTCCGTCATGGCTGTTTCCTCCGCGCGTGGGGTTTCGTCGCCAATACTCGGGGGGGGTGTGATATTACGGTCCCGCGTGAGTGCTGTCAAGACCTTAAAAAGCATAAAGCACCGGGCCCCGTGGAGCCACCCAGTGCTTTGATGTCTGTGTTTGCGAGGCGTTGCCTTCTAGGCAAAAACGGTGGACAAGACCCAGAGGGAGATACCGACCCAAATGACGATGGGGAGCCACGCGTTGCGCAGCAGCTCTGATCGGTTCGCCGCCATCTCCTCTGCGATTTTCAGGAACGGCTTTGCGTACGGCAGCATCCCCAGTCCCATCAAAAGGGCGGTGAAGGCCATCACCGCAGCAACTTCGACGATAGTCAGGCTTGCAAACACAAAGTAGCCGACCACGATCGTCAGCCCCGCATATACGGCCGTCGCCAATGGGGGATTATCAAATATTGGCGCAGCGACCTTTTTCATCCACAGGCCAGGATTCACAAGAACAACGGAGATCTTCACCAAAACGAGGACTGCAAGGATCGTTGCGATAACCTCGAGTGCTGTCATTTAATTCACCTCCGATCGCGAAAAGGCACCAGGGGTCTTATGCGGCCTCCCGGAGGGTCCCGGGAGTGTCCCCCTAACCAAAATATAGGCACCGGGGGCCTTTTTGTCCCGCCCGGTGCCTTCACTGTGCGCACTTGGGATAATTAGCTGGTTCTACCAGGATTTCGGCCTGGACATTCTACTCGTCGATGTCTTCGTCTTCTTCCGGCTCGACCTCGAACCCGCGCTCTTCCATCTCGAGGGCAAAGAGGGCCAGGTATTTGAGCTTCGCGGGCGGCTCGACGACTTGTTCGGAATAGCTGAGGCCCGCATGTCTCTCCGGGGCGTGGACTGGAATGGACTGGGGGGTCTTCAGGATTTCATCGGCTGCTTTTCGAAGGTCGGGATCCTCGGTCTCTACCAAGAGGGAATTGAGGTCAGCCCTCCACCCGCCGATCACGTGCGGATTGCCCCGCCTGCGGATGATGCCTTTCTTCATTTCCGCATCCTGGGCGTAATGGTTGTAATGGGTGCACTTCGCTGGGGCCTCCTCTTATTATACCAGAGCCTGGCCGGGGGCAAGAATTTTCTTGACAAGGGGACGAGGAAAATATATGGTCTGACCAGCAGACCACCAGACCTCACCACCTCTTACGATGGATGGACGCCAACGATGCTCAAAGCCATTAAAAAAACAAGGGTTTACGAGGACATTGTCGCCCAGCTAAAAGAGCTGATCGCCGAGCGGAAAGTCAAGCCAGGGGACCAGCTGCCCTCAGAGCGCGAACTTTCGGAGAGGTTCCAGGTGAGCCGGGCCTCGGTTCGGGAGGCGATCCGGTCCCTCGAATCCATGGGGTTGATCCAGAGCAGACAGGGTGAGGGGACCTACATCGCCTCGAGCGTCGAGACCCTCCTCGCCTCCGTCGCCTTCACCATACAGCGGGATCCCCTCCTCGAGGTCTTTGAAGCGAGAAAGATCCTCGAGCCAGCCATCGCTGCCCTGGCCGCTGAACGCGCCACGGTGGCAGAGGTCGGCAGCCTCGAGGCCATCTTGAACGAACAGGCTCAACAGATCGCCGCGGGGGACACAGGGGTCGAGGCCGATACCCGCTTTCACTCCACATTGGCTGACACGGCGAAGAACGAAGTATTGCTGCGGCTCAACGAGGCGATCGTCAATCGTCTGCACGAGACCCGAGAGCGGTCCTTGCAAACAGAGGGTCGACCCGCCCGCTCTCTCGCTGGTCACCAGGAGATCCTGGGCGCCATCCAGAGCAAAGACCTGGCCAAAGCCCGGGAGGCTATGCTGAACCACCTCGAGACCATAGAGCACACCGTCCTGAAATCGCCTTATGATTCCCTTTCCAAAGAGGAGGACAGCGCATGACAGGTTCGATTGAAGTCGTCTACCGCGGGATCTTCCAAAAGACCCTGGGACAGCGGATCACCCGCGGGATCGTCCTGGCCGCCGTCAAGGAGGGCAAGGTCGGGATCTCCTTCGGGCGATACGGAGATTCGCCGGAACGGAACGGCATCCCGGCCAAGAGCTTTGCCGTCGTGGCGGATAACGAGGAAGACCTGCAGACATACCTTTCCCGCTACGAGCCCACCGATAATGATGTCACGGTCGCCGTCGATGATACGCTCTGCAAAGGCGTCGAATCCTGGGCCTGGTACGGGCTGCAGCCGATCAACAAACTGACCCAGCCGGGCGGTGTGGTGCTGACGACCTCCATGCAGTCTCCCGAGGAGCTGCTCGAGGACTGCCACCGCAAGGACACGGAATGGAGCCTGGCAGTGTTGAAGGGGATTGCCAGCTTTTCCGGCCTCTGGGTCTATAAGGATGATCACACCGACGTCCGGGTCCTGGGGGCCATCGCCCGCCTCGCCCCCCACGTCGTCAAGCTCGAATCGGTCGAAGCAGCCATTCAAGACGAGTGGCAGGACGAGCTAAAGGTCACCTCCGCCCGCAAGGCCTACGAGCGGGTCGAGACCCGGAAGGTCGGTCCCGACGAAGGCAATCCAGAGAAACCGTACGAGTTCCAGCTCCCCAAGTGGTGGGAGATGAAGGAAGGGCTGGTGATTCCGGGTATCCCGGTCAAGCAGGATGTCGAGGGCTGGGAAGGAGGATACCGCCCGGGCCGCAATCCCACCTTCAAAAAGTTCGCCACCCGCACCATGCGACCAGTCATCGATTTCGAGATCTGTACCAAGTGCACCCTCTGCTGGCTACAGTGCCCCGACTCTTGCTTTGACGTCACCCCGACCGGCCACTACGACGCCAACATGGAGGCCTGCTGTGGGTGTGGTGTGTGTGAGGCGGTCTGTCCGGTGGAGAAATGTGTCACCATGGTGAACGAGGCGGCCTTCGGTGATAACGCCAGCCAGTTCGAGATGTATGAGAAGGACACGGACACCTACAAATCGTGGCTCAAGGGGAAGATCGAGGATAAGGTGACCACGGACCGCTACCACGGCTTCCAACTTCGAGGGAAGTATGAAGAGGAGGTCCAAGAGATCATCCGGGAGGTGACGAAATGAGTGTATCGACCAAAGCGGCGCCCGTAGCCGACCAGGAGATGCTCATCAGCGGATGCGCGGCCATCGCCCAGGCCCTGCGCCTGTCGGACATTGACGTGGTCACCGCCTATCCGATCCGCCCGTACGACACCGTCATGCAGGCCGTCGCGAAATTGATCTCGAACGGCGAGCTGGACGCGGAGTACATCGTGGCCGCCAGTGAGCACGACCAGTTCGAGATCGTCAAGCATGCCTCTGCAGTGGGCGCCCGGGTCTTTTGCGGGTCGAGCGGGGTCGGATGGATGTACGCGATGGAGGCCATCGCAGTCACCCCAGCGCTGCGGCTCCCGATGGTGGCCCTGGTGGGGAACCGGGCACTGGACGACCCCGGCGCCTTCGGCTGCGAGCACAATGATGCCTTATGCGTCCGGGATCTCGGGTGGATGCTCACCTGGGTAGATACCGCTCAAGAGGCCCTCGACACCGCACTGATCGCCTATCGGGTGGCGGAAGACCGCCGGGTCTTCCTCCCCTGCGCCATCGGCGCCGATGGCGCGTTTCTCACCCACTCGGAGGTCCTCGTCAAGGTCCCCAACAAAGAGAAGGTGGACCAGTTCCTGCCCAAGTACGACCGGGGCGACAAGCTCTTGCACCCCGATAACCCGATCACCATCGCCCCGCAGGTCAATGAGGACTGGGTGATGGAGATTCGCAAACAGAATGACGATGCAATGCGCCGGGCCCGGGGGGTGATCCAGGAGGCGTACCGAGACTTCCATAAAATCTTCGGCCGGCAGGGGGGCAACCCGTTTGTCGAATCGTACATGGCCGAAGACGCCGACGTGATCCTCTTCGGCCAAGGGACCCTTTCGCTCCCGGTAAAGGTGGGGATCCGGAAGCTCCGAGAGCAGGGGCACAAGGTCGGCTTTGTGCGTCTGCGGTGGTTGCGCCCGTTCCCGACGCCGGAAGTTCAGGAGACACTCAGCCGGGCCAAAGCCGTGGGTGTGATTGATCGCGATTACTCCTTTGGCTCGCCCAATCACGGAGCGGTGCTCTATAACGAGCTACGGTCCGCCCTCTACGACCTGCCGAACCGGCCCCATGTCATCAGTTTCATCTGTGGCCTCGGCGGCCGAGAGGTGACCCTGGATAGCGTGACCGAGATGAGCGAGATTCTGCTCAAGGTGGCCAAGACGGGCAAAGTCGAGCAACCCAACTATTGGATTGGGGTAAGGGGGTAACAACCATGGCAACAGAGTTGACCGTCCTGCCGACCCAGAACCTTGAAGCCTTCAAGGGGGTCAAGAAGCTCACCGTCGAGGAGTACTTCACCTCGGGGCATAGGACCTGTCAGGGGTGTGAGTCGGCCCTGGTGATGAAGCTGATGGCCAAGGCGGCGGGGCCTCGGACCGTCATCTTGGGCTCCACGGGGTGCATGTATGTGGCTAACACCACGTACTACTCCACCTCCTGGGTGGTCCCCTGGATGCACACCCAGCTCGGGTCGTCCGGTTCGGCCGCCGTCGGAACGGCCGCCGGACTCAAGGTGCTCATGCGCAAAAACCGGATCAAGCAGGAACCGATCAATGTCATCGCCTTTTGCGGCGACGGCGGCGGGGCCGACATGGGGCTGAGCTCGATCTCGGCCGCCTTGACCTACCCCGAGTACAACTTTCTGATCCTGATGTACGACAACGAGTCGTACGCCAACACCGATATCCAGCTCTCGAGCATGACCCCATACGGGGCCAACACCACCTTCTCCCCTCCGGGCAAAGCCCGGCGGATCCTGCACAAGCGCTGGAAAAAGAACGTGGCCGGGATGCTGGCGGCCGGGCACCCTGAGTGCCGATATGTGGCCACCGTGGACGCGTCCTACGCCCTGGAGATGATGAACCGGATCCGGAAGGCCCTCACTATCGGCGGGCCGACCTTCATCCACTCCCTAGACCCCTGCCCCAAGGGCTGGGACTACGACCCGATACAGTCCCATGACCTTGGCGAGCTGGCCGTCGAGACAGGGGTCTGGCCCCTCTTCGAGATCGAGGATGGGGTTCTGAAATTCTACGGCAAGTCCAAGGGCATCGCGCAGGGGCGAAAGCGCAAGCCGGTCCGGGAATATCTCTTGAGGCAGGGTCGGTTCGCCCACTTTACCGACGAGGACATCGAATACTTCCAGAAGAAGATCGACCTGATGTGGGACCGGTGGCTCATCCCGGGGGCGGTCTGCATCGAGATGGGTGACGATATCCGCAAGCAGCTCGCTCGGGCCGAGCAAGAGGTGGCCGCGGCAGAAGCCTAGTAGCAAAGAGACTCCGGCGGGGTCACGTCCTGAAGGCGTGGCCCCACTTTTTTTTGTCCAGCCCTCCTTGAAGCCCACCCGTGAATCCCTAAAACCAGGCCTAACACGCGGAAACCAAAGGATTTCATGCCAGACATGTTCTCGGTAAAATGGTGTGAGCTGCCCTGAGATATCTTGACAAAACGGGGTTGTAATACTAGCATCAGGCCCCCTGAGAAGGGCGGCATTCGAAGGGAAGAAAGGCGCGGGCGGGTCTGGTCGACCACAAAGCCGCCATGATCACGTGCTTGCTGTCGCGCCATCGGGCCAATGAAGGCCCTGTGTTTGGCACTCTTTTCAAAAGGAGGGGTCACCATGCGTAGGCTGAAAATCAACCAGTGGATTTTTGTCACGGTCCTGGGGTTCCTTCTGATTCTCCTAGGTCCAGGAACTGGTCCGCTCACGGACACCGATGCCGAGGCGGCCTGGCAGCCCAAGAAGCCGATCACCTTCGTCATCATGGCTGGCAAAGGCGGAGGTGCCGACCGAATCGCCCGGTTGATGCAGAAGATCGTGCAACAGCATGGCTGGTCGCCCCAACCCCTGATCCCGGTCAACAAGCCCGGCGGGGCTGGCGCGGAGGCGCTCCGCTTCCTCAAGGACCATCACGGCGACTCCCATGTCATCATGGTCACCCTGAACAGCTTCTTCACCACTCCGCTCCGCGCCAATTTGGGGCTCAGCTACCGGGACTTTACGCCGGTCGCCCGGATGGCGATGGACACGTTCATTCTCTGGGTCAACTCGAATTCGCCCATCGAGAACGTGAACGAGTACGTCAAAGCCGTCAAGAGCAAGCACGGCACGTGGAAGATGGGCGGGACCGGCAAGGGGCAAGAGGATTCCCTGGTGACCGGCATGCTCCAGGAGGCCTACGGAATCAAGACCACCTATGTCCCCTACAAGGGCGGCGGAAAGGTGGCGAGTGAGCTGATCGGGGGACACGTCGATTCCACCGTGAACAACCCGTCCGAGCAGATCTCCTGGTTCGAGGCAGGTCGCTCTCGCCCGCTGGCAGCTTTTACCCCAGAGCGGCTACCCCAGTTTCCTAAAGTGCCAACCTTCCAAGAGCTCGGGAAGGGGGGCATGGTGTACTACATGCAGCGGAGCATTAACGCTCCCGGTGGGATCCCGAACGCGGCACGACAGTGGTACGTAGAGCTGTTTACCAAGCTCTCCAAATCCGAGGAATGGCAGACGTACTGCAAGAAGAAAGCACTCCACTGCACGGGCGAGCTGGGATTTCTGACGGGCAGAGACCTCGGGAAGTTCTTTGCCACAGAAGACGCCAAGCACAAGAAGCTCCTCAAGGCGATGGGAGAGATCTAGCCGATGCGCCGGGCCGATGTCGCGTTGGCCTTCGGATTGGCCGCGTTAGCGGTTGTCTTTGCCTGGTACGCGCAGGAGCTGCCAATCGGATGGGTGCACGGCGAAGGTCCCGGAGGCGGCTTTTTTCCCTTTTGGCTCTCGATCATCATGGGCACCGTAGCGGTTGTGGTCGGGGTGCAAGAGTTCGTGAGGGGCTCTGCACCCGACCGAGCCGCCAAGCGATTTTTCACCGAGGGAGGCCTGAAGCAGGTCCTCTTAATCGCCATTCCCGGCTTCATCATGGTCGCGCTGGTCGATGTGATCAGCACCTATCTGGCGGCCATCATCTTCCTCCTGTTCTACACGCGATGGATCGGCAAGCACCCATGGTGGATCTCACTCCTGGTGGCCGTGACGGTCCCCGTGGGGATCTTTTTGCTCTTTGAGAAGTTCTTGCTCATTCCACTTCCAAAGGGCTACCTCGACGAACTGTTCTACATCTTCTACTAGTGCCGTCCCAACTTGATAAGTGGTTCGACAGGGCTTCGACGGTGAGCTCAGCCGAACCGCTCACCACCCCGAGGAAGATCGAGGGGCCGAATGTGAGCGGCCTGCCTTGTTGCAAGCGTGGTGAACGAGTACAGCGAGAAAGTTGGCACAAATTGTTGGAACGGCACTAGGAGACAGGAGAAGGGAGCCCAGTAGCGGAAACGGGCAGGGCCAACAGAGAGGGGCGGGCTGACGCCGCCCCTTTTTCGTGGGAGGGGGCATGGAGGTCTTTGGCAATCTCCTGTACGGGTTCAGTATAGCGATCACCCCCCTGAACCTGGCCATGGCGATCCTCGGCGTCGTCCTCGGTACCGCGATCGGCGCCATGCCGGGTCTCGGCTCCGTCAACGGCGTGGCGATCCTCCTCCCGATTACCTTTGCCGTCCCCCCGACCGCAGGGATTATCTTCCTGTCCGCCATCTATTACGGCGCCATGTACGGAGGCGCCATCAGCTCCATTACCCTGAACATCCCGGGCGCCTCCACCGCCGTCGCGACCACCTTTGACGGGTACCCCATGGCCAAGAAGGGACGCGCAGCCCAGGCGCTCGTGGGTGCCGCGGTCAGTTCCTTCATCGGTGGCACCGTCTCGATCATCCTCTTTACGCTCTTTGCACCGCCACTCGCTGAATTTGCCCTGAGATTCGGCCCAGCGGAGACCTTCACCCTCATGCTCCTCGCGTACGCCACGTTCGCCGGCCTGGGGGGTGGCAACCCGCTCAAGACAATCATCGCCACCCTCATTGGTCTCATCCTGAGCACCGTCGGCCTCGACATCATAAGTGGCCGCCCGCGCATGATCTTTGGGGACATCGCCGGGTTCTACCACGGCGTCAATTTCCTGGTCCTCGCCATCGGGTTGTACGGGATCGGAGAGATCCTGTTTAGTGCCGAGGAAAGATTGGTGGCCGGTGACCGCGTTGCGGTGAAGGTCCGGCTGCGGGACATCCTCTCTACCATCAAAGAGATGGTCAAGTACAAGCGGGCCTTCACGATTGGATCGCTCCTCGGGTTCTTCGTCGGCATGCTGCCGGCGGCGGGGGCCACGCCCGCTTCTTTCATGAGCTACAGCGTTGTGAAGCGGTTTTCCAAACACCCGGAGGCCTTCGGCACCGGGACTATCGAAGGGGTCATCGCGCCGGAGACGGCCAACAACGCGGCGAGCACCGGGGCCATGCTCCCGATGCTCACCCTGGGCATCCCCGGCTCGCCGACGACTGCAGTCATGCTGGGCGCCCTCGTCGTGTGGGGTCTCCTCCCTGGGCCGATGCTCTTCATCGAGCACCGCGAGTTTGTCTGGGGACTCATCGCCAGTCTGTATATCGCCAATGTCCTGGCGGTCCTGATCAACCTCTTTGCCATTCCTCTCTTCACGATGATCCTATGGCTCCCCTTCACCATCCTGGCGCCGCTGATCATTGTAGTCTGCGCGGTCGGGGGGTACGCACCGACCTTTAGCGTCTTCGACATGTGGCTCGCCTTCATCTTTGGGCTTGCCGGCTACGTCTTCCGAAAGCTCGACTATCCGCTCGCCCCCATGGTTCTCGCCCTGGTCCTCGGCAACGGCACGGAGGTCTCCCTACGCCAGAGCCTCATCATGTCTCACGGCTCCATCAGCATCTTCTTCGGCTTCGAGGGAGGTGTATTCTCCCATCCGATTGCCGCAGCCCTCATGTGGACCAGCGTGGCCCTGTACGCCATCCCCGTGGTCGGCGCAATAATTCGCCACTTCCGTCGGCGGGTCGCATTGGCCAAGACCTAAGCAAAAGCCGACCGCGCGTTCGTAGGAGCTACAAGAATTCGAGGGGAGCCATGCCAGTCATCGCGATGACCAAAGAGATGGGTAGCCTCGGCACCTTCATCGGGAAGGAGCTTGCACAAGAACTCGGATTTGAATTCATTCGGCAGGACATCATCCGGGAGGCGGCGCGGGAATACCACGCGCTGGAAGAAAAAATCGTCGAGACGGTCGAGGAGAAACCGGGATTTTTCGAGGTCTTCACTGAAACGGCGCGGCGCCACCACATCTTCGTCGCCGCCGAGGTGTACGAATTTGCGCTGCGCGAGCGTGTGATTATCATGGGACGGTGGTCTACCCTCCTCCTCAAAGAGGTAAACCACGCGATCCGAATTCGGGTCTGCGCCCCGGTGGACACCAGGGTGCGGCGCGTGATGGAGCGACTTGGTATCGAAGAGGCCGAGGCCTACAAGCGGATCCGCCATTACGACGAGGGCGTGACAAGCCGGGTCCGGCAGTTCTTCGACGCGGAGTGGGCCGATCCGCTCCTCTATGACCTCACCATCAATACCGGCAACGTCTCTTTAGCCACCGGCGTGGCCCAGGTGAAGAAATTGATCGAGGCTCCCGAGTTTCAACCAACCGACAACTCGCTCAAGCGGCTTCATGACCTCGCTCTTGCGGCAAAGGTCAGGGCTACCTTGAAGTCCCACCGGCGGACGGCCCGCCTAGATGTGGATGTCGTCGCAGGAGAGGGCAAGGTGATCCTTCGAGGGGTCGTCCCAGAGACCGTGGATCGTGAGGAGGTGGAACGGATCGCCCGGACGGTTCCCGGAGTTCACAGTCTGAAGAGCGAGCTGATCGTGATCGAAGAACATCGCCGCCTCTGAAAGTAACGGCTCTGTCGCGAGGGTCAAGGGATGTTTGAATCACTCGGGATGGCTCCCCCGGACCCGATTTTCGGTCTGACGGAAGCATTCCTAAAAGACACCAATCCGGAAAAGGTCAACCTCAGTACCGGTGTCTACTCGGATGCTTCCGGGAAGACGCCGGTCCTCGCGGCAGTGAAGAAGGCCGAAGAGCGCATCCTGAAAAAGGAGACGACGAAAAGCTACAAACCGATTCAGGGGGCACCTGAGTTCGGCGAGATTGTCCAGGAACTGCTTTTGGGAAGTGGCCACGAGGTCATCGTGTCTCAGCGAGGCGCGACGGCACACACGCCTGGAGGGACGGCAGCCATTCGCCTTGTGGCCGATTCCGTGAAGCAGCTGTCGCCCAGCTCGACCATCTGGCTGAGTCATCCCACGTGGGCGAATCATCCCAACATCTTCCGATCAGCCGGCCTCAGGGTCAGAAGCTATTCTTACTTTGACAAGGCAAACAACCAGTTGGATTTTCACAAGTTTCTCCATGCCCTCAGGGAGATCCCTGCGGGGGACGTGGTTGTCTTGCACGGGTGCTGCCACAACCCCACAGGGCTCGACCCGGATCGCGAGCAGTGGGCTCGGATCGCTTCTGTGTTAACCGATCGCAAGATTCTTCCCCTTGTGGACTTGGCCTACCAGGGCTTCGGTGAAGGGCTCGAAGAGGACACGGTTGGATTACGAGAGCTCTGCCGCCCGGGCTGCGAGATGATGATCTGTAGCAGCTTTTCCAAGAACTTCGGTCTCTACAACGAGCGCGTGGGGGCCTTGACGGTATTGGCGAGATCCCAGAAGGAGGCTCAGGCCGTTCTCAGCCACGTGAAGGTGAGCATCCGGGCACACTATTCGAATCCTCCGGCCCACGGTGGGACGATCGTGACAACGATCCTACACAATACGAAATTGCGATCCCTCTGGGAGGGAGAGCTTCGGCAGATGCGCAATCGCATCAACGGGATGCGCACGCTGTTTGTCGAATCCATGGCCGCGAGAGGGGTTCCGCGGGACTTCTCTTTCGTCCGGGAGCAGAAGGGGATGTTCTCCTTATCCGGCTTGAGCAAAGATCAGGTCCAGAGGCTTCGCGACAAGTACTCAATTTACATTGTTGAATCTGGACGGATCAATGTTTCTGGCATGACAGAAGCCAACATGGCCACCCTCTGCGACGCGATCGCCAGCGTTCTCTAACCCGTCCCCCCACAGACCTAATGGCTTCTAGCTGTCGGCTGTCAGCTTCGGATTGTTCGGCCTGACGCCGAAATCGCCTGAGTGCTGTATGCTTTTTGCTGACAGCTGACCGCTGATTGCTGACTGCTGAACTTGTATGCTGACTGCTAGTATCCAATGGCTTGCCCGTCTCCCCGCGGATCGGCCCCCCCGTGCCGGACGCCGGTCTCGGAGTCTATGAGGATCGCCTGCGCGTGCCCCATGTTGTCATCCCACGCCCCGACGACGCGGACCGGGTGGCCTCGGCGTTTGAGATCTTCTGCAACCGAAGAAGGTATGCGGTCCTCTAAGAGGAGATCGGTACTCTCTCTCCCCCAGGTTCGGCCGTACAGCCAACGGGGCGCCTCGATCGCCTCCTGAACGCCGAAACCAAAATCAACGATCCTGGTCACCAGTGCCGATTGCGTCTGGGGTTGGCCCTCTCCCCCCATGGTGCCATACACCAGGAAGAGGCGATCGCCCTTGAGGAGCATGGCGGGAATCAGGGTGTGAAACGTCCGTTTCCTAGGCTCAAGACGGTTGACATGGCTTGGATCAAGGGAGAAAAAGGATCCCCGATTCTGGAGGAGTACGCCTGTGTCCCCGGCAACGATCCCCGAACCAAAATCGAAATAGATGCTCTGGAGCATCGACACGCTATTCCCCTCCGCATCGACAGTGCCGATGTAGACCGTATCACCCCTTACGAGCCCGGGCTCGTAGCGTTCACTGGCACGGGTCATGGTGACAAGACGGGCACGGTCTTCACTGTATCGAGCTGAGAGGAGTCGATCCAGGGGAATCTGAATGGAGGCGGGGTCGGTCACCCATCGATCACGGTCGGCAAACGCCAGCTTCGTCGCCTCGACTTGCAGATGATAATAGTCGAGGGTCCCCTCCCCGACTTTCCTGAGATCAAAGTTGCTCAAGATGCTCAAGATCATGAGGGCTGCCATCCCCTGGGTATTCGGTGGAAATCCATAAGCCGTGTATCCCCGGTAACCGGCCCGAATCGGCTCCACCCAATCCGATCGGTGACTGTAAAAGTCGCCTTCCGTCAGCATTCCGCCATGCTGATCGAGATACCGGACGATCCGCCGAGTGATATCCCCCTCATAAAAAAAGCGACCTCCCCCGTAGGCAATGGTCTTCAGCGTGCGGGCGAGATCCGGTTGCTTCATGATTTCGCCGGGGTGATACGGCTCACCATTCGGATTCAGAAAGGTTCGACGGAATCCTTCCCACCGCTGCAGCCCCCGGAGCGGGTCGGATTCATCCTCGATGTTCCGTCCGGTCCACACCGACTGACTCGGGGAGACCGGATATCCTTTTTCAGCATACTCAACGGCCTCCTCGAAAAGGGAGGACCACAGAAGCTTTGTCCCCACGCTCCAACGTCCGTACTCATGCGCCGTCGCCCACCCGTCCACCGCTCCCGGCACCGTATTGGCCGCCAGGAATCCACGGCGAGGAATGGCATTGAGATTGCCCGTGCGGTGGTACTGATCGATACTGCACCGCTCTCCCGATCGCCCCGACCCGTTGAGGGCTCGAACGGTTCTGGTCTTGGCATCGTAAATCAGCCAGAAGTTATCCCCGCCGATACTGCACATGTGGGGATAAACCACGGAGCAGACGGCCGCAGCAGCGATGGCGGCGTCGATGGCGTTACCACCCGCCTGGAGGACCCGGAGCCCTGCGGCCGAGGCGAGGTAATGGGGGGACGCGACCATCCCCTGAGGGGCCAGGACGGTCGGGCGATGTGCGGTGGGTGTCATTACTCATACCAGCCGATCAGCCGGGGAAGCCAGAGGGCCATTTCGGGAAACATGAGAAGAAGCACCAACCCGACGATCTGGAGGGCCACAAAGGGGACGATGCCTCGGTAAATATGGCCGGTCGTCACCTCGGGGGGTGCAACCCCTTTCAAAAAAAAGAGTGACCACCCAAAGGGGGGCGTCAGAAACGACATCTGAAGATTCATGCAGATCACGATCGAAAACCAAAGTAGATCGACGTCCAGTTGAATCAAGGCCGGCGCCACGATCGGCACCACGATAAAGGTGATCTCGATCCACTCCAGAAAGAAGCCGAGAAAGAACAGGAGTACCATGATGAACGCAATCACGCCCCACTTCTCACCCGGCATGGAGGTCAGCATGTCCCGAACGAGGATGTCCCCGTCGAGCCCACGGAAGCTTAAGCTAAAGACCTGGGCCCCCACTAAGATGATCATCACGATGCACGTAATCCTGGCGGTGCTCCGGTTCACTTCGCGAAGTCGTTGCATCGTCAGGCGACCGTTCAAGGCCGTAATCAGTAGGGCCCCCACGCAACCCATTCCCGCTGCGCGGGTGGGCGCGGCTAACCCCATCAAGATCGAACCGAGGACGCCAACGATCAAAGCCCCGATGGGAACAAGGACCTTCACAGAACGGATGAAAAGCTCTCCCGCGCTGACGCGGGCTCGCTCTTCAAAGGGGATCGCCGGAGCCGCCGCCGGAAAGAAGAAAGCGATCAGGGCGATCGCCACGACAAAGATTCCGGCCAGCATAAGACCGGGGAGAAAAGCGGCCACGAAGATGGCCCCGACTGAAATCCCGAGGATATCGGCCAGCACAATAAGGACGAGGCTCGGGGGGATGATCTGGCCGAGGGTTCCGGACGCACAGATGGTCCCTGTCGCCAGCTCTTGGCTATATTGCCGCCGCAACATGGTGGGGAGCGACATCAACCCCATCGTTACGACCGTCGCCCCCACGATCCC
>JAAXQN010000248.1 GCA_012974305.1 Candidatus Methylomirabilis sp. | reverse complement strand
CGCCACAGGCGCTCCGGCGCGCCTTTGCGGTGTTTGTGCTGTTGATGAGCGTGGTCATCTTCTATCAGAACATCGGCGGGCTGCTCTCGGTATTGTGAGTGGGATGGTGGACGTTCGATGATGGTTGTGTGCCACGGTGACTTGGCACTGAAGTTGCTAACGCTGGACTCTTAGAGTACACTTCTGGTCACGGGCCCCCGAAGGCAGCAAGAAGGGATGCGGTTCCGTGATGGAGAGCGTGACCGGGATGACATTCATTTGACGAGCCTCAAGAGAGGAGTGCGGGCGTGGCAGCGTACAGAGGCACGATCGGGATTTTGACCGGCGGGGGTGATGTTCCGGGACTCAATCCGGCCATCCGCGCCATCACCATTCGCGCCCTGCATGAGGGATACCGGGTACTGGGGATTCGGCGCGGCTGGGCCGGGCTGATCGAGCTGGTTCCGGACAAGGATGCCGACAATAACGGCCGGGTCCAGGTCCTGACGGAAGATGTGGTCAATCGGGCCGCGCGGACGGGTGGAACCTTCATCCACACCTCGCGTACCCGGCCGAGCCGCCTTCCGAAAATTCTCGTCCCCGACCACCTGAAAACGAAGTACGAAGAGGAGGTCAACGACGTCACCCCCGATGTGCTCAAGAACCTAGAGTTCCTCGGTGTTGACTTCCTTATTCCCATCGGGGGCGACGATACCCTCAGTTATGCTGGGCGCCTTCACGAGGAAGGTGTCAAGATCGTCGGGGTCCCCAAGACGATGGACAATGATGTTCCCGGGACCGACTATTGCATCGGGTTCAGCACATGTGTCACACGGACAATCGAGATGACCCACAAACTTCGAACGACTGCCGGGTCACACGAGCGCTTTCTCGTCATCGAGGTCTTCGGGCGGTACGCGGGCTACACGGCCTTGATGCCGACGATGGCGGGTGCGGCCGATCGCTGTGTGATTCCGGAGCACCCCTTTGACATTGAGCATCTGACCGAGCTCCTCGTCTACGACCGGAACCGCCACCCAAGCAAGTACGCTGTCGCCTTGGTATCCGAGGGCGCACGGATGACGGGTCACGAGGAAATGACCTTCGAAGGCGAGGAAAAGGACCAGTACGGCCACCGCAAGCTCGGTGGGATCGGCGATAACGTGGCGGCTCGGCTCAAGGAGCTCTCCCCCAAGTTTAACCGCGGGCGCCAGATCAACGTTGTAAACCAGCGGCTCGGCTACCTGGTCCGATGCGGCGATCCCGATGCGCTCGATTCGATCGTGCCTATGGCCTTCGGCAACCTTGCCTTGGACCTGGTGCTTTCGGGCACATCGGGACGCCTCGTCAGCCTCCGCAGCGGATGCTACGACAGCGTCCCGATCGACGTGGTGTCGGTGCGCAAGAAGGTTGTCGATGTCCGAAAGTATTACAACGTCGAGCGACTCCGGCCGAAGTATGAGACGCTTATGCGTCAGCCCCTCTTTATCATGACCAGCGACGTCTAGCCCGGATTTTTCATCGCGGGAAGCAGTGATCGAGAAAACACCACGCCTTCTCGGGCGTAGCAGAGCCCGGAAGGCGTTTTGTCTTTCATCGTAAGCGGGCTGGCGGGGCACTCTGTGAAGACCGAGAGGAAAGCTACTGACCGCCGAGGCAGTTAAGGCGGAAGGCGGGTACCGTCGAGGAGGTGCAGTGGTTCATGATGTGCGATCAGGGGTTCAGCTACGGCAGGGTCCGTGCGTGAGGGATATCATGATTCAGAATCAGGATAAAACGTGTGTTTCACGTTGTTCCAGAAAACTAGATTGTCCTGTGTCTTGACCTGGTTGATAACCGATTCCATGAACAGGAGCAGGTGATTTACATGCAGGCCGCAGACTTTTTCCAAGTCCTCTAATTCCTTCGCCGTGAATGGTGTTGTCGCTGCGTAGTTCATTATTCTCCTTATTCTCCTTCCGATCAGGAAACATGCTGCTGTAGATCATGTAGTGCAAGATTCGGGCCATTCTTCATTTGTCGCCGAGTATAAATTGTTCGTACGGAAATCGGAGGGGTGGCATACTACGTCTAATCCGTGGCGACGAGCCCCCGGAGGAGGGCGCCGACGAGGAAGAGCTCCTTGTCGATGTCGGCTGAGCGAAAGCCCAGACCGTGGAGGACAGAGCGATTTGCGCGAGCGGCTCCGGTCCAGAGCACCTCCATCTCCGCCTCCACCGGCGAGAGGGTAGACGAGCGTGGAACCTCCAGAGTCAAGCGCGTTTGGGGCGGGAGGGGCCGCGGAATGGCGATCATCAGCCCGCCGTCGCTGAGGTTCCTCGCCTGCCCGGGGAGGATCGTATCGGGGGAGATCCGGCAGGTGACCTCGAGTGCCACGGGGGTACGGACGGAGGTCCGTGGAGTCGGGCCCGCCTGCAAGGCCAGGAGACGCTCCCAGGCAGGGAAACCAGGAATAGCCCAGTTGGTAAAGCGCAAACCCATTCGGCCGGGGGCGCCCTCGGCCGTCCAGATCACGACCGCCTCGGCCCGGGCATTCTGCTCGCACGTGGGCAGGAGGAGACTGGCCGGGTTCCCGGGGGAGAGCAGGTCCAAGACCTCGAGCAGTAGCCCGCCCCGACTCACGTCGTAGGTGAAGCCGACCGTTCGGTAGTCGGGGATCTCCGGGCTCTCGCAGAGGACTGGCAGCCGCAACGGGAATCGGGGATGCTGGCGGGTGTCAGTATGGTTCATGGCACTCGCAGCGCTTGCAAACTTCAGACCAAGTTCTTCAATCTCGACTACACCGGGCAGGCAACGACGGATGGAACGATGCTCTTTCTCGGGGTCAGCGTTTTTCGGGAGGATTCCTCGCTGGGATGGTGGTAGGCGTGCAGGTATTGACCGAATGCGGAAGAAATCGGAGGGGATATAAGGCAAAATGCAGGCATGGAGCTTGCACACAAAGACTCGGGTGCTCTGAGACTGTGTAGATCTTCTGAGAGGAAACGGTGAACGACAACCTGACGACTGTTGTCCAAGCCTTCCAGGTAATGGCCGAGGGCTATCGGCTCCTGGCGGCGAGGCTGAGTCGCGAGTTCGACCAGCTTCAAAGCGCCCACGCGGAACTCAAGGAGTACTCGCAGCGGCTGGAGGCCAACGCCCAACAGCTGGCCTTCCACACCCAACATCTCTCTGCATCGGTGTCCGACCTGACCGTACGGGCGAACGAATTAGAATCCGAGAAGGGAGTGCTGGCTGAGCAGGTGCAACACAAGACCGGGCTTCTTGACACCCTCGCTCAAGAGGTGCGGCCCCCGTTAATTTCCCTGAAGGGGGCTTTGACCCTACTCCGCGAGGAACCCGCCGACCCTGAGGACCGCCGGGCGTTCCTGGCACTGGCCAATGAAAATGTGGTAGAACTCCTGAATCTGATCGACCGCTACCTTCCATCTGGTGCGGGTCGCAAAGGGACAGCTGGTGGTGGATCGCCAGAAGAGTAAGCCCTCAGACCTCCACATCCCGGAAGGTCACACCGACCTGATAGGCCTTGAAGAGGATCGTCTCTGCCACTGCCGCAGCCGCGTAGCTGAGGTTCTCGGGGTCCTCCTCTACTAAGACGATTCCCCGCACCCGCTGCATTCCCTTTCCCAGGTTTTTCCGGACCCAGCCGATCCGCTGCAGGGTCTCGCCGACGAGTTCTTCCCCCTGGCCCGGTTCAGCAACCATTACCACCACAAGAGCTCCGCTCGCATCCCGGGCCAACAGATCGATGACGCCTACCGCCGTAGAAAGTCCCGCTCCGACTGGTTTCCCCCCTTTATCAGTCACGACGCTGAGCCCCGGCTCTAACATTGCCGGCTGCTTCGCCAACAGTTCTCGGAGCTCGGCCGGACCCAAGTTGAAAACGGGAGGGCTTGCCTCAAGCTTCTTTTGCACCTCCATCGCTGCCTCTATCTCCTCATCCAGGTTCTTCTCGAACCCGACTCCCACCTCCGGTCCCCCGCCTTCCTCGACATTCGGGTCGAGCGTTTCCTGCGCGAGCGCCTCCTCTTGCTCGCGGCCCCGCTCATCTCCCTGGATGAGGAAGACGTTGGACTCGGAATCCACCAAATACCCGCAGTTCGGACAGGTTAGCTCCCCTTCCGCGAGGCGTGTCGTACAGAGCTTGCAGGTTGCCACGTCCTCCTCACGCCGCCACAGTTTCTTGATTTTTTCCCTCATCGGCCTCCTCCCAGGCTCGGGGGCGTACACTGCCGATTCCACTCCTGGAAAAGAGCAAGAATCGTACCCGAACCCTCACCAGAGGGTGTTGCCGGCGACCGGCATCCTCAAGCGGCCATTTTTTGCTCTTGTGACTGAGACGGTCGCCGTTTGGGGTTGACAGGGGGTATAACCGTTGCGGTACAAATGACACACCTCCAGGCCACCCCAAAACAAGGAGACCACATGATGCGCATCGTTGATCCCATTCTCGTGGAGCTGGATCAGGAGGCCGCGATAACTAAGAGAGTTCTCGAGCGCGTGCCGAACGACAAGCTGACGTGGAAGCCGCACGCGAAGTCGATGTCGCTTGGTCAGCTCGCGTTGCACGTGGCGACGACGCCAGGCCAGGTCGCAGCGCTCGTGGCGAGTAGCGAACATGAGTTGCCGAAGTTCGGTGAGTTTCCGGCGGCCGCAACCGCAGCCGAGCTCCTACCCGCACTCGAGCAGAGCGTTGCCAAAGCCAAAGAGGTCCTGAGCAGCCTGGACAACCAGACCGCCATGTCGACCTTTACACTGACCAAAGATGGCAAGGAGCTGCTTGTCATTCCCCGGATTGGGGTCGTCCGTTCCATCATGTTGAACCACTGGTACCACCATCGTGGCCAGCTGTCGGTCTATCTCCGGCTCCTGGACATCCCCGTTCCCTCGATCTACGGGCCGAGCGCGGACGAGAACCCGTTCTTTTAGGCCTTCCACTCATCAGCCCTCTCGGGCGATGCACGGCCCCAGAGGGCGTTTCGATTTTCGTCGTTGCAGGATCAGGGGAGTGTTGGCGAGGTCATCCCAACGATGGAGGAAGTTCTCGGATGACGCATGAAGGAGAAGGAGGTTCCTTGCTGCTATTACTGGATGACGCTGTGGTATTCGCCCGACTTTGGCGCTGAGTCATCCCCGTCATACACCCAACGCTGCCCATTCGGGAACCGGAAGATCAGGAGCCTGTCCAGGGACCCGTCACCGTTCATCTCGAACGTAGCCGTGCCCACGAAAGAGGACTCGTCCTCGTTGTCGTAGAAGGCGACGAGCGCCTTGCAAAGCATCTCCGGGCAGAAGGGGATGAGCGTGGCACGCATGTCGCCGAACTGGTGGAGATAGTCCCTGACGACCGACGGGATACCCAACCGGTCAATGGCCGTGTTCTTGTGCCCGGCAATAGCAGGAATGGGGGCCAAGAGCAAGGCGAGGATCAATGCTTTTGCTATCGTTTTCAATTTGAATCCATCTCCTTTGGCCTGTAACCCCGCACGCGGGGGCCAGGGCTCTGTAGTTCACATAATCAGTGCAAGGCGTGGGCCAATACTGCGGCATTCACCAGCTAACTCCTTGAAACCACGACGATTCTAGTCAGGGTCGGCAGGTTGCCGACGGGCCTGGTGCGTGAGATCCCCTGGCCCAGTGGACGATACTTGGGCATAATTCCCACTTCTCCTCGGGCACAATCAACGGCAAGCAGAGGGCTCAGATCCCCAAGGGCGGAGCACACCGATGACTTCTTCCTGATCCCGCGCTGGATCGAGAAGTACGACCTCTTCTCACTTCGCCGGCATTTTCAGCACGGAGAAGACGGGTAGGCAGAGTTAACGTGAGGTGATTTCGGTCATAGTAATAGATGACTGGCGTCATTGTCCGCAGGGGGCATTCACGAGATATTATATATAAGGATATGTAAGGATGGTGGAATCGGCGAGGAAGGACATGCGTTGGGTAAGGTTGCGCCACGAGTCC
>JAAXQN010000041.1 GCA_012974305.1 Candidatus Methylomirabilis sp. | reverse complement strand
GTCGCTCAGGGCTAGCCTTGAGCAGGCCGTGGGAGCGGCCAGTCGAAACCTGCCGGTGCGGCCGAGCCCGCACCTGCAGGCGCATTATTCACGAAGACATTCCGTTCGTGAATAATGCGGGCTACTGACTCGCCGCCCGAACCTTCGAGACGTAGGCTTGAAGCGCTTGAAGCTTTCCCTGGGCCTCTAGTTTTTCCAGAGACCCGTCCTTCTGCGCAACGTCAGCATACAGGCGCCAGGCTCTGTTCGCCCACCGCGAGAATTCCTGCCATTGAAAGGTCCGATCCTCCGGGGGATTCGCCCGCGCGTAATCCTTAGCTAATACCACATAGAAGTCGGCAAAGTTGACCACGTACTCGGTCCGGTGTTTGCTTGCCTTATGCATCGTAATGAGGGACTGATACGCCCCGATGACGAGGTCATTTCCCTCCTCCAGGCGGTGCCGGTTCTCCTGGAGGTACTCGACCTTGAGACGATCCAACTTCTCTGCTTCGATGAGGGCGAGATATTCGTACACGGTCCCCCGATACGTCTCGCTGAGTGTCCGCCAGGCCGTCGCCTTCTCCTCAAGGTGCCCCACAAAGGCAGAAGCGTCTCCATCCGATTGTCCATAGCCCTGGAGGACCCCCTCAAAGTCCCCAAGCGCTTCGAGGCTGGTACGAGCCTCCGGCCCCAACGGGGAGGAGTCCATTTCGACCACAAGGCGGTACGCGTCGATCGCCTTCCCGTATTCCCGGAGCCGCTCATAGGCCATGGCCCTGGTATACCATATGATATCCGGGTAGCGATCCGGGTGCTTCTGCTCGTAGTCCTCCAGGCGGATCAACGTCGCCTTATAGACATTGATTCCCGCGATGTCCTTGGGGACCGAGAATCGGTAGAGATCCTCCCGTGAGAAGCGGTGGAAATCGGTGACAATATCCAGCAGGCTTTCGCTCGGTGCGTACCGGGGGTCTTTTGCCACGCCCCCTGCACACCCGACCAAGAGAAGGGGTAGCAGAACGACGCTAAGGACAGAGCGCTTCATGAGCCACTCAACTACAGGTTGGGCTCCCCCAAACCGGCCAGGTTCTTCCGGCAGGCCACCCTGCAAGGTACTGCGCTAGACGCTGAGGGGGCCGCCTATTACTGGGGCGTCTTGGCATATGATGCGCTTTGATTCACCTGGTCAAAGATTTGCCCCTCGCTGTCGATCGCGAGAAAGCTGCGGTTTTGGCCGTTGATGGTGACGAGGATGAAGTGTTGTTTGCTGGCCTCTTTCGCGAGGTACCAACGGTCGCGGGGTTTTCTGGGTATCACACCCCAAGCACCATCGCCGAGATACAACACCCCACCCGGATCGATTTTTTCGGCCCGAATCGGGTGGGTGCGTTTGTAGACGTGGTCATGATGTTCAAAGGCAACATCGACGCCAAACTGCTCGAACAGGGGAACCCAGTGCTCGCGAATCTTTGCGCTCACCCCGTTGTCAAACTGCCGCACCGACGGATAGGCCGGCACATGGTAGACGGCAAAGAGATGGGGAACGTCCTGCCGGCCGCCCAACCTTTGGCGTAACCAATCAGTTTGCTCGCTATCGATGGGGTGGGTGTGTCCAGAGTCGAGCAAAACCAAGCTTAGATAACGGCCAAAGTCTAAGACCCGGTAGCTTCGCTTGTTGGGCAGCGCGAACAGGCTGTAAAAATACGGTGCTTTTTCGGGGGTCTGGTTAAACCCACCCTGAACCTCGTGGTTGCCGATCGCTACCACGAAGGGGATCAGCCGCCCGTCGGACGTCACCATGAGTTTCTTCCACGTGGCCAGCCAATTATACCAACGCCCCACTAGACCCGGATTACCATTCGCATACGCGATGTCGCCGCCGATGACCGCGAACATTGGATCCTGTTTGGCTGCGAGACGGGAGGTTTCCTCAAATGATTCGTCGAGCATGTCTAACGGGTCCATCGTATCTCCGCCGACGACGAACCGGATGCGCTCCTTCGTGTTCCGGGGCATGGTGCGGAATTTGAACTCAACGGAGTTCTCACTGAAACGGAAACGGTAATCTGTTCCTCGTTTCAGGCCAGTTAATTCCGCCACATGCACAATCCGATCGGAATGAGGCATCGGGTGGTGTGAACCATTGGCAGTATGCCATACCCGTTTGTCGAGGCGCTGGTACTGTACGTCGTCGTCCCGTCCGCCATTGCTATGCCACTGGATCGTCATGGTGGTTGTCGGGTCGTGCAGCCAGGTCAAGTAGACCGCTGGTGGATCAAACGGCGCTGCTCCTTTCCCAGGAGCAGCTTTGGCCACCCCGACTCGCGCGCAGGACAGCGCCAGGCAAGCCCCCAATATCGTTATGAGGTTTACCTTGGATACTGTTGCCTTCACGCGTGACATTGAAGACTTCCTGCTCAAGGACTCTGCTGAGAAGATACCGGCGCGGGATCGTTCAATCCTCTTGACCGCTCTGACCCCGCGAATCCCTCATGCTTAGTCGCTTTGGGACTGTGCACCCTCGTAGTAATCCAGACCGGAATGATCCAGGACCTCTTCGCCCACCAGGATGCGGAGCGTGTTCGTCAGTTTCAGGTGCTGGATGAATAAATCGTGTTCGGGTTTGAGGTCGGGTCGTGCCATTGGAGACTTGAAGTAGAACGACAACCATTCCTGAATGCCGGAAAGCCGAGCTCGCTGCGCGAGGTCCAGAAACAGAACCAGGTCTAATACGACGGGAGCCGCAAGAATAGAATCGCGGCAGAGGAAATTGAGTTTGATCTGCATCGGTTGACCCAGCCAACCGACAATGTCGATGTTATCCCACCCTTCCTTTTCATCTCCCCGTGGAGGGTAATACTCGATTCGGACCTTGTGATAATACTGGCCATAGAGATCGGGGTAAATCTCTGGCTGCAGGATGCCATCCAGCACACCGCTCTTGGTGACCTCCTTTCCCCGGAAGGAGCCAGGGTCGTCAAGCACTTCGCCATCCCTGTTGCCGAGAATGTTGGTCGAAAACCACCCCCTGAGGCCTAACATTCTGGCCTTCAGGCCAGGCGCGATCACCGTCTTCAGCAATGTCTGACCGGTTTTAAAGTCTTTCCCTGCAACCGGCACCCCTCGCTTCGTCGCCAACTCGACGAGCGCCGGAATATCGACGCTGAGATTCGGCGCCCCGTTGGCGAACGGGATCCCGGAACAGATCGAAGCATAGGCATAGATCATCGAAGGCGAGATCTCTGGGGCGTTGTCCTTCAGCCCGTGTTCGAACGCATCCAGCGTCTCATGTGTGGGACCCGCCTCAGAGAAGACCTCAGTCGAACCGCACCAGATCATGACCGCTCGCTGCGCCCCATGGGCACTCAGGAAACCCTCGATGTCGCGCATAAGCGCCTCGGCCAAATCCATCTTCGTGGGGCCGGCCTTAATGTGCGTCCCATGCAGGTTTCGGACGTATGCCTGCTCAAACACCCCGGGCCACGGCTTGACGGCCTCGAGCTCCTTCCGCACCGGAGCCAGCATTTCCGCCGGTAAGACCCCCGCGATACGGGCCGACTCGTAGGCATCCTCGGGAAAGATGTCCCACCCCCCGAAGACGACGTCCCGAGGATCGGCAAGGGGCACCAACGCCTTAATCGGGATAAACCGAGGATGGGTGCGCTTGCCCAGCCGCAGCTTTTGCATCTGGGTCAGAGAGCCATACGGCTCGGCGAGCCCTTTGTTGATCAAATGGACGCCAGCAATGAGGGTCGTGCTTACCGCCCCCAGGCCTGGCAGCAGGACGCCCAGCTTCCCCTGTGCCGGGACGATTTCTCTGGCCAGCTCAGGGTACAACGAAGTCTGTTCACTCATGATAGCCTCTCTTCCTTCTGTGGGTTGTTGCGAGCGGTCCAAAATAGTAGGAGCAGGAATATTGGAGCGCCAACCGCGGTCAGGACCAGAAACCATGCGGCTTTTCCAAAGGCTGATAGCAAGATGACACCATAGATGAAATCTCGATTAGCCAGGGCGTCCAAGAGACGAGACACGCCGGGCGCCGGTGATCTAACAACTGAGCTAAAGAGAGGTCCGTCCGAGCGTTTCTCTCGCATGGTATACCAATAGACGAACCAGGCCGAGCCGACAGTGCCAGCAACCGCAAAGGCCCCGAGCAGCAGAGGCCACAATGTCTGCGTGGCCAAACTCCACCCGACCGCCATGCAGGAGAAGACTGCGGCATGAACCACGTTATCTCCCCAGAAATCAATCAGGCCACCCCAGCGGGACTCCTGAAACCTCAACCGTGCCAGCTCGCCGTCGCACCCATCCAGAATGGAGTGGGCCAAAAAGAGGATCGCACCGGTGAGTTGATAAGCCGGGCTGGACGAGAGGAAGAAGGGGGCACCCAGCAGCCCGATCCCGACACTCACAGCGCTCATGGCATTGGGTGTCATGCGGGTCGTGACCAGCCTCCGTGAAATCGACAGGGAGACCCACCGCTCGAAGTGGCGCGACATGAAGCCTTCGCTCTCTTTGACCAGCCCACGGAGAAGCCAGTCCTCAGCTTTGGTGACATCTTGTGGTGTGGTCAGGGCGAGCATCCCTTCCCGACCAAGCGGCTGGTCGACTGTATTGAAGGACTGTCCCAGTGCGGCATACAGGTCTGATGCCTGGAGGCCACGCGACACAATCGAGATGATCGCTTCCGAGTCGGCCACTTCGATCACGGCCACCCTTTCCGCATCGCGATACAGCTGGCCCGGCTCGATCTGCATCTCCAGAAGTCCCCGTAACCACTGTATTCGTGGAAGCACGTTCGCCGCCAGCATTACGATGCGGCCGGGCGGGAGTGGCTGAATGGGCTCACCACGAGAGAGCACCGTGACCGGTGCGCCATCGAGAAGACGCTTTGCGCCGGCAGGCTCAGGGGTTTGTACCACAATCCGTCCGAACCCGGCACGACTAGCTGCCAACACACTCCGACGCAACAGGGGAAGACCCAAGAGCATCGTGCCGGGCGAAACCTGCGTGTGTTCACTGGATTCATATGGGGCGATGATGAACAAACTTGACGCGGTCGCGCTCTCTTGGGCGTTGTGACTTGCGGTCATGACGCTCAGCGACTCCACCTTACCTTCGCCCCTCATCGCGCTGCAACGAGCGGTAATCGCCCAGAGACCGGCATCCATGCTCCGCTTTGCCGACTTGATTCCTGTGCCAAGGCCTCCAAGGTGACACAAAGAGAAGCCTCCGCCAAACTCCGAGACTTGACGGTCGAGGTCCCGGTGACTTCTGATACGAACTCGCTCGCGACGCCTCCGAACCAGTCGGGGTGATGGGACCCGGTAGACAAAGCAGGAGGGCACACCCATCGTGTTTCGTCCCCCTTAACACTGGATGCGGTCAGTACCACCGTGTCGCCTTCAATCCGAATCATACCTCGTGTCCCTTCCAGGCTGGCCCAGTTTTTCCTCTCATGAGAGGCCCACGTGACAAAGACTTCCGCAGTCGCCGCAGAAAACTCGAGTCGAACTGTGGCGGTGTCCTCGATGGGCCACTCTGTATACCGTCGAGTCTCGAGTCGGGCGCTGATCCGATCCGGCACCTGGCCCAACCATCCATACAGCACATAGAACGCATGCCAGCCATGGTCCATCAAGACCCCCCCTCCTGCCATGGCGGGATCAATCCGCCAATTCCCGTCCTGGGTCTCGACGGCGCTGGCAGGCTTGGTTCGAAGAGTCTGCCAGGTACATCGCCGAATCTCGCCAATGGCCCCCTGCCGAAGAAGCTCACACACTTTCCTGATGATTGGCGCCTGATGCCAGTTGTGCACCGTGGCCAAGACTCGGTGATCCTGAGCCAGGAGTTCGCCCACAACATCCAGGTCTTCTCGCCGGCTTACCAGTGGCTTTTCGCAGAGAATGTGCACGCCATGCTGAAGGGCGGCCTGAATCAGCCCCGCATGCGTCGCGGGCGGCGTGCAGATATCCACGAAGTCGAGCACCTCACCGGCCAACAGCGCATCCAGGGATGCGTACCAATGGGCCTGAGGCAGGTGTTTTTGCAGTTCTTGCCTTCGTGCCGCACGCGTATCAGCTGCGGCGACAATTTCAACATCCGGTCGCTCTAACCACCCCGGAAGATGCCCGTGGACCGCAACGTTCCCGAGGCCAATGATTGCTCCCCGCAAGCTCATACTACCCAAGCCGCCATTCCTTAGCCACCGCCGCCATGGCTTCATCTAGGATGGCCAACCCATCCAATGCGGTTTGTTCCGTGACCACCAGCGGGGGATTGATGCGGATGACGGGGGAATAACACATGGCCACAAGACCCCGCCGCAGGCATTCGTGAAACAGCGCCCGCGTCACCTCCGGCGAAAGGAGCTCTTTCGTTGCACGGTCCTTGACCAGCTCCACCCCAAGCATCAAACCCTTGCCGCGCACATCTCCGACAAACCGATATTTTTCTTTCAGCGACTTAAGCCTCGCCAGCATGATCGCCCCGACGCGCTCTGCATTCGCAACGAGATCCTCTTTCAGAATGATTTCCAGCGAAGCGAGGCCAGCGGCTGCGCCCAATGGATTCCCGCCGTAACTCGACGAGCTGCCGCTGGGATTCGCAAACGGTTTCGCCCGCGTCAGCTCGTCCGTCGAGATGAGCCCACTAACCGGAAACCCACTCCCCATCCCTTTGCCGATGGTCATCACATCCGGTACGACCCCGTCGTGGTCACACCCCCACATCTTCCCGGTCCGTCCGAAGCCGGTTAGTATTTCGTCAAAAATTATCAGCGCATCATGCTCCTTCGCGATCGCCTGTACCGCCCTGAGAAAGCCTTCCGGCGGGATGACGTTCCCGGCCGTGCCCTGCATCGGCTCGACGACGATCGCCGCGATTTCGCCCTGCGTCTGGTACCGAATAACGTCCCGCAGGTGCTCCGCGCACGCAATCCCGCAGTCCGGATACTTCAGGTTCAAAGGACACCGGTAGCAGTTGGCGTACGGAGACACGTAGAGACCCGGCATAAACGGGCCCAGATGTTGCTTGAAATTGTCTCCGAGAAGTCCCAACACCCCGCCGGTCTTTCCGTGAAATCCACCCCAGAACCCGATAAACTCAAACCTGCGCGTCACAGATCTGGCCAGCCGGAAGGCGGCTTCCATGGCTTCTGCCCCTCCGGAAAACAACTGGATACGGGTGAGCCCTTCAGGAGTGAGCGAGGCGAGCAGCTCGAGGAACCGGCTCCGGGTCTCCGTCGTGAAACTGCCAAACGTGAGGCGTTCGGCCTGCCGTTTCAACGCGTCCACATAGTGTGGATGACAGTGACCAACGCTGCCGACTCCGATCCCCGCGATGAAATCGATGTACTCGTTTCCATCCTCGTCAACCAGCGTACAGCCTTTCCCCTGGGCCATCGCCAATCCTGAGTAGAGGGCGATCGACTGAAGCCCGGGGGCCATGTGTCGCTGTTCCTGCTCAACGATCTGTTTCGAACGGGGACCTGGTACTTTCCGCTTCATCGTAGCGATCCTCTGGCAAACCGGGCTTCTAGGTATGATGCAATCCGGACCGATGCTTCATCGCGGTAGAGCGCAAAGCTGGGCCATGCATTCAGATCAATCAAGACCACCGCGCCCTCTTTCGTCGCAATGGCATCGCCTCCATAGACCTCAAGACCCAACGCCGCTGCCGCCTGTTGTACGAACGTGGCCAGTATCGTCTGATCGAAGGGATACCCGGCCAGATCCTGGTCCCGGTGATAGAACCATTGAAACCAGGGCTGTTCCCCCGGAAGTCTGGCAGGATCGCCCACACCATAGAATTTAATCAGATCCCCAGCGAAATGCTCCTGGATCACCGCCCGGGGAATCCCCCGGCCGGCGAGATGACGCAGGGCTTCCTGCGCTGCGGCTATGGTCGGTGCAAAGACCACATCACCTTCCTGGGTGTTATGGACATCGGCACGCTTGACCCACACAGGTCCGGACACCTCAAGGTCTGTCGATGCCGTTGACACAAAAACACTCCGAGGAAATCGAATGGCCGCCTGCTCAATGAGGGGGATCATGCGGTCCCGATAGGTATTCAGGACCGCCAACGGACTATTGACCTGAAGCACACCGCGCTCTTCATATCGGCGAAGTTGGCTGAGGATCGCCGGCCGCTCACACATCAGAAAGATAAACGCAGGAGGCTGATCGTCCATCCGGCCCACCTCGTCCGGGTCGCTCAGGTTTACCTGAAATCCCTTGGCTTCCAGGTGCTTTCCCGTCAGCCGGAGTATTTCGGCATCATCAAATTCCCGCCCCGGCGAATGGGCGCGTTCCCGAAAAATTCCCAAGCACCACGGGTTGCTCACTGCTACCCTCCTGACTCACTTTGCTGCGGCCCGCCGCCGCGATGGGCCAGCGTCTCGGCAAGGGAGACATCCCTGCCCCGATCGACATCCACCACCGCCGGAAGGCTCACACCGTATACAGGCTCTCCCCGATTCAGGAGCCAGACCAGGAACTCTCGCAGCCTTTTCACCTCGGGTGGAGGGGACATGCGCCGCACCTGCTCTGGGACGAGATACATTCCCGCCGTCACGGCGTCTCCGGAGTCTCCGCCGAGGTGTGTCACGCGACCCGACGCATCCAGGTTCACCCACAGTGGTCGCTCATCGTCCACGAACGGCGTTACTGCCAAAACGATCGCATGAGAGGGGAACAGCCGCGCCGTTCGCACGAAGGTGACAAACGCCTCTTCAGGACACCAGGCATCCACCGTTGAAATCAGGGAGCGGCCCGAGCCGAGCCGACCCCCCACGTCTAGAAAGCTTTCGAGCGAGGAGTCTGTCGTTTTCACGATGATCTCGAGGTCCAGATCGGGGAAACGTGACCGCACCCAGTCTGCACACTCGCGTGCCTGCTCGTTGATGATGATCACCAGCGAAGAGATTCCGGCAGCCAGAAAATTTCGGATAACGTGCTCGATCAACGGCATCCCGGCCACGGGAACCAGAGGCTTCGGCATCGTCCAGCCTGCCTGCCGAAGGCGGACGCCTGCCCCTGCCGCGATGATCCCTCCCTTCACGATCGGCTCGCCGTTCACAACAATAACTCCCGCAATCCATCAAGGGTATGGATCACAGGGTCGTTCGGACAGCACACTCCTGATTTTCGAAGCGTCTCGGACATCAGCCAGATATGGGCCATCCCGACCTCGCGGGCGCCAGCCATGTCCCGGGGCACGGAATCGCCCACAAAAACTGTCTCTGCCGGCTCGGCTTTCAACCCCGCCAGTGCCACCCGAAAGATCTGCGGGTCCGGCTTGAGGCAACCCACCTGTGTTGAGTCCACGACGACCGTCAGGAAAGGGCTGAGCCCCACCTCATCGCAGACCGTGGCGAGGTTGCCATAAAAGTTCGAGACAATCCCGAGCCGATACCGCTGGCTGAGTTCATCCAAGAGTTGTGCGCTGGCACCAAGCCGCTCCAGCGCTTCGTCCAGAAAACGCTTGGCAATCCTTTCACCAAGCATGGGGTCCTGCACGCCGAGCCCGTCTGCCACACCCTGAGCGAGCCGCCCCACCGTACCCCGAAACGAAAAGGTGGAAGGAATGGTTCCCACGAGCGCGTCATCGGCCGTGTAGAAGACCCGATCAAACTGCTCGGATGAGAGTCCAAGACCTTCGTCACGGTACAAGCGAAAGAATCGCTCCTTCCAGGCGATACCGTTGGCATCCAACGTCCCGCCAAAGTCGAACAGCATCGAGGTCCATGCGGTCTTACCCACGGTCGGCCGAGAACTTCGGAATGGTTGAGTCACGTTCCTGCAACGATGTCCCGCTTGGCGCTTCAGGGAGCCCCAGCCGACCAAGGCGTCCGCCATACCTCTTCAGCAGCACTACCAACCCTGGAACAATCCAGATCAGCTCTCGACCCCGGCGCACAAGCCCGTAGGCGACCCCTTGTGCGGCCGGCAGGCCGAGTAGTACAAACACCCCAACCCGCACCCCTTCCGCGATGCCGATGCGCCCCGGGACAAACACTAGCAGGCTGTTGAGGATCATTGCCAGCGTCTCTACGGCCACCGCCGTCTCCCACCCAGCTGTCGGGGACAGCAGACGCAGGATCACGTAGGTTTCCACGAGCCCCCCGCACCATCCGACGAGACACCAGCCCGTAGCGGCAGCGAAGCAGTGGCCTTGCTTGCTACTATAGAAAGTCTGGATATTCGCATCAATGGCTTCTGCCATCGGTTGATACGATTGGAGCCGGGAAGCAAGAAGTCTCCAGCGAGCCAACCAATGCAGCATTGGCAAGAAAGACCCCTTCCGCAGTGCCCACGTCATCAGGACAAGAGCAACTCCCAGCCCACCGAGCAGTGCCGCGGCGGCCAGCTTCATCGGTGTCGACAGATCAAATTGCGTGAGGCAGACCGCCATGCCAGCAGTCAGAAACAGCCATTGTGACAAGAACTCGGCGTGCTTGTGAACCGTAATCGAGGCGAGCGCATGGCTCAGTCCCAGGGTTTCGCGCGACAAATCGGCTCTCACCGGTTCTCCCGCAAAATTGCCTGAGGGGATCAGGTAGTTAATCGTATGACTCGCGAGGTACACCCCAAAGAGCCTCATGAATTTCGAATGCCGCAACTGTCGATCGATGAGGACCCACCATCCGGCCGTAAAGGCAAGTTCGGCAAATACATAGAAGGCCGCCAGGGCAACAAACCACCCCCCGATCACCGAGAGGTTCGCTTCAATGGCCGGCCACCCGACCGCCCAGAGTATCCATGCGATCAGGGCGACACCGGCCACGACCAACCCGACATTCGCGAGCTGCCTCAGCACCTGTCGCCTATGCACCTTTCGAGACTCCTTGATTCAATGGCTACTTCTCCTTGACCCTCCTGAGCCTGTACCTTTTGGATGATCCCGTCACGGAAAGACAATGTCGTCGGGTAAGGACGTCCATTGGTAGGCCGGGGAACTCGCAGCCTGGGGCGTGGACAGGAGGTCCCGCCAATCGTGGCCGTTAATATAGGCAATTATACACACCAGCCGTGTTTAGGGAAATCAGAATTGGGCTTGACTTCTTGACAGGGCCTCTCGGTAAACGCCGAGGGCCCACAGGGGGAAATAGACCGGGTAGAGGTGGTACTTGAGGAAAAAGACACGTGGAAAGCCGGTCCCGTTCCAACGGGGATCGTCCCAAGAGCCGTCCGGACGCTGGGTTTCAGCCAGATGCCGGATCCCCCTGGCCACTGCCGGGTTCCTCGCCTCTCCCGCCGCGAGAAGTCCGAGAAGCGCCCAGGCGGTCTGGCTGGGGATACTCTCCCCCTTCCCGGCGAGGGCCGGGTCCGCATAGCTCAAAAGGGTTTCTCCCCATCCGCCGTCCGCATTTTGGTGTTCTTCCAGCCATCGAACGGCCCGCCGGACGTACGGAGCATTCATATTTTCCCCGATGGCCTGAAGGCCTCGGAGGACCGACCACGTCCCATAGATATAATTGACGCCCCAGCGACCGTACCAGGAGCCATCTGCACACTGCGTTTCCTTGATGAAGGCCAGCGCCCTGGCCGCCTCGGGATGCGCGGCGGTTTCGCCGTAAGTTCCGAGCGTCTCGAGTCCCCGTCCAGCCAAATCCTCGGTGGGCGGATCGAGGAGGGCCCCATGGTCTGCAAAGGGAATGTGATTGAGGAGGAAACGGGTGTTGTCCGCATCGAAAGAGCCCCATCCGCCACTCTCTGATTGCATGCCGAGAAACCAGCCGAGGCCCACTTTGATGATCTGTCGGATGTCGGTCCGATCCGGCAGCCGGACCTTCTTGAGGGCCATCAGCACCATGGCGGTATCATCGGTGTCCGGATAGAAGTCGTTCCGGAATTGGAATGGCCATCCCCCCGCAGGAAGATTCGGCCGTTTCACCTGCCAGTCACCGCGTCGTAGGATCTGCCCTTGGACCAGCCACGCGGCAGCGTTAAGCAGTGCCGGGTGGTTCGCGGGCAGGCCAGACTCCACCAGGGCGTTCATCGCAAGGGACGTATCCCAGATGGGAGCGAGACAGGGCTGCATACGAAAGGTGTCAACCTCCTCGATCCCGAGGAGTTCGATCTCCTTCCACCCCTCGGCCATCTTGGGGTGGTCCTCAGAGTAGCCAAGGGTGTGCAAGGCCATCACCGCGTTGGCCATGGCCGGATAAATCCCGCCCAAGCCTCCCGGCCCCATCCGCGTCAGGGTCCAGGCCAACGCCCGCTGGCGCGCCCGAGCCCGGAAGGGACGTGGGGCCCAGTTCTCTAGATTGGGGAGCAGCCTATCCAGCCCGATGAAAAAGTTCTTCCACGAAATGAGCTGGTCGCTGAGCGGGAATCGCAGATCGGCCTCGGCTCGGGACGGGACGTACAGTTCATCAATGCGCGCCGCCTCCGGGATCCGGCAGACCGGCTTGAGGTCCATGAGGATGCAGAGGGGGACGATGACCGTTCTGGACCAATACGAGACCTCATAGATGTTGAAATAGGACTGGCGCGGGAGCAGCATGATTTCTATCGGCATGGCCGGTATCCCCCGCCAGTCGTACTGCCCGAACAGGGCGAGGGTAATCTTGGTGAAGACGTTGGCCTTGGTGACCCCGCCTTTGGCCAGGATATTTTCCCGGGCCTTGGCCATGAAGGGCTCGTCGGGACCGTGGCCTACGAGCTTCAAGGCGAAGTAGGCCTTGACCGTGGCACTGATGTCACTGGGACTTCCCGGAAAGAGATCCCATCCCCCATCGGGCAGCTGCTTGGCCCGGAGGTAATTGGCGGCCTTTCGTTCCAGGTTCTGATCCACCCGCCCCAGAAAGCGGCGGAGCATGAGGTACTCAGACGTCAGGGTGCTATCCGCTTCCAGTTCGCCTATCCAATAACCCAACGGATGCTGGATGCTCAGGACATACTCCTGCGTCCGGTGGATCGCCTTTTCCACCCCCTGCATAGCGGGACCCTCTTCAATCGTCCAAGATGTCAATTCCTTGTCTCCTCCCTGCTGATATCTTCAACAATAATACATAATAAATGCCGTCACTCCAAGAAAAACGAGACCCCAATGAGAAACAGGCTCGAGTCGATGCCAAAGTTCGGCTCGCGGGTGTCGGCATTCGAAATATGGAGCCACCGCCATTCGCCGGTCAGTGCCGTATTCTCAGAGAGGAAGTAATGAAAGCCCAACCCGGCTTGGGGTGAAAAATTGAAGCCGTCATCTTGACCAGCCACATCAAAGTCCAAACCGAGAATGCCTGCCCCGGCCTCCACGAAGGGAATGAATTTGCCGTCGGGAAGGAAATTGTACCGGAACAGCAAGGCAAATCCCCCCCCCCACCCGCTCGTGGGCTCCGTCTCGAAGAAAAACTGCCCTTCCACCAGCAGCTCAAAGTTACCCCGGTAAAAGGCGTCCCCCCCCAGGGGGTTCGTGATGCCGATACCCCACCGCGGGGCCAGAAAGACATACTGAAGGTCATCAATCTCAGCGGTCGTGTTTCCGACGGGTAAGGGAATCGCATATCCGACCGCGATGGCAATCTCCTGCTTGCCGGATCCGAACAGCCGAGCCGGGGCGGCTGCGCTCTCTTGCTTGGATGACTCCGGGCCATCACCCGCTGCCCACCCCTGCATTGGAAGGAGGAGCATCCCCAGGGCCATTGCCAAGAGAAGCGGTCCGTACGGCCGTCGCATTCGCCTCCCTCATCTTCGTGACGTGAAAAGACGGAATCATTCCTCCTGCTGTTTGACGCGCATTTTCTTCACCAGCGAATCGAACGAGGTGGTCTCGATGATCCTGTTGAATTGTGACTGATAATTGGAGACAATGCTCACCCCGTCGATGACCACATCGAACATCTCCCAGCTGCCTTTGTGCCGCTCGAGTTGATAATCGACCGGCAGGCGATCGCCTCGCTTATCCACGAGAATCGTGTTGACCACGGCGTGTGTCCCGTTCATCGATTCTCCCGTGTACGTAATCCGCTGGTCGGGGAGCGAATGCAGGACCATGCGGCTATAGGAGCGTTCAAAGAGATCCCCGAAGAGGCTCACGAATTCTTGGCGCTGCTTCCGGGTCAGTTCGCCCCAATGGGAATTCAGGGATCGCTCCGCCATTCCCGAGTAGTTGAAGCGGTCGGCAATCAGCTGCCGAACCTGCTGCTTTCGTGCCGCTTCATTCTCTGGACCCTGCAAGGCGGGATCTTTGAGAATGCGCAGGGCCGTTTCCAGGGTATCCCGCACCCGATTCACGGGCTGACCTTCACTCGCTCTAAGCGAAACCGGAAGGGCAACTCCCAGGCAAAGGATCCCGAGCCAGAAGATGCGGAAAATCACGCGTGGCCTCCGTGGGGTGGGATCGCTCATCATTGCTTCCCCCCTTTAGGTGGCTGCCAGGACCCCTTGGAATACAGGACTGCCTGAGGAACATCCTGCACGACCTCGGTCTTCTTCATGCGGTAGAGGCTAAAGAGCAGGGCCGGCAGCACCGTCAGCGAAGCCAGCAGGATGCTCCCCACCCCCACGGACAAGAGGAAGCCAAGGCTGAAAATCCCCCGGTGGCTCGCCACCATCAGGCTCCCAAAGCCCACCATGGTGGTGGTGGCAGAGAGGAAGACCGCCCGACCGGTGCTGTTGGCGACGATGGGCCCCTTCCCCCCCTGCTGCTGATACCGCTTGACGATGTGAAGACCGTTCATGATCCCGTACCCCGCGATCAGGGGGAGGATAATGAGATTCGCCAAATTGAAGTTGACTTGGAAAAGGTTCATGATCCCGAGGGTCCAGGCCCCCCCCACGACGAGGGGGAGCGTGGCCAAGAGCAAGTGCGCCAGGCTGCCGAAGGACCAGAGGATGACCACCCCCATTGCAATCGCCGCATACAAACCGCCGCGCAGGTACCCTCTTTCCATGGTGGTACCGTGTTCCCAGGCGGAGATCGGATCCCCCATGGCATCCGGGTCCACGGACCGGACCTCGCTCACAAACTCTTGGACTCTTTCCCGCCCCCAGATATTCCCCCGGGGAAATACCTTGAGCAGATAGGTCCCCTCTTTCCCGACAAAACGATCCGTGAGATCTCGTGGCAGATCCGCCACCGTCATCGGGCTCGCCTGGAGATTTTTGCGGAGCACGGTGATCTTATGCTCGAAGTCGGCAAAGAGCTCGGTCTGGTACGCAGCCAGAGCCCGTGTCAGCTCACCAAGATTGCCGGCTCCAAGCCGGGCCCTGAGGGCGTCGAGAAGCCCCCGGGCTTGTTCCAGCTCCTCATCGGGCGCCGAGGAGAAGCGCTCCTTGTCTCCCAGCTTGAATCGCATCCGTTCAAAGGTCGTCTGCAGCCTCTTGAGGTTGACCGGTTCCAAACCTCCAAAGGCGGCAGGAAGTTTCTCGAGCGGAGTCCTGAGCGCCCGAATGGCACCTATTTTCTCCCCGGGCTGCTCCGGGAGGAACGAGAAGATGGACTCGACCTGGTCCACCGATGGCAGCGCCTCCAGGCTGCCTGTCTTGGCCTCCACCTCCTCCGGCGACCGAGCGAGGACGATCCCATACCAGGTGGAGGTTCCCCCTTCGGCCAGAAGCCGGTGTTCCCAATCTACCGATTCCGTCCCACGCGCCTGGAGTTCCAAGAGGTTGAAATCAAGCTGAATCTTGCCGAGGGCCGGAAGGGAGATCGCAACCAGCAGGGCCGCCCCGACCATGACGATCCGCGGATGATGACTCCACCCTTCGAACATGTTCAAGAACGCCGTCGGTCGTGCAACGGTCCACGTCCCCGCCCGCCCCTCCTGCAGGATCAGCAGAGCGGGGAGGACCGTGAAGGCCGCCCCGAGACAGAGGAGCAGGCCACTGCCCGTGATGAAGCCCAGCTCCACCAGGCCCTTGAAATTGGTAAGGAGCAGGCTATAGAAAGCGACCACCGTCGTGATCGCCCCCGTGGCAGTGGTCGCGCCCGCCTTTCGGAAGGTGTTTTCCAACGCCTCACCAGGGTCGTACCCCGCTGCCCGCTCCTCCCTGAAGCGTTCCAAGAGATGGACATTATAATCGATGCCCAAGCCGATGAGGATCGGGATGAACATGGCGCTCAGGATATTGAGGGAGCCGACAGTCAGGGAAATAAAGCCAAAAGTCCAACACACCCCCACGGCCAGGCTGAGCAGAGCCCGCAGGGGGGTCAAGATGTTTCTCCAGAACATAATAAAGAGGAAGGTCACCCCCACGATGGCGAGGATGGTGGCCACGGTGGCATCCCGTCTCGCGGTCACCATCTCGTCCGACGCCAGTGCATCGGACCCGGTGGCCCCGGCCTCGATGCCCGGGTACTCTCGACGGAGTTCGGCGATGGCCGTCCGGATCCGCTCGATCGACTCCCGGCTCGGGACGAGGCTCTGCCCGCCCGTCTCCCGGATATTGGCCAGGAGAACGAGGTACCGCTTTCCGGCGGTCAGCAGGTACCCCTCCGAGACCGGTTCCTTGCCGGTACCCAACCACGCGCCCCAGGGTGAACCGAAGGAGCGAACGCCGTTCGACCAGTCCCGGACCTGCCGGAGCATGGAGTTGAGGAATACGAGATCCACCTCACCCGACTTGTTCTCCTCCTCAAGGAAGCCGGTAAAGAAATGCCCGACCAGGGCCTGACCCATCTCCCGGTTGATGCCCGCAAACAGGGTGTTGAGCCCCGGTGCGGTGGTCACGTCCCGGATCAATTCGCGGTGGTCATCGATTTTGCCGTGGACCTCTTCCAGCTCCTCCGGAGTCAGGTACTGGAGGGAATGAGCCTCGAACGGGGCCCCGTCGACCCGATAAAACACCTCAGCGATGTGCTCCGGGTCACTCTGGAGTCGCACGGCCAGGCTCGAGACAAACTGCTTTGCCCGGGACAGATCCGTGGCGTCCACGACCACAACGACGCCATCCCGGTCTGGAAACTCCCGCTTATAGGCCCGCTTCATTTGGGCAAGCCGCTGATCGGTAAAGACCAGCTCCGCCCGACTTGGGCGAATCTCCATCCGACGCGCCGCGACCAGCAGAGAGAGCACAGCGAGCAGACTCGTCAAGAGGAGGACGACACGAGGAGAGTTCAGAATCACACGGGACCACCGCCGGGCCATAATCGGTACTGATCCTCCCTGGAACTCCGTTTACTGTTTTCGCGTGGAGGCAGCGCTCTCCTCCGCCAATTCCGTCTCCTGCTTGACCCGCATCTTTTTGACAAGCTCGGCATACGAGCCCCTCTGGATGATGCGGTTAAACTGGCTCCGATAGTTGCTGACCAGGCTGATGCCATCGATCACCACATCGTAGACCTTCCACTGGTCGTTGCGGCGGATGACCCTGTATTCAATGGGAATTTCCACATTCTCCCTTCTGTCAGAGATCGCGGTGCTGACGACCCCATACTTCCCGTCCACCCGCTCCTTAGAGTAGACGATTTCCTGATCGGTATAGCGTTCAATCTTCTTGCGGTACGACCGCGCCAAAAGATCGGAAAAGATGGCCACGAACTCCTCCCGCTCCTGGGCAGTCCGTTTGCGCCAATGCATCCCGAGGGAGCGGCTCGCCATCTCCGGAAAGTCGAATCGGAAAAAAATAACCCTCCTCAGCTGTTCCACCCGGACCCCCTTCTTCTCCGGGGCTTTCAGCGCCGGGTCCTTTAAGATGTCGAGGACTTTGTCAATCGTGCCCCTCACCTGCACCGTCGGCCCGGCCTGGGCGAAGGACAAGGAAGAAAAGACCAGGGCACTCATCCCATAAAGGATCAAGGCCTTCCGTATTACCTTACCCATCGTCCCCCCCTTCCTGATGAGTTCACACGCCCCTGTTCGCCTCGCCCACACGTCCTATTGCACCGTGAAGCTCTTCGCAGCCTCCCCGGTCGCAAAGTCCAGGTTGGCGAGGGCGATGCGCTGAGCGTGGATGGCCCTGAAGTTTTCGACCCGAAACTCGATATAGAGAATGAACGCCTGGGTGAGCTGAACGACTTCACCGATTCCCAGGTCAAGATTCGCCACGGCCGTCACCAGCCACCGCCGGGCATTCCGGTAGGCGTCCTTGGTGTTCTTGATGTTCTCTGTGGCCGTCTGGAACTCCTCGTATGCCTTCCGCACCTGGAAGGGGATCCCCAGATCGGCAAAGTCCTTCTTGTAGATCAGCTGCATATGCTCTGCCCTGGCCTCGTCGATCTTCCCCTCCACGATCCCAAAGTCGAAGTGCCAATTGAGGCCGAGGAAAAACCCGCCCTGTGAGTGCATCAACGGATCGGTAATGATCGGGACGCGACTCCGATCGCGATTGGTCGCCCCAGCCACATCGGCCAAGGCCGCGGCGAAAATTACCGGATACCGGTCGGCAACAGCGGCCTCCACCAGGGCCTCCCGGGCCTTGATCCCCTCCCTGAGCTGCACAAACTCGGGGCGGATCTCATCGGCGGTCTGCTCATAGTCCTCGACCCTCCTGAGGGCCACGGTGGTGGAGGTGAGGTTCTTGTCACCCAATTCGAACTGCACTCCTGGTTCCAGCTGCATGAGTGTGCGAAGTCCATCCCTGGCGATCGTGTGCCCCTCCCCGGCATCGGCAATCCCCTTCTCGATCCTCGCCGCGAAGGAGCGCAACTGGTACACATCCCCTAACGTCGCTGCGGCAGACCCCGCCTCGACCCGTCGTTCGGTCGTTTTCAGGGAACCTCGGATGTCCTTCAGGAGGCCCTTGAGGAATGCCCGCGTGTCACTAGCCAGTAGGGCCCCGTAATACGCCTGCTTGACTTGCAGGACGACTTCGGAGGCCTGCTGACCTACGGCAGCCTGGCTCACCCGCACACCCCGGCTGGCCGCCTCCCGGAAGGAGCCGATCTTATTAAAGGTGTAGAGGGGCTGGACCACGCGGATGACGGCCCGGCCAAAGACGCCGTTGACCTTGATGTCACCCGTCTCCGTCTTGGAGTTGATGATGCCCACGCCCGTCCCCCGCCCTTCGTTGAGCAGCTCGTTTTTGGTGGACGGGCCCCCGAAGAGGTTGGCATCGACCTGTGCCCACCTGGCGGCGTCAGCCTGTTGCTTTAAGCTGAGGCTCGCGTCCACACCGGCGCGGGACTCTTTAATCCTATTGCTCACGGCCAGCGTCCGCTTGATGGCGTCCTGGAGACTGATGACCAACTTCCTTTTCCCTTCACCGGGGGGCTTACCTTGAGCGGCTGCCGAAACAGGTGCCAACAGGAGCAGGAGAGAGCAGAGACCAGACACTATATATGTGGACATGGGATTCCTCCTTTGCGGCACAAGAGTTTCTCGGCCCCTAAAACTTTCCAAAGATAAGACTACCGATCATCTCCTCGAGATCAAGGGGTGGTTCCACCTCGCGAATTTTGTCTCCCGGAGCGATAATCTCATCGGACCCTCCGGGGCTGAGCAGGACATACTTTTCGCCGATAAGCCCCTTCGTCCTGACAGAGGCGATGGTATCCTCCTGCAGCTCGATGCCATTGTTGATCAGCAACGTGATTCTCGCCCGGTAGTTGACCAACGCAATGTCCTGGACCCGACCGACCCCCACCCCGGCGATCTCGACCGCCGCCCCTTCCTTCAATCCACCGACGGTGGGGAAGTCTGCGTAGACCACGTATCCTCCCAATCCGAAGACCTCCATTTTGCCCAGCCGAACAGAGATATACCCGAGGGCAAAGATGCCCATCAGCAGGAAGATGCCTACGACCACCTCGAGATCCATGCGTCTCATCCTACGCTCCCATCAGTCCGGCTGGATCGGCCCCTCTGGATCGCCGCTGATAAACTGTCGGACCACCGGATTGGTGGAGGATTGTATCACCTCCGGAGGTCCCTCCTCGACCACCACCCCCTTATGCAACATGGCCACGCGGTCGGCAATACCAAAGATCTCGGGGATCTCGTGACTGACCATGATGGCCGTATAGCCGACGCGCCGATGCAGGTCAAGGATCAGCCGGTGAATCGCATTGACCATGATCGGATCGAGACCGGTCGTCGGTTCATCGAACAGGACGATTTCCGGCTCCATGGTCAGGACGCGCGCCAAGGCGACGCGTTTCTTCATCCCCCCGCTCACCTCGGCGGGAAACTTGTGGTCCATGCCCGCCAAGCCCACCTGCTTCAAAAGGGACAGGCACTTCTCCCGGATGGCCATCTCCGGAAGGCGCGTTTTCTCCCGCAAGGGAAAGGCCACGTTCTCATAGACGGTCAACGAGTCAAAGAGCGCCCCTCCTTGAAAGACCACCCCGGAGCGCTCTCTGACGCGGTCAAGGGCCTCCCCACGGAGCCGAGTAATCTCCACACCGTCGATAATGACCTGCCCTTGGTCCGGCTTGAGGAGACCCATCAGGTGCTTCAGGAGGACACTTTTCCCCTCGCCGCTCCGGCCGATCACGACCAGGATCTCCCCTTGGGCCACCTCGAGATTCACACCGCGAAGGACCCACTGCCCGTCGAAGGACTTGTGTAAATTGCGAATCGTGACCATGTGCCCCCACGCTATAACAGGACCGAGCCGAGAAAGTAATCCCAGATCAGGATCAACACCGACGACATGACCACGGCCTCGGTGGTGGCCCGGCTCACACCCTCTGCCCCGTACTCGGTATGGAACCCCTTGTAACAGCAGACCCACGTCATCAGCAGCCCAAAGCTCAACGATTTGAGGATCCCCTGGGTGATATCCTCGAAGTCCACATAGGTTTGCATCTCCCCGAAATAGGTC
>JAAXQN010000129.1 GCA_012974305.1 Candidatus Methylomirabilis sp. | reverse complement strand
CGAGGCACTCCAGGGGCAGGTGAAGGGGCTGGAGGAAGAGGTGTACCAGCTGCGCCGCCGGCTGGAGCAGGTACCGCGGGAGTTCGAGTTACTGCGGGCACGGCTGCAACAGAGTCGGGAGCAGCTGGACCGGGCCCAGCGGCAGAACGAGCGGCTGGTGCAGACGCTGACCCAGGCGAAGGAGCAGATCATGGCGCTGAAAGAAGAGGTGGAGAAGCTGACGGCGCCGCCGGCCTCGTACGGGATTTTCGCGGGGACGAACGCGGATGGAACCATCACGGTCTGGACGGGGGGGCGGAAGCTGAAGGTCAATCTCCACCCGGCGCTGCAGGGGGAGACGCTGCGTCCGGGACAGGAGCTGGTGCTGAACGAGGCCCTCAACGTCATTGAGGTGAAGGCCTATGAGGTGCAGGGGGAGGTAGTGCACCTCAAGGAACGGCTGGAGGGGGGGCGAGCGATCATCAACCTGCGGGCGGATGAAGAGCGGGTGGCCGAGTTCGCAGGGCCCCTCGCCGAAGTGACGCTGCGGGCGGGGGATCCGCTCCTGTACGATATGCGGTCGGGGTATCTCTTGGAGCAGCTGCCGCGGGGGGAGGTACAGGATCTGCTCTTGGAGGAGGTCCCGGACATCAGCTACGGGGACATCGGGGGGCTGAATGCCCAGATCGAGATGATCCGGGACGCCATGGAACTCCCCCACCTGTACGCGGACTACTTCCGGCAACACAAACTGCAACCGCCGAAAGGGGTGCTACTCTACGGGCCCCCGGGGTGCGGGAAGACCTTGATCGCCAAGGCGGTGGCCCACTCGTTAGCGGAGCAGCTGAGCGCAAAGACGGGCAAGGCGATCACCGGCTACTTCATCAACATCAAGGGGCCGGAGCTGTTGAACAAATACGTGGGGGAGACCGAGCGGAAGATTCGCGAGATCTTCCAGCGAGCGCGGGAGAAGGCGACGGAAGGGATGCCGGTGGTCATCTTTTTCGACGAGATGGACAGTCTCTTCCGGACGCGGGGGTCGGGGATCTCCTCGGATGTGGAATCGACCATCGTCCCTCAATTCTTGGCGGAGCTGGACGGGATGGAGGGGTTGACGAACGTCATCGTGGTGGGGGCCTCGAACCGGCAAGATCTGATCGACCCGGCGGTGCTGCGGCCGGGCCGATTTGATGTGAAGATCAAGATCGATCGGCCGGACCAGGAGGCGGCCCAGGAGATCTTTGGCAAGTACTTGACGCCGGACCTCCCGTTGGCGGCGGCGGACGTGGCACAGGCGGAAGGCGACCGGGGACGGGTGATCCAGAGCCTGATCGAGGCGGCGATGGAGATCCTGTACGCCACCTCGGACGAGAACCGGTTTTTAGAGGTGACATATCAGAATGGGGAACGGGAGATCCTCTACTTTCGGGATTTCGTCTCGGGGGCGATGATCCAGAGCGTCTGCACACGGGCGAAGAAGGCGGCGGTGAAGCGGCAGATTCGGACGGGAGAGGAAGGGATCACGCGGCAGGACCTGGTGTGAGAATGAGGACCTGCCCAACACGACCAATCCCGATGACTGGGCCAAGATCGCAGGGCGCAAGTCCGAACGGATCGTCGCTGTCCGGCCCCTCCCGCGGAGCAGTGAAAAGCAGCCCAGGGTCGAAACCGTCACCCCAGGACACTATCTGTAGCCTATGACGTGTCCGTGGGTGGGGCGGCCTTCAGGTGATCCATCCTCCTTCCTTGATCGTTTCATCCTAGTGGTCAAAAATTCTACGAAAAACTCCATGGTGGTATTGTGGGCGTTTTTCGTTATAATAAGAAGAGTAGGGAGAGGGTCGGTCGGAGTGTGGAGGGAGGGGGCAGGAAGTCCTCAAAGGCGAGACTATGGCGGTTGAGAAGATCGTAGGTACCGAGACCGAGTTTGGCATCACCGCCCGGAATACTCAGGGATTCGATCCGGTGGGGAATTCCATCCTCCTCATCAACAGCCATGAGGTGGTCCAGGCGATCAAGGCGATCTGGGACTATGCTGGGGAGAACCCCTTGCTCGATGCCCGCGGGTTCGAGGTGAGCGGCGAGCGGGAACGACCCAGCCAACAGGACAACCGGGCCATCAACAAGGTCCTGCTCAACGGAGGGCGTCTGTACGTGGACGGGGCACATCCGGAGTTCTCCTCGCCCGAGGTGACGAACGCCCGGGATCTAGTGCTCTATGAAAAGGCCGGGGAGTGGATTGTCGAGATGAGTCGGCAGGCGGCCAACCGCCTCCTCCCACCTGATGCGCAACTTTACCTTTACAAGAATAACACGGATGGAAAAGGAAACAGCTACGGCTCCCATGAGAATTATCTCATGGATCGGGGTGCTCCCTTCGAGAAGGTCGTTGAGGGTCTTACTCCCTTCCTGGTGACGCGGCAGGTCTTCGCCGGGGCCGGGAAGGTGGGAGCGGAAAATCAGACTGACCCTGTGGAGTACCAGATTTCGCAACGGTCCGATTTCTTTGAGGCTTGGATCGGTCTCGACACCATGGCAAAACGTCCGATTATCAACACCCGGGACGAGCCGCACGCAGATGAAGAAAAGTACCGCCGATTGCACGTCATCGTGGGCGACAGCAATATGGCGGAGTTCGCCACTTATTTAAAGGTGGGAACGGCGGCGATCGTCCTGAGCATGGTGGAGGATGGGTGGATCCGGAAAGATCTGGCGTTGGAAGATCCGGTCCGGGCGATCAAGGAAATCTCCCACGACGTCACGTGCAAACGAAAGGTACGGTTGAAACGGGGTGTCGAGCTGAGCGGGGTCGAGATCCAGCGGGAATATCTGGAGATGGCGCTGGCGTACTACCAGGGGCGAGAAGCGTCGCCGCAGGTGTTGGACATCTTGG
>JAAXQN010000197.1 GCA_012974305.1 Candidatus Methylomirabilis sp. | reverse complement strand
GGCAGAAATGAGGGCAAAGGAGAGACGTGGGAGAAAAGCCTTATCTTTTGAAAAAGAAAGGGATTGCAGGTTTGGCGCGACCTTTCCTGCAACCCCTTTTTTGGGCTTATGAGACCCCTGCTCTGCCCCTGAGCTACACCGCCAAGTCGTTGACTTTTCTGATGAAGGTCGAGGTCATTTTACGGTCGTGACAGATTTGGTCAAGACAGGGGATCTTTCACCTGCCTGTCGGCTTGCGAACATCGCGCGCCTCGTCTAGGCGAGATAAAGCAAACGCCCTCTCGGGGCCGTGCTGCACTCGAGAGGGCGTCTCTTTTGCTGATGTGTCAATAACTAGTGCCGTTCCAACTACTTGTGCCAACTTTCTTGCTGCACTCGATCGCGGCCCTTGCAACAAGGCAGGCTGCTCAAATTCGGCCCCTCGATCTTCCTCGCAGTGGTGAGCCTGTCGAACCACTTATCCAGTTGGAACGGCACTAGAGGTTCCGTCCATCCCCCTGTTGAACCAGCCGGGCGATTTCGGCGAACTCCGCGGCCGGACTTAGTGGAGTCTCTGCTTTGATCTTTCCTTTTACCACCGCCCCCTCCCGTATGGTCAGCACCTTGCTCTGGACCGACCCCACGAGCTGGCACGTCGGTGACAGTTCCACCTTGCCCGAGGCCATAAGATCTCCCCGAACCAGTCCGGCCACAGTAATGTGAGTGGCGACGACGTCCCCCTGGATCTTCCCCCCTTCGCGAATGACGACGGTCCCGGCGAGGTTGATCTTTCCCTCGAACTCACCTTCCACCTGGACGTCCCCCTCACCGGAAATCTCGCCCCGAAGGACCAAACCTTTTCCGATAAAGTACTTTTCTCTTACCTTATTCACCGTGTTCCGCATCTGCCGTGCCATATCCGGAAAGACGTCTGTTCTGCTGTTCCGTCATCGCTGATACCGGAGGTGTCGTATGGCGTGCTCTATCACTCCAAGTCTTGGATACGATTTAAGTATCCATTACACGTGAAGGGGTGTCAAGCACCTGGTCCCGTTCCTTCCAGATGCGTGGCACACACAAGCGCCCGCAAGCTGGGATGGTGATACAGGGAAGCTACGGGTTTGACTCTGCGGGTGGTCTTTCTTTCTCCTCCAACAGGCGCAGTCTTTCCAGGACGCGCTCTGCCCGCTTCACGCCCGCCTGCGCTTGCTTGTTGGATGAATCCAATTCCAACACCTCCTCCCACACCTTCTTTGCCTCCGCGATCTTTTCTATGCGATACAGCTGGCTGCCACGTTTCAGCATCGTGTCCACTTTGGCGGAAACGGTCTCACTGAGCTGTTGCTGGAGCTTCTGGACTTCCGGATTGTCCGGATCGATCTTAACCAGCTCGGGAACAATTTGTTGTGCCTTCTGTAACTCCCCCTTATCCATTGCCTCCTGTGCCTGTTTCGCAAGCCGCTCGGAATCTTGTTGACGCTTTTCTTTGCGCACGCGCTTTTTGTTTTTGAGAGAATTCAGGCGTTGCTGGAGCTTCTGGACTTCCGGATTGTCCGGATCGATCTTGGCCAGTTGAGAAACAATTCTTCGTGATCTCCGCAACTGACCCTTATCTATTGCCTGCTTTGCCTGTTTCGCGAGCCGATCAAAATCCCCTTGGTGCTTTTCTTTCCTCGCCTGCTTTTCACGCTTTGCGATTTCCTGACGACGTTCTTTGGCGGCCGCCTTCATCTTTTCCGACGCGTCCAAGGTCTCGGCGAGGGTGAGACATGTTCTCGCCTGCTCAAAATTATGGTTCTTCATCTCGCGTTCACTGCATTCATACAGTTCCGCGGCCGTTTCCTCAACCTCACTCTTCTTCCGTGATGTTTTCCATCTGTCGAACATGTCTTGCGACTCGACGTGGGAAAGTTGTTCGTGCAGTGGAGCATCTTGAGCAAGCCATTTGCCCTTGGTGATCAAAATCTCTGTTTCGAGCTGATCGATGCGCTGCGCGCGTTTCCTGAGCAACTCCTCCCGACCTTGTTTTAACGCGATACTGGAGGGCAGTTTATCAATGGCGGTATCCACCTCGTCGAGGGCGCCGGACCAATTGCCCTTTTTGATTTTTGCTCGCATATTTTTCAAAACGGTCTTCTCATAGGCGGCTGCGCGCTTCTTGACATCTGCGAGTTTTTTCTGAAAAAGAGCATACTGCGGGTGGGTTATAGGAACAAGGTTGAAGAGATCAAGGGCCTCGCCATATTCTTCTTGGGCGACCAATTGGTCAATTTGCTGCGGTGTCACTTGGCGATCGTTAAAACTAAGAGTGAGGGGCTTGGCACACCCGACCATGGTGGCGATAGCCAGAGCACCGATATATAACAAGACCTGGCGTTTCATGGTATGACCCTCAGCAATCTGTTCACCGGTTCAGTCCTCGGAGGCCCATTTGTAGAATGGGCACCCTCGGCAGGACAGGCCTCCTTCATGCCGTTCCGATCCCCTTGGTAAGCGCCTCAGGCTGGCCCGAGGATACTGAACCATTGAAGGGCAAGGTAAATGTAAACGTGCTTCCCTGCCCCTCTCCGGGGGAGCTGGCCTGGATCGTCCCACCATGAAGCTCTACTAGCTTTTTCGTCAAGGCTAACCCGAGGCCGGTCCCTTCGTCCCGCCGGGCCAGCGATGCATCGAGCTGGGTGAACTCCTCAAAAAGCTTTGGCATGTCCTCGGCTTTGAAGCCGATTCCCGTGTCTTGGACGGCAACCGCGAGGGACTCGCCGTTCCGCTGCGCGGTCACGGTCACCTGGCCCCCCTCAGGCGTGAACTTCACGGCATTCGACAACAGGTTATAGAGGATCTGCCTGAATCGGAGAAGGTCGGCCACCATTGTCTCCGGGCATCCGTTCTCGTCGAGCACAAGCTTGAGCCCTTTCTGGTCGGCCTGGGGCCGTACGGTCGCGAGTGTCGCCCCTAATGCATCCCGGACGAGGAATGGCTCGAAGCGGAGCTCGATCTTGCCCGCCTCCACCTTGGACAGATCCAGGATGTCGTTAATGAGCTCGCGCAGGTGGCTAGCGCTTGCCGAGATGTTCTGAACATAGCTCACCTGCTTTTCGGTCAGGGAGCTGTAGCTCGGGTCTTCGAGCATTTCGGAGTAGCCGATGATCGCGTTGATGGGGGTTCGGACTTCGTGGGAAACATTGGCGAGAAACTGGGACTTGGCAGTAGAGACCGCCTCGAGCTGGGCGTTAAGCGCCTCGAGTTCCAGCTTCCGCTCGCGTATCTTTTGCTTTTCCAAGAGCCCTTCCGCCATAGAATCGAACGCGGCCATCACGTCTCCGATCTCGTCGGCACGCCGTTCGTGAATGCGATGCTCAAAATCCCCTTCGCCAACGGCCTGGCTCGCCTCGACCAGACGATGAATGGGTCGGGAAAACCCTTTGGACATGGCAAACGAGATCCCAATCACGAGCACGATCATCGACAGCGTGGCGATGCCGATGTTCCGGACGGAGTCCTGCAAGGACTGATACATGGATGATCGGCTGAATGTGATGAGGACACGGGCGACCTCGATGTCCTTGAACCGCACCGGACTAATAAAGGAGACAAGACTGATGCGTGAGCCCGATGGTTGATGCCAGATCCAGTCCAAGGTGAGAATGGACGGATCGAAAGAAGCGGTAAGTGCAGGCGTGATCCCGGACTGCGCCAGCAATTTCCCTTTGTGATCATAGATGGCCGTACCGAGGACGCGTTCATCCGAGGCCAGGTTGGTGGTCAGGACTTTCAGGCCCAACGTATCATTGGCAAGTATCATTTCCTTGGCCGATTCGGACATCTGATTGACCACGGTTTGGCCAAAGGCATCTATCTGGTCTTGAAAGAATTTCGTTTGGGTGTTGACCATGACCACACCGAGAAAGGTCATGCTTCCGGTGATCAGAATCGTGATGGCAAGCGCCAGTTTATACGCGATCGGAAAATGTTTTGGTCTCCATGTCTGCCAGAAAGTCTGCCAGAAACGAAAGGCCGGATGACTCGCAGTGGGCCAAGACCACGGGAGCCCATGCAGTAACTGTCGACTCAGGCCAAATTCCTTCATCTTTCCCCATTCCATTTGAGTCCGAAACTCCCGTGCCTGCACGGTAGTTAAGCGATGCTCGTGAAGGTTGCAATTTTTGTTCCACCATATAACTACCCGAAAAATAAGGGTCGGGTGCGCCGTAAACCCTGGAAAATTCTTCCCCCTGTGCCTGGTTTTTTCCCGCCTACTGAGGCACATCCCCCCGCCCGCGACCCTCTGCGGCGGAGTCTAAGTGGAAGGCAATCCGTCAAGGCAATAAGAGAAAGAAGGCAAGCATTTGGGCGAAGTCTCAGGAGTGGATACTCGTACGCGAGCGGTGGACAATTTGACCTGGTGGATATGGATGACCGTGCCTTATGACCAAAGAGCCGGTCCTTTGGGGTGGATCCTCTGCGCTCGGTGTGGTTCTCGGATGGTTCCACCGATACAGAACGGTCTGGCCCACATCTTGCACCCCCCCAACACAACAAACACCACGGAGCACGTCATGATCGAGATCAACATACCGTGCAGAGAATGCCATCAATGTGGCCTCATTTACTTCGCGATTGAACAACTGCACCTTGAGTGTCCGGTCTGTTGTTTCCCGTTGGGGGAGCTTTTGCCAGAGGAAGTATTTGCCGATCTCTGGACGCGCAGACCCGAGGGATAACGCAGCCACTCATCGATCAGTAATAATTTGAGCAACAGACTCATTGGAAGAAACGTGATTATGAGAAAGACTCTGATCGGGCTTTTTGCGGCCTCTCTTCTTCTGGTGGCGAACGAAAGTATGGCGCTTACGATGTATGGTGGCGTCGGGAAGGGCTCGATAGTCAATCCCGGTGCCCTGTTGATCGTAGACCAAGTCACGGGAGCCGGGACGCTGGTCGGCGACCCGATAACGCCGCCGGGTGGGTTGACCGGCATCGCGTTTGACTCGACCGGGGCGCTCTACGGTTCAACAATTTTTGGTTTCGGCACCACAAGCACACTTGTCCAAATCGATCCCGACACTGGAAGCCTGCTTGCAACGGTTGGCCCGATCACCGCTGGCGGGGTTGCAATCAGCATCGGCGACCTTGCCTTTCAGCCGGGCACTGATGTGCTGTACGGCATCAGGGCCAACGCGGATGGACAAGACCGTATGGGCGAGCTGTACACGATCGATACGGCCACCGGTGCGGCGACCTTCGTCGGCGACACTAACGGGGGGGCGGGCGGAGGGCTTGCCTTTGCGCCGGATGGCACGCTCTATCAGACCGCTTTTAACGAAAACACCAACCAAGCTTTCGAATCATTGAACACACTGAATCCTGCCGATGCGTCACGAATAAATACTGTCCCAATTGGCCCGTTCTTTGACGGCCTCGGCATTCGACCCAGCGACGGGACTCTCTTTGCTCACGCCACCGGTGACCTCAATTCCGACCTGAGGGGCGAAATTCACACCATTGACCCAACAACCGGGATTTCGACTTTCGTGGGCAATACCGGTGCTGGTTTCACGAGCGACCTCGACTTTCGTCCAGAACCCGTCCCCCAATCCGACAGCGTCGACCTTGACCCTGACGTCTTTGAAGTTGCAGTCACGTCGTACCGTGAGCAAGAGATGTCGGGGGAACAATACCTCACCGCTTACATAGAGCTGCCAGACGGGGCGGAAATCGACAGCAACACCGTGATCCTCTCTGTCAACGGCACGATCCTTGCGACGGCCGAGTCCCCTGCAATCCTCGATAATCTCCTGGTTGTCCAGTTCAAGCTCACACCGGACAATGTGGGCGATATCCTAGGTATCGAGGTCATTAACGTAAAAGTGGATGAGCAACATAATCGGATAGTGGTTGAGGCCACCACCGCCCTAGCCCAACCAACCGATTTAATTGAGCTGACAGTCTCCGGAGACCTGATGAGCTGTCTCTTATACACATCT
>JAAXQN010000028.1 GCA_012974305.1 Candidatus Methylomirabilis sp. | reverse complement strand
GCCGTCCGTTACTGCCTCGTGACCAGCGGCCGTGGCCCGACGGACTGGGATGTCGATATGGTCGCGTCCCTTGTCCGGGAAATTCGTGAACGGGTCCAGATCAACATCTGTTGCTGTCTTGGCCTCATGACCGAGGAGCAGGCGAGGAATCTTAAGGCCGCGGGAGTAGAACGTGTGAATCACAACCTGAACACTTCCCGGCGCTTCCACCCTGCCATCTGCAGCACTCATACCTACGACGACCGAGTCCGGACCGTCGAGAATGTTCGGCGGGCTGGCTTGAGTACGTGTTGCGGGGGGATTGTTGGGATGGGAGAGACGGATGAGGACGTGATGGATCTGGCCGTCAACCTTCGGGAACTGGATGTGGCCTCAATTCCCGTCAACTTCCTGCATCCTATTCCTGGGACCCCGCTCGAGGGATACCAGAAGCTGACAGCCGAGCGCTGCCTCAAGGCCCTCTGCCTGTTCCGCCTGGTGAATCCTGCGAAAGAGATCAGGGCGGCAGGCGGCCGGGAACTCAACCTCGGGCCACAGCAACCCCTCGCCCTGTACCCTGCCAATTCCCTTTTCGTAAATGGCTACCTGACCACTCCCGGCCAAGCCGCCGCTGACACTCACCGCATGATCGAAGCCCACGGCTTCGAGGTCGACGACACCCTCCCGCCGATATCCTAGAAACCCCTTGCCAGCCGCCTGAAGGCTCCCACACCCGGGTGAAGGAGGGGAGACTACGTATCTCCTTTCCCTCACGGTGCGCTCCAGATGGCGTTCCCGTTTTCACGGAGGGCCGTCTTCCCTAAGATGGACTCACAATACCACCGACAAATTGTCGTAGTCACGTTACATAGATGTACATAATGGCGCAAAACCCCACTGTGCTTCACACTGGGCCTAGCTGGTTCCTTCAACCTTTGCCTGTCATTCGCTCGCCGACTGACATGGCATCGATGTTGCTACTACGGGACAAAAGGGAGATCCAGGTTATCCCTCTGAGCATTGACTGGCGGGAGGTAGCTCCATGAGAGATTTGAATGACACACGACGCTCGCCCCGTATTTCCTGCGACCTCCCCATCGAGTACCAAATCCCAGGCACCCATCCCCGAAACGGACGGATCACCAAGCTCGGGACCTTGGGTGCACTCCTCACCACGCACGAGACGGTCCCGCTTGGGGCCGAACTGCTCCTCAGTTTTCACCTCCCGCTCAGCAAGCGCCAGATCAATACCGTCGGCACAGTCAGATGGACGAGTCAAGGAAGGGCCGGAGTGGAGTTCGCCCACCTTGGCCTCCAGCAACGAGACGAGATCTGGAGATACTACGCGCGGCAGTCGGCCCAGCAACGTCTGGCACGCTCGTAGTTGGAGGAAATTCGTGTCTTCCTACACAAATGTCCGCGGTTACCCACGCCTCGTGGCCTATCTACCCGTTCAGTGTACTTCTCTAAGCCAGGGAACGTCCATGGCGAAGGTCATCACTGGCAAGACCAACTCCATCAGTCCCGGTGGGCTGGGACTCCTACTGCCCGAGACCATCCCGCTCAGGACCCCGGTAGTGGTCCAGGTGTGTGAAGAAGAACCGCTGCGCGGACTTGTCATCTGGCTTGACAAACCAACGCCAATCGGTCTGGGGACCAGCATCCCCCATGGCGTGGGCTTCGACTTTCTCGTTGACCCGGACCTGATACGCCAATGGGTGCATCACGCTACACCACAATCCCATTCCCGGGTTCCGGTCCAGTTCGACGTCGAGTTCACCCAGGCGGGGAAGGCCGGGCATGGCACGTGCCTGAACCTGAGCAAGGACGGGATGTTCATCGCAATCAACCACCCGCCCCGACCGGGGACTGAGATCTTGCTCCGCTTCAAGCTGCAAGAGTCTTCCCATACACTCTCGATCCCTGTGCAAGTGGTGTGGATGCGTGGGGAGGAGAATTGGCCTGGTGCCAATCCCGGGATGGGGGTGGAGTTCCTTGCAGTTGACCCCTTAAAGGCTGCCTTGATCGGTAGTGTCGTCGACCGGCTTCTCGGGGAGCTTTCCCCCTCGCCGGATTCCTCCTGGTCCCTTCCGCCCTCTGGTTAGCACCCCTGGCTCGCTTTTTCTACCTTGATGATGCCGGACGAGTGTGCAAGAAGACGGCCCAAAGTCGATTCAATCCAAACTCGGATTATAGGCTTTATGGAAATTTGCCCTGACACCTAATTAGAACTTAGTACTTTTCGGGAGTGCCTACTTCCATTTGCGGTGGCCGTAGCCCTTCTTCTTCCGGTGGCCCGGAGGAGTGCAGCCCTTCTTCGCAAGCCCCGGGGGGCAGTGGACTTTATCCTTGGGGATGCGGACAATGGCGACCGGGGGCTTTGAATCGGGGATCCAGTTCCCCCCCTCGAGCCTGACCCAGGTGCCGTCGCTGAGCTTCCACTGAACCCCGCCATGCCAGAAGATGTCATCCCCTCGGGCATAGACTCCCCACTCCGGAATGAATTCAAACCCGCTGGGCGGCTCAGCGAAGGCCTTTCCTGAGAACAGAAGTGCAAGGATCAGAACGATAGCGGACTGTACACCGTTCACGTTTCTCCCTCCGACGTTAGCCATTCTCCCGTTCCGGCAATGCCCCAGGTGGGCATCGGCGGCGGGTCCTGAAAACCCGTATTGCAAAGGACGGGCCACGGGCGGGTCGGCGCTTCAGAGCGAGAACCCTGCAGGGGTCGGAATAGGCTTAACCCGGTGAAGGAAGGTTGGCAGACTGGGCCATGGCGGGGAAAAACGGTCGCTTACGGGAACCTTTTCCTGGAGCGGTCGAGGCGGTTCAATGCCCTGGCGGCGGCGCGGGCCTTCTTGGGTGGTCGGCGCGGATTGCCCTTTTTCGGTCGGGGAAGGGGCTCGTCCTCTTCCTCCTTGTCGGAGCTCGGAGGTGCTAGGAGTCGAGCGAGAAACTCATCGGCGGTAACGACGATGGCCCCTGTGCGAGTAGCACTGCGACGTACCTCCAGGTCATTGGAGACCACGGCGGTACCTGCACTTGCGAGTCGCGCCAGCATGTGATCAGCCCTCTCCGGAGCCTTGGAGAAGACCAGGCGCACCCTGCTGCTGCTGAATGCAGTCCCGCCCCCACGTATGCCGTCGAATACCACGGTGAATTGGTCTCCCGAGGCGCGGGCGGCTGCGACGAGCAGACGGCAGAGCGCCTCGCGCCCGGCCTGCAGACTTTCTTGCTCGCGCACGGCCAATGCCGGCGCACACCGGATCACGTTATATCCATCCACCAGCCATCGCATAGCGGGAACATTCTAGCATACAGAGAAACACTGAGACGATGTATTACTCGGCGGGTTTTTGCAGCAAGTGCGCGGGGACCATCAACTTTTCCAACCCCTCGAACGCCCACTCGGTCATGATCGCCAGTACGGCTGCCGGGATCGCGCCCTCCAGGATTAGGGAGGTGTCATTCAAGGCCAGCCCGGTCACGATCGGCTCGCCGAGCCCCCCGGCACCGATAAAAGCAGCCAGCGTGGCGGTGCCGATGTTAATGACGGCCGCGGTTCTGATACCCGCCAAGATCGTTGGTGCAGCCAATGGCAACTCGACATATCGGAGGCGCTGCTGTGGAGTCAGCCCAATCCCCACCGAAACTTTTTTCAGTACGGGGTCGATGGAAAACAGCGCCGCGGCGGTGTTCCTGAGAATAGGGAGCAGGGAATAGAGAAAGAGCGCCATGATGGCGGGTTTCGCGCCGATGCCGAAGAGGGGGATCATGAATGCAAGCAAGGCGATCGAGGGTATCGTCTGTAGCAATCCTGCGATGTACATCACTGGCCGCGAGATCGCGCGAACCCGGTACACCAGGATGCCAAAGGGAATGGCCACGACCATCCCTGCGATGAGGGCGATGAGAGTCAGCTTGAGATGGGTGAGTGTTCGGAAGAGCATGATGGTCCACTTGCTCTCCTCGATGCGCTGTCTTCCGGACGTGAGCAGCCCCGCCTCGTTCAGAAATCGGTGGGCCACTTCTGCAAAGCTCTTCCCCTCGAGGACAACCATTGCATTGAGCCCCCGCATCTGATCATCCATGATGGTCCCGGCGAGTCCGCCGAGGATCTGCTTGACCCTCCCATCCAGTTCAGCCCTGACCAGTGGTGCTGCCAGGTATTGAGGAAAATACTGTTTATCATCTTTGAGGAGGAAGAGATCGAATTTCTCGATATCTCCATCCGTGATGTACACATCCGTCACATCCAGCTTGCTTTCCCGAATCGCCTGATAGGCAAACCCGTGCTCGATCCCCACGGGTCGCACAGCAAGATCGTAGGTTCGCGCCAGACCGGGCCAGCCATCGTGCCGGTTGAGAAACTCATAACTAAATCCAAGGCGCAGACCCGGGAATCTGGCCAGATCGCTGATCTTTTTCAACCCGCGTTGCTCGGCGAGGCTCCTGCTGAGCGCAATGGCATAAGTATTGTTGAACCCAAAGGAGCCGAGCAGATCCATGTCAAACCGCCGCTTCAGGATGCCTCGTAGGTCGGCATAGGAGACCCGACGAGGCAATTTCAGAATCGCTTCCGCCAGCGTTCCGGAATACTCCGGATAGATGTCGATATTGCCATTTTTGAGCGCTTCAAAACAAATGAGCGTCCCGCCGAGTCCGAACTTTCGCTCAACCCGGAAGTCCCGGTCCTCGAGCAACTGGGCGATGATCTCGGCCAGGATATACCCCTCATTGAAATGCTTGGATCCGACCACAACGGTTTGGACCCCCGCAGCATTCGCCCCTCCAACAAGGAGGAACAAGGTCATCGGCAGAATGATCAGGGCACGCATGTCGACACCAAGCATCAGGTCTCTAGTTGGGACTGAAAAAAACTGCGGATGAATCCGTTTGCCGGATTTTCCAATATTTCTGCGCATGTCCCGTGCTGCACGAGGCGTCCCTGGTCCAGGATCACGAGGCGCTGCGCCAGTTTTAGCGCCTCCCGAAGATCGTGGGTCACGAGGATAATCGTTCGTGCTTCGGATCGCTGCAGATGTAGAAACTCCCGCTGGATTTCGTTGCGGGTAATGGGATCGAGCGCTCCGAAGGGTTCATCGAGAAGAAAGACCTGGGGATTCAACATCATGGCGCGACAGAGTCCGACACGCTGCTGCTCTCCACCGCTCAGCTCATGGGGATACCGCTGGACATAGGAGAACGGCAAATTGACCAGCTCCATGAGTTCCTCGGTCCGCGCCTTGATGCGCTCTGCATCCCATTTGATTAGTCGTGCGAGCAGGGTAATGTTTGCTTCAACCGTGAGATGCGGAAAGAGGCCAGTCCCTTGGACCGCATACCCGATGCGCAAGCGGAGTTCGGGGAGACGTTGATAGTCGATGGGCTTTCCGAAGACGACAACGGTGCCGTGGTTCGGCCTCACCAGCCCGTTGATCATTTGCAGCAGTGTTGATTTCCCACTGCCGCTCGGGCCGACCACCGCCGTGGTCACGTCGTCCGTGAAGGTAAGCTCAATATCCAGAAGGGCTTGCTGGTCGCCGTAAAACTTACTGATGTTTTCGAGCGTGATTTGTGACATCCAATGACCGGAAGGCTATTGCCCGCGCGCGCGGCTGCGAACCGCCTCATCTTGCACAGGTCCGAAAGCCTGCCATGGCGTCCCGCCGGTCCGGGGTGTAGTAGGTCCGCCAGGTGTTCCGGATCATGCGGGAGCGGGTTATCCAACTGCCGCCCCGCAGAACCTTGTGCGTCCAAAACCACGGCTCCGAATACTCTTTGTACGGGTCGGCCACGAACCCGGGATAGGGGCCGAAATCGTTGCTCACCCACTCCCAGACATTACCGATCATCTGCCGACAACCGAAGGGGCTATCGCCCTCGGCTAGGGCGCCCACGTCTATGCACCCTCCCGCACCGCCGTCGACGTTGGCCCGGCCGGCGAAGGTCGGCTCATCACCCCATGGAAATCTCCGCTTGTGCTGAGTGATTCCACGGCCGTCAGCCGTTGGCTCCCCGCTCGCTGCCACTTCCCATTCGGTCTCGGTCGGCAAACGACACCCTGCCCACTGGCAGTACGCCTCAGCCTCATACCAGTTGACGTGAATAATAGCGTGGTGCTCTTCCAAGGAAACAATCTCGTCATAGCTTCGCCGGTACCAGCGGCGGTCGGAACCACGCTGCCAATAGACCGGATGCTCGGCCCCGAGTTTCTCTCGCCAACGCCACCCGTTTTCACTCCAGAACTCCCGCCTGAGGTATCCTTTGTCTTCGACGAAGGCCACATACTCGCCGTTGGTCACCGGCGCACGAGCGATGCGAAAGGGCTGGATCTCGACGGGATGCGCCCACTTCTCGTTGTCAAACACAAAGGGGAGATCCGGCGTCGCCCCGAGGAGGAAGGTCCCACCGGGAACCTCCACATCACCTGCGAGCGGGCCACCACCGGTCTGGGCACCCTCTTGGGTCAGCGCGGGGAAGCGGGGGCGTGGGTATGCCAGGGTCTGCCGGGCGTAGGTGAACGCTTCATCATGCATGTCCTCATGGAAAAGGCCCACCTGGTAGAAGTAGGCCTCCTCCGCGTCCAGGGTAATCGTCCTGAGCCGCTCAAGGAGTCGGTTGAGCACCTCCTGCATATAGGCTAATGTTTCCTCCCTGGATGGCAGGGGCAGATCCCACCGGGTGTCGTGCGGAATCGCGATGGAGTCATAGAGCGCATCGGCATCCGCTCGAATCGGTGGGGCTTTGTCGCGATGCCGCAAGACCCACTTTTCCTGGAACCACGCCACGTGCCCGATCTCCCACAATAAAGGATTCACAATCGGGAGACGGGGGCCCATCAACTGCTCATCGGTCAGGTCCATGACCAGCGCGAGGGTCCGTGATCGGGCATCAACCAAGGTACGAGTCAGCTCGGAAGCATTCGGATGGACATTCATGCGTCTCTCCACTTCTTGTCAAACGTCATCATGCCGGCCGGGCCGCCCGCCTAAGCCCAGACCGCCTCGGCCGTTTTCACGAGCACCCGCAGCTTGTGCTTCTGATCCTCTACAGAGATCTGGTTGCCGATGACCGAGCTGGAAAACCCACACTGGGGGCTGAGTGCCAGCCGATCGAGGGGGAAAAAGCTACTGGCTTCCCGAATGCGCGCCGTCAGCTCCTCCCGAGTCTCCTGGCGGCCGGTTTTCGTTGAGACCAACCCCAGGACAATGATCTTATCCTCAGGGACTTCCCTGAGCGGCTCGAAAGAGCCAGAGCGGGCGTCATCGTACTCGAGCAACAGTCGTTGGGCGTGGATGTCAGTGAAGATGCGCTTGGCGATGGGCTCGTACCCCCCCACGGCCAGCCACCGGCTGCCCTGGTTGCCCCGTCAGAGATGGAAACCAAAGGTCACCTCCGGAAAGTCACCCATCACGGCATTGTCCATCTCGACGCCCTGTTTCAGCCAGCGGTCCAGACTCCACCCTTGCGACTCGTAGAAGGCGCGGGTTTTCGGATCGACCAGTAGGGCATAATGTGGCGCATCGAGCTGGATATAGGTCGCCCCCAGTCGGACCAGCTCGGCGACCTCCTCACGCAGGATCTCTGTGACATCGGCCAGAAAATCATCGAGGGTGGAATAAACCTCGCGAGAATGTTCAGGCGACCAGAAATTCGCCCACAGGCTCGGGCTCGGAATCGTGACCTTGGGGATTCGCGTCGTCCGGGCGCGCAGATATGAAAACTCCTCCACACAGAGGTGGCGCCGCCGGTTGAGTTTCTGAATGGCCCCCAAGGAAGCCGGCCGTTCGAGATGCATGTCCCCGACTCCTTCACCGCCATGCCAATCGCCCCACAGAAAGGCCTCGGGAGGGCATTCGCCGAAGCCATCGACGGCCGCCGTCATCTGGCTCTGGAACGACTGGCGGCGCATCTCGCCATCGGTCACCACTTCAAGACCAGCCTCCTCTTGAAGCACCACCGCCTCATCGACGGCCCGATCCTCGATGGCTTTGAAGGCCGATGGCGTGATGGTGTCGCTGGCGAAGTCCTGCTGGGCTTTCAGCAGCCATGGAGGACGGAGTAGGCTCCCGACGACATCGGCACGGCTCGTGATCATGGTCCTTGCGGTCGAGGTGAAATCGCGAAATGCCACTCTGAGTAGATGATTTTACTGCACGGATTCGGAAAGGGAAAGGGCAAAGAGGTGGTCCTGATCCGTATCCCATCGCACGAGGTGAAGCCCGGCCTGGGCGAGCATCGTCTCCACCATTTCACGGGTATATTTGCAACTGATCTCTGTTCGGATCCATTCGCTTTCCGCAAAGTCCACGGCGAGATCAAGGGCATCGATCCACACCTGATGAGACTCGCGGGCCACCAGGTGCATTTCGATTCGTGACGCCTCCCTGTTGTAAAACGCCAGATGCTCGAACCGATCCGGGACGAAATTGGCATCCAGATGCCGATTGATGACAGAAAGAATGTTCCGGTTAAAGGCGGCGGTGACACCGGCCGCATCATTGTAGGCCCGCTCCAAGAGGCTCACGTCCTTGACGAGATCCGTCCCAAGCAAGAACCGATCCTCCGGAGTCAGCAAGCGACCCACATTTCGCAGAAACGCGGTGGCTTCATCGGGGGTCAGGTTCCCGATGGTCCCCCCCAAAAAGATAATCAAGCGAGGTCCCCCTTCCGAGAGGGTCGCGACCGGGTGTTCGAAGTCACCGATCACCCCGTGGACCCGCAATCCCGAATAATCATCACTGAGCGTATGGGCGGTCTGTCGGAGTATATCTTCGCTGATGTCGATCGGCACATAGAGATCTAACAGGCCGGCGTGTGCCATCGCATCGAGGAGGATGCGGGTCTTGCGGGAGCTGCCCGAGCCGAATTCGACCAGGGTCGTGGCTCGACACGACGCGATGACCTCATCGGCGATCTGTTCGAGTAACGCGCGCTCGGTCCGGGTCGGGTAGTACTCGGGAAGCTCGCAGATCTGCTCGAAGAGCTCTGCGCCTTGTGCGTCGTAGAAGTACTTCGGTGACAGTTCTTTGGGTGTCTTGGTCAGTCCCTGTCGGACATCATCGGCCAGATTGGCAAACGGGTCTCCGAGCGTCCCCTGGTGGCCGATATGAATCTTGGGTTTTCGCTTCGGTGGCGTCATCGACCTCCTAGATCGGTTCACGGTTCACAGTTCACTGTTCGATGACCGGCCACCGTTAACAGATGATGGTTTTATGAGTCTCCGGTCATCGGTCGTCGGTCGTCGGTCATCGCTAAACTAGGTGGTGTCGGAGCTCACGCAGATCATCCAGCAAAAGATCGGGTCCCGCCGCTTGGAGAACCGCGACCGGTCGCAGGCCGTACGTCACCCCGACGCTATAGATTCCAGCTCGTTTTGCCATTTCGATGTCCGCGGAGCTATCCCCCACCATGGCCGCCAATCGACCCTGGACTCCAGTGGCGCTGAGGATCTTCCTGGCCGGCTCTGGATGCGGTTTCCGTTCGACAGTGCTGTCCCCGCCCAATACGAACTCAAAGTGCGACTCGATCTCGAGCCCCGCAAGGATGCGCAGGGTGAAATCCAGGGGTTTGTTGGTCACGATCGCCTTTCGCTTCCCCTGGAAATGTTCGAGCGTCTCCCGGACTCCAGCATAGAGCCGAGTCTGATCGAGCAGGTGGACCGCGTAATACTCTCGAAAAAGCGCGACCCCCTTCTCTACGATGTCCTGATGGTGGGGACCGAGAGCCCGGCTGAGGAGGGTGTGGACACCATCCCCGACATACTGGCAGACCTGCTCCATCGAAAGAGGGGGAATTTCAAGTCTCTGGAGGGCGTTGTTGACCGCTGCCATGAGGTCGGCCCGCGTGTCGGCGAGCGTGCCATCCAGGTCGAAGATCAACCCCTCCACGTGCCTGGGCTTCACCCCCCCCTCCGGTCGGAGAGATAGACCTCAAGGCGCCGAACCGCTTCCCGGATGTTTTCGAGCGAATTGGCGTACGAAAAGCGGATATGTCCTTCGGCCTCGCTCCCGAAGTCGATCCCCGGGGTGACCGCCACCTTGGCCTGCTCCAAGATCTCAAAGGCGAGCCGATACGAGTCGTTGGCGAACACGGTCGCATCGGCCAGGACGTAAAACGCGCCCTGAGGCTCCCGGGAGATGGTGAAACCGATCCGCCGCAGGGCTTCAACCACGTACCGGCGCCGCTCGTCATAGATCTGCCGCATCCTTTCCACGTCGGCCTGGGCCCCTTTCAGTGCGGCGATCGCGGCTCGCTGGACAAAGTCGCTGGCAGAAATGAAGAAGTTTTGATGCATCTTCTGCAGCGGTCGCGTCAGCGCTCGAGGCAGAATGGCGTATCCCAGTCTCCAGCCTGTCATGGCGTAGGCCTTGGAAAAGCCGTTCAACACCACGGCGTGATCGGTGTACTCCAGAATCGAATGCTCCTCCCCCTCATACGTCAAACCGTGGTAGATCTCGTCAGAGACGATCAACAGACCGAGATCGGACAGGCTCTTGAGTACCGCCTCCGGAAGGACAGCCCCGGTAGGGTTCGCCGGGGAGTTGATCAGCAGGGCCTTGCTCCGCCCGCCGATTTTCTCTCGAACCGCCCGGGGGTCGAGCTGAAACCCATCTCGCTCTCGGACTGAGACAAAGGCTGGCTGACCGCCAGCAAATCGGATGAAGTTGGGATAGCAGGCGTAGTGGGGATTGCTCAGGATGACCTCGTCCCCGGACTCCAGGATCGCCGAGAAGAGGAGCCACATGGCGGGCGAAGTCCCGGTCGTGACGAGGATCTGCTCTGGCGAGACCTGAACCCGGTATCGGCTGGCGTAGTGTTCGGCTATAGCCTCTCGGAGTTCCCAGATCCCGAGACTGTGCGTGTATTTAGTCCGCCCCTCCTGCAGGGCCTTCAGCGCCGCCTCCTGGACGCAGGTGGGGGTGGGAAAGTCGGGTTCGCCCAGCTCCAGATGGATGATGTGTTCCCCCTGCCTCTCGAGCTCCTGAGCGCGCTCCAACACCTCCATCGCAATGAAAGGGGGGAGGGCCTCCGCCCGACCTGCACTCCGAACCATCTTTATACCCTTTCCAAGAAACGCCACGGAACCGGAAGAGGGATGAGCACCCCCAGTTCGGACATCTTGAGAAACTGCTCGAATCCCTCGAGGTGTTTCGGGGTAAGATCGAAGGAGAGCTGCTTGCGAAAGTAATTCACGCAGGCCTCTTCGCTAATGCCGACCCGCGCATGGAGAGCAGCACTGAGTGTCTCGGCCCGCCCCAGGCTATATGCCTTGGAAGCCATTAGCGCTCGATGGAGCGCCCGGGTCCCTTCAGGATCCACCTCGTAAAAGGCCTCTCGCACGGCCCAGAGGGCAAAGACGAACGGGAGCCCGGTGAGTTCTTTCCACCCCTGCCCCAGATCCAGTTGGTGCGGATACCTGCGTGCATGACCCGCCCTCAGCGCCGGATCGCCGATGAGGAGACCAGCGACCACCTCTTCGGGAAGAGCCTCGGGCACGTCCCCCCGAAGGTAGACCGGGTGCACCCCGTAGCCTCTCTCCAAGATTAGGCGGAGCAGATAGACAGAGGTCAGAGATTCTTGGGTGACGAGAACCTTTTCTCCATTTAGGTCTTTGAGGGGCAAACGACTCAGGCACTGCACGCTCCCGACCGCGCCGTCACAGGAGATGGCCAGGTCTGGGAAAAGTCGATACTTCTCGGGGGCCTGGGCATAGGCCACCGAAGAGATCACCGAGATATCGAGGTGTCCCTGCTCGAGCATTCGATTGAGTTCCGCCGGCGTCCCCTCGACAAGATCGCAAGCAGCCTCAATAGCCCCCTCTTCGATCCCGTAATAGACCGGCTCGCTATTGATGTAGCGGACCTTTCCGACCCGAGGTCGCCTCACGTTTCCTCCCGCTCGAACAACGAAACGCCGTTAACCATGGTCAGCCGCACCTTTTCTGGACTGGCCTCGTCCAGCAGATACTCATATGGGTCCGCTCCTGCCTTGCCCAGCGTCACGGCTGTGAGATCAGCTCGCTTTCCAGGTTCCAGGGTCCCTATCTCTCGATCGAGACCTAAGGCCTGCGCCCCCCCCAAGGTCGCCATGGTGATCCACTCTTCCGGGGAAAGAAGACCACCATGCGCCCGATGAGCAAAACGGACCTCATCCCAGAGACTGAGACTTTGGTTGCTGGCAAGCGAATCGGTGCCCAGGCCCGTCGCGATTCCACGACCTAGAAGTGCCTTCAGCGGCGCCTGGCCGACCCCGAGATGCGCATTGGACCGAGGGCAGTGGGCGACCTTTACATCGCTCTTGGCCAGGATGTCGAGATCCTCCTCCGTCAGGTGGACGGCATGGATGAGGAGACACTCCGGATCTAACACCCCCAAGCCGTGCAGATAGGCCACTGGGCTTGTCCCGAGTGTCGGCGGTGGAAGCTCGCCCCAGCCGGTGGCGGGTAGGAGACGCCTTCGAATCTCTCCGGTGCCCGACCGGAGGTACTCGATCTCAGCGGGACTCTCGGCGGCATGGATCGCCGCCTTGAGACGGGCGCGCTGCTGGAACTGTCGACACAGCCGTAACAACTGGGGCGAAACGCTATAGATGGCATGAGGGGATATTCCCACATCAAGAGGAGTCCCCCGGGCCTCCTCCCGCATAGCCTCAATATGCGCAAAGGGCATTTCACTGATTGCTTCGGCGCGGGTATCGTCCAGACCGATGATCTCCCGGTACACCACCCCCCGGAGACCACTCCGTTTGAGCCCCATAAAGCTCGCCCCAATCGAGCTGACCTCCCCCACGGTGGTGGTGCCCGACCGGATCAATTCAGCGATCCCTTCCTCGACAGCGGTCACATACGCCTCCCAACCGAGGCCCTGCTTCCGTTCCAGAAGCGTCAGGACCCAGTCCACGAAAGAATGACCCGGATGAACCTGTCCCCGAAGGACGCTGAGTTCGAGATGCGTGTGGACGTTGATGAGGCCGGGGAGGAGGATCGCCTCGCCCAGGTCCCGCCCCGTCGCTTCGGGATGGTCTTTCAGCAGGAGCGTCCGTGGCCCGACAGCCCGGATGCGGGACCCTTCGATGAGGAGGGCGCCGTCACGGATTGCGGGTTGATTGACCGGGAGGACGTATCGGGCATTGAGGATGAGCATACTACCGTGTCGCCGAGAGCTGACGCCACCACTCCTCGGCCCGGGCAAACTCCTCCGGCGTGTTCACGTTGAACAGGCTGAGCCCTTGGGGATCGTGGGGCCGCAGTTCCTCTCGGTCGACCCGCCGGACCCGGACGTGGGGAAAGAACCGGGAGATTTTAAGATTGCCGGATTGGATCAGGCGCTCCATCTGGGGGAGACAAGTCTTGGCGTACAACGCGTACAATGGCTCCCAGTCATCCGTATACGGGATGACCGCGTCCCAGCCCTCGGTGAGGGTGGCAAGGTACCGGATCAGGCCAGGGTTGAAGAAAGGCATATCGCATGCCATGACAAAGGCCCACGGGTGGCTGGCGACGGCGGTTGCCGTATAGATACCGCCCAGAGAGCCCTTACCGGGGATCAAGTCCGGGACCACCCGTACGCCTAGGTTTTCGTAGAGGTCCGGCGTATTGGCCACGATGATGACTTCTGGGAAGATCTGGTGAAGGCCATCGACCAATCGGTCGATGAGACGCTTTCCCCCGATTTCCAAGACCGCTTTGTTGCGCCCCATCCGGGTCGACTTCCCCCCGGCCTGGATTACCCCGCTGATCGTCATTGCCTCTGCCATCCCTGGGGAAACAAGCTCGCGGGCACTCGAAATCCCGAGCACCCGCGAGCGGCTCAGGCCGGCCAGGGCCCAGAGGGGATGGTCGACTATGTCTCGTTCTCGACCTCGACCTCGTCCGTCTTCTCCACCTGGTCGAGACCCACCAGTTCCCCTTCTACCTTCTCCGGGCCCTCTGCTTCTTCTGTTACTTCCTCCTTTACTTCCTCGGCTTCCGCCTCGACAGGGGCCACAGCCTCGAGCTCTGGCACCTCCTCTATTTCCGTCTCTTCAGTCACGACCCCCTCAGGGTCGATCTCCCGGAACCACATCGGTTTCACCGCCTCGGCAAAGGCTTCCGCCTGGGTCACTTCCTCGAAAGGTTTGGCTTCGTACTCGAGCCTCCCCGCCACCAGCTCATCCAGGGCGATATAGGTCGGCTTTACCGCATTCCTTTGGGCCAGGGGGCGCACACCCTGATTGAGCTGGCGACTGCGCTTGGCAGCAATGATCACCAGTCGAAATTTGCTGTCGACTTTTTCACTGAGGTCGTCCCAGGATACATAGCTCATGCGTCGTCATCCTCCTCAATTATTGTTAAATGTCCAGATCCTTCCGGACCTGGGGATCCAGGCGAAAGCTCCGGCACCGCTCACCCGCAATGATGGCGCAGAGATCGCCAACCGCCCGCTCAAGCACATCGTTGATGATCCCATACTCGTACTCGTTGAAACACTTGATTTCCTCCCGGGCCTTTTTCAGGCGGCGCTCGATTTCTTCGGGTGCGTCACTCCGCCGGGCCCGAAGGCGTTCTTCTAGCATATCCCAGGACGGCGGGAGCATAAACACAAAAACGCCCTCCGGATACTGCTGCCGGAGCTGGGCCGCCCCCTGGACGTCAACGTCCAGGATCACGTCCTTCCCTGCTGCCATGTTGGCCTCCAAGAGACGCTTGGAGGTGCCGTACAGGTGGTCATGGACACGCGCCCACTCCGCAAACTCCCCCGACTCCACCATGCGCTGAAAGGTCGCCTCGTTGACGAAGTAATAGTCGCGACCGTTGACCTCGTGGGACCGTGGGGGCCGGGTCGTAAAAGAGACGGAGTGTACGAGGTCCGGGGTCCGACGAACGGCTTCCTCACACAGGCTGGTCTTTCCGCCCCCAGAAGGCGCCGACACGACGAGGACAAGCCGACGGGGTTTCTCCACCGCCTACTCCCTGTCTCCCGAAACCCCCGTCAGGCGCTGGGCCAGTGTCTCCGTCTGAATGGCCGAGAGGATCACGTGGTCACTATCCGTGACGACAATAGAGCGGGTGCGCCGCCCGTTGGTCGCATCCACCAGCTTTCGGCCCTCCTTCGCCTCGTCCTTGAGCCGCTTACTCGGGGCAGAACTCGGATTGACGATGGTAACAATCCTGCTTGCGACCACCATATTTCCAAAGCCTACATTGAGAAGTTCGGTCGCCAAGCCCCTCACCTCCCCCTTCCGCCCGGGGCAACTTTCTGAAGCGCCCCCGAAGGCCTTCACTCGATGTTTTGCACCTGCTCCCGTAACCGCTCCAGATCTGCTTTCATCTCCACCACGACCGGGGAGATGACCGGATCCGCGGCCTTCGTCCCAAGGGTATTGACCTCGCGATGCATCTCTTGCAATAGGAAGTCCAGCCGGCGGCCATGGGGACCCGTCCCTTGGAGGATCGTCCGGAACTGCTGGATGTGACTCTTGAGCCGCGTGCACTCCTCGGTAATGTCGGACCGCTCCGCGAGGAGCACCGCCTCTTGCGCGAGCCGATCCGGATCGGACAACGGCGCACCGAGAAGGGCTCTGACGCGCTCCTGGACCCGGCTGCGGTAGGCTTCCACCACCTCCGGCGCTCGGGTCTCCACCGTCGCGAGTCCCGCCTCGACCTGGCTTACGCACAGCTCGAGATTCCGCCCCAGATTCTCTCCCTCCTTTCTTCGCATCGAGTCCACTTCATCGAGAGCCGCGTGGATCAACTGTCTGAGAACGGCACTCGCCTCCGCCACGTCGACCTCCGAGGCCTCCAGGGTCACGAGATCGCGCACCCCGATCAGCGCCTCGATCGTGACCTCCCCCCGCAGGTCGAGCTCACGCTGGAGCTCCCTGAGTGCCCCGACATACTGCTGAATCGCTCCCCGGTCGACCCGCAAGTTTCGGGGAATCTCGCCAGAGAGCTTTTCCGTCACCTGGACGTCGAAGCGACCTCGATGCACCCGTTCGCGAATTTCCCGGTGAAACCCGTGCTCGAGGGACGCCAAGGCTCTCGGCAGCCTGATCCGGATGTCGGTAAACCGGTGATTAAAGGCCTGGACTTCAACGGTGTAGAGGTAGGGGGCAGTGGCACCCTCCGCCCTACCATACCCGGTCATGCTTTTGAGCATGGGGTCCGATCCAATGGTAACCATCCAGGGAAAGCCAGCGATGCCGCATTGGGGATCATTGCAGGGCCTAGAGCCCCAGGGACGAGGCCACGCGGCGTTTGTCTTAAATTTACTGTAGCTTGCGCCGCCTGTCAAATTGAAAGCCTCCGAACTCGCTCTCCTTTCCCTGCCTTTACAGGCTTGTCTGTGACGGGTAAGATGAGCAGGCGATGGTGGAGTGGAAAGCATCACAACAGCGATATGTCCGCCTTCTCCGGCAACGGATCAGCCGACTCAAGCGACGGCGAGACAAGATCCTGGCGGATCTGGCGACGGCGCTACAGTGGGAGGACCTTCGCCGGAAGGGGGAACTGCTCCGTGTCCACCGCAACCGCATCTCGCGCGGTCTGTCCGAGGTGGCCCTGCCCGACTACTACGCCGGGCCAGGGAAAAGCCTCACCATCTCCCTCGACCCGGCACTCCCCGTCGACACCAACGCCGAGCGGTACTTCAAGCAGGCGCGCAAGGTCAAACGCGGACGCCCTATTGTGGAGCGCCGGCTCGCCGAAACTGAGGCGGAACTCAAAGGCTGGGAAGCGGCCCTGGAGAGAGTCATACAGATCCAGACGCCTGAAGCCCTGGAGAGAGCCTCCGCGGCCCACGGCCTAACGCGGCTTGAGCCGCCACCCCCCAAACCGAGGAGGGCAGACGACACCGAATCGGCGCTCGTGCCCCGACGCTTTGTCTCGACCGATGGCCGGGAGATCCTGGTAGGACGAAGTTCCGCCGGCAACGAACATCTCACCTTTCGCCTGGCCCGACCTCACGACCTCTGGCTGCACATCGAAGGTTATCGTGGGTCTCACGTGATCGTCCGGAACCCCAAGGGTCAGACGGTCCCCCCGCGCACCTTGCGAGAGGCCGCGCAGCTCGCCGCCTTTTTCAGCAAGGCCCGTAACGCCGGCAAAGTGCCGGTCCACTACACCGCTGTCCGGTTCGTCAGGCGGGTAAAAAGGGGCAAGCCCGGAACGGTCCTCCTCACCCAGGAGAAAGCGGTCGTAGTCACTCCCGATTCAGCAGTGGTGACCAATCTCGGCGAAAGAGCGGCGAGAAGTCCGGATACGAGTTCTCACGGCATTCGACAAGGCCGTACACGATGACGAGGTACGCGGCGATTGATGTGGGGACGAACACCATCCGTCTCTTGGTGGCTGATGCGCAGGATACCGCGACGTATCGCCCCATTTTTCAGGAACAGGTCATCACCCGGCTCGGCGAGCGGCTCCAGAAGACCGGCGTGCTGGAGGCAGGGGCGGTGGAGCGGACGATCGTGGTCCTCCAACGGTTTACCCAGACTGCCAAGAAGCTGGGAGCGGAGAAAGTCGTCGCGGTCGCCACCAGCGCAGCTCGGGAAGCCAAGAACCAGCGGGAGTTCCTCGACAAGGTGCGGAGAGAGGCGGGGATCGAGCTACAAGTCGCCTCAGAAGAAGTCGAGGCGACCTTGACCGCCCTTGGGGTATCCCATGCGCTGGGACCCGCATGGTCCACCATGCTGATCATTGATATCGGCGGTGGCAGCACCGAGTTTATCTTTGTTGAGCAGTCGAAATTCGCTGGACACCTGAGCCTCCCCATCGGGGTCGTCAAGATCACCGAGGCCTTCCTCAAAGGCGATCCGCCCCCTGTGGATGAACTGGAAGCCGCGTCCAGCTCCCTTCGAGAAACCCTCAGCCGGGTTCCGGCATCGCTGGACATTCCGCCGAGAGGCGCCCTTGTGGGGACGGCGGGCACGCCCACGACACTCGCCGCAATAGACCTTGGCCTTGCGACGTATGATGCGGAGAGGGTGACCGGCCACCGTCTCTCCCGAGGCAGAATCGAGCAGCTCTTGGAACATCTCTGCTCCCTCCCCCTCGCCGAACGTCGTCAGATCGTAGGTCTCGAGCCGGCTAGAGCCGATGTGATCATTGCGGGCATTCTTCTAACCCGTGAGATCATGATGCTCTTCGGTTTTGATGAGCTGACCGTGAGCGATGGGGGACTTCGTGAGGGCATCCTCCTCCATCATCTCGCACAACGTAATCCCCGATCATAGCCCGATTGGACGGCCAGGCTTGACAGTTTTTAGCCCACCTCAGGAACTTTTGGCGACGGACGCCTTCTCGTGTAGAATATCGCACGGAAGGGTATTTAGTTTTTGATCCCGATAGCTGGCGCTTCAAGCTAGGAGATAGAGCAATGTATTTTAAGCAGATCCTCGATGAACGGTGTGGTTGCGCGTCCTATCTGGTAGCGTCTCGACAGTCGCATGAGGCGGCGATCGTCGATCCGTCAATCGAGACGCAGCAGTACGAAGAACTGTTGCGCGAGCGCAACTTTCAGTTGCGCTACGTAATCGATACGCATGTGCACGCGGACCACGTGTCGGGAGCGCGCAAGCTTCGGGCCGACCATGGGGCCGAGTTTTGCCTGCACGAGTCGGCACAGGTCGCCTATCCGTTTCGGCCACTCAAGGACGGAGAAGAGCTGGCGATGGGGCAGCTGCGTTTACGCGTGTTGTACACGCCCGGGCATCGCCAGGAGCTGATCTCGGTCCTGATCATTAACCCGCCCCGCAGCCCGGAGCCCTCGATGGTGCTGACGGGTGATTCGCTGCTTGTCGGTGACGTCGGCCGGCCCGACTTTGGGGGCGGTGATGCCGCTGTTCAGTATGACAGCGTGACTCGCTTGCTCCGGCTGCCTGACTGGGTGGCGGTTTTCCCCGGTCACTTTGAGGGACCATGTGGCAGAGGGATGTGTGGCCGACCCAACACCACCATCGGCTTTGAGCGGCTGTACAACCCATTGGCCCGCCTGGGTCGCGGTGCCTTTGTTGCAACCCTCTTGGACACCGTACCCGCCCGGCCTCTGAACATGACAGCTATTGAGGCGACCAACCGGGGTGTTGCCGACGTGCCGTGGGCCATGTTAGCTACCAACCCTGCGGTCAACGAGATCAATATCGATGCATTGGAAACTCGTCCGCCAGAAGCGCTCGTGTTGGACGTGCGCGAACCACAGGAGTACCAACACGGACACGTGCCCGGCGCGATTAACATTCCCCAGGCAGACCTGGCCTCACGACTGGACGAGGTGCCGCGGGACCGCCCCGTGATCGCCATATGCCAAGGCGGGGTGCGTTCACTCCGGGCTGCGCAGTTTCTGATCCAGGTGGGCATCGATCGGGTGGCGAGTGTCAAAGGTGGGACCGCAGCCTGGCGCAGGGCGAGCAAGGCGGTTGCCGTCGGCGACACCAGTGTGGAAGAGCCTCGTGTCACCGAAACGGAGTGGATGCACGCTGGCGCCCGCCCCAGCCACCTGACTTAGCTCGCCATCCCCCAAGCTTCCCATCATAGGTCTTGTGTACGTCTGATAATCAACTAGCCAAGCACTTTGAAATAAAGGAGGCTGAACGATGCCGAAGTGTGATGCAGTGTTCGAGGGCGGCGGGGTGAAAGGGATCGGACTGGTCGGGGCTATCGCCGTGACCGAGGAAATGGGGTACGAGTTCGTCAACGTCGCCGGAACCTCCGCAGGGGCTATTGTCGCCGCCCTGGTAGCAGCGGGATACCGCGCCTCTGAGCTTCAGGACATCATGAAGAGTCTCGACTACTCTGAATTCAAAGATGAAGGGCTGTTGGACAAAATCCCTTTCTTGGGTAAGGTGCTCAGCCTCGGCTTCGAAAAAGGGATCTATGAAGGTGCGTATCTCGAGAACTGGATTCGAGAAAAATTAGCGGCGAAGGGCAAGCGTACCTTTCGGGACCTCATTATAGGTGAGTACAAGGATAACCCTCGTTACCGTTACAAGCTCCAGGTGATCGCCAGTGACGTATCTCGAGGGCGGCTCCTCGTCCTGCCTCAAGACATCAAGGATTACGGGATGGCTCCGGATGATTTTGAGATCGCCCGGGCGGTTAGGATGAGTATGTCGATCCCGTATTTCTTCGAACCCGTAACCCTGAAAGGCCACGAGACTGGGGAAGAGTGCTATATCGTCGACGGGGGAGTGCTAAGCAACTTTCCAATTCGACTTTTCGATGACGGCTCTCCTGACCCGCCGTGGCCTACCTTTGGGTACTTGCTCGCCGAAGATCCCGATGTCACGGGTACCACAGTGAGCCACAAGATCATCGGGCCACTCACCCTCTTTGCCGCCCTTTTTTCAACAATGATGGAGGCTCACGACAGGATGTACATCAAAAACGGGGCCTTCGCCAGAACGATCATGATCCCCACCTTGGGGGTCAAGACCACGGAATTTGATCTTTCGCCCGAGCGTGCGGATGAACTTTACCAGTCAGGGGGCAATGCGGCCAGAGAGTTCTTTCAGACATGGAATTTTGAAATGTATAAAGCGACGTTCAGGCAAAGGGCCGAAAGGAACCGTCGTGAGGCAATTTATGCTTAAGACGCTCCATCCCGGATTGCGTGGTTAACGTATTGGGCTTGGGGGTGCATCCGGCTACGCCTCGCTTTCAGCCTGTCGGAAGGGAACGAGCCCTTAGGTTGGCTGGACATCGGTCGGATGATAGACCCGCCCGGCCTTCTGGCCGGCGACCTCGACTTGTCGCAGGATGCGGAGGATGTCGGTCCGCTTGTGATCGTAATCCACGGCGAAGCGTTGGCTCCCCGGATCGTAGCGGGCGCTGACAACACCATCCAATCTTTGGATGAAATTTACGATTTTCTCGGGTGGGCTACTCGTCCGGTCCCCTGAGTAATCCGCCCCTTTCACTCGTAGTGTGATCCCTAGGTTCATAGCCGTCCCCTCCTTGCTCCCTCTCCACGGGAAGATCAAATGCAGATTCTCTTCCTTGTCTCCGTTGTTCCTACTCCGAACTGAATAATTGCTTCAACTGTGCCAAGAAC
>JAAXQN010000240.1 GCA_012974305.1 Candidatus Methylomirabilis sp. | reverse complement strand
CCCATAACCCCCCCCCTCGCCCAATACCTCTGCGACGGTCACTGAACCCTTCCCACACAAGTGGCACACCTTCATGAAGCCTCCATGCGGCGAATTGAAGGACGAACGGCCATCCCATCAATACTATAGGTCAACATTAATACGTTGGACATGACCAATATCATGTTTTGTCTTGATGTACGTCATTGCAAGGAATCCATGATGCGTTAAATTCTTGGGTAAGGGAACCTTAATAAGCAAGTTAGGAGGGGCTTAAAAATTCAATATGGCCCGCACAACAATGTGCGCGCCATGGTGGAAAAAGTGAAGATGGCCAACTTCCTGGAGAAACCTCAGATTCCTGTAACAGCGACGAAGACGCTGGCCCTGGTTGGTCAGCCCAACGTCGGCAAGAGCCTGATCTTCTTTCGGCTCACGGGTCACTATGTGAGCTGCTCCAATTACCCCGGCACGACGGTGGAACTTTACCGGGGGGCCGCGCAGATTCGTGGCCAATCGTGGCAAGTGCTCGACACCCCTGGCGTGGTGGATCTTGCCTCCTCCGCCGAGGCCGAGCAGGTCACGCGAGACCTTGTGCTCTTTGGTGGTGCGGACGTCGTGCTTCAGGTGGCCGACGCCAAAAATTTAGAGCGGACCCTCCTGCTATTTATCCAGCTGGCGGAACTGGGTGTACCGATGGTCCTGGATTTAAATTTGGCCGACGAGCGCCGCGCCCGCGGGCTGGACTACTCGGTAGCAGAGCTGTCCCAGGAGTTGGGTGTTCCCGTGGTGGAGACCGTGGCGACCACGGGCGAGGGGGTGGAGGCACTTCGTGAGGCGGTGTTGGAGGCGCGGGTGCCGCGGCTCAAGGTGGACTACGGTCCGCAGCTAGAGCCGGCCGTGCTCGCGATGGAGGAGTTGGTGCAGGGCCAGGCCCGGGCAGGACATGGCATCGAGATTCAGACGACTTCTTCCTGTCACTGTAGTGGTCATTGTGGCGGTGGCGGTGTGAGTGGGAACGGCCGAGGCCCAATCACAGGGCGTGGCCTGCCCGCCTTGCTCCTGGCGCTTTCACCCGAGCATGCACCAGGCCTGCTAGGGAAGCTGGATCTGTCCCCGGAGGAGCGGAAGGGGGTCCAGCGCCTCTCGGCGGAGGTTCGTGCTAAAACCCCACGGCCCTCTTACGAGATTGCCCTCGCGCGCCAAAAAGTCGCAGCACGAATTCTGACGAGAAACCCACCCCGTCGGACCGAGGATCGAGCAAGCAAAGCACGCGTTTCAGGTAGCCGTTCTTCCCATTGGGGTGAGCGCTTGGGCCGCTGGACGGTTCATCCCCTGTGGGGTACGCTCATCCTCCTCGGCGTGCTCTACGGGATGTATCAGTTTGTGGGGAACTTGGGCGCACAGGTCTTGGTGGACTGGCTGGAGAAGACAGTCTTTGGCCTATACGTCAACCCCGCGCTGATCGCTCTGACCGAGCGCTACTTACCCATCCTGTTTTTGCGGGACCTGCTCGTGGGCGAGTACGGCGTGCTCACCATGGCGTTAACGTACTCGTTGGCGCTAATCTTACCCATTATCACCACCTTCTTCCTCGCCTTCGGCTTCCTGGAGGACTCGGGCTACTTCCCCCGCTTGACCGTGATGGCCCACCGCGTCTTCCGCGGGATGGGCCTGAGCGGCCAGGCCGTGCTCCCGATGATCCTGGGGCTGGGCTGTGACACCATGGCGACGATGACGACGCGCGCCCTAGAGACGCGCAAGGAACGGACGATCGCTACACTCCTCTTGGCCTTAGGCGTTCCCTGTTCGGCCCAGTTAGCCGTGCTGTTGGCAATGTCAGCGGCCGTTTCGCCCTGGGTTTTGATTGGCGTGCTGGGTAGTGTGGGCCTGCAGCTGATCATCGTGGGTCGGCTGGCCGCCCATCTTCTTCCAGGAGAGGCGGCTGCATTCGTGATGGAGTTGCCGCCGCTGCGCTGGCCGCAGTGGAGGAACATCGCCGCCAAGACCCGGCTGCGGCTGGTCTGGTATGTCACAGAGGTTGTACCGCTGTTCGTCCTGGGCACCCTGGTGCTGTTTGTACTGGATAAGATTGGGTTCCTGATGGCCGTTCAATCGGGGGCGCGCCCCGTGGTCGAGGGCCTGTTGGGGTTACCCGCAGAAGCGGCGACGGCATTCGTGATGGGCTTCTTCCGCCGGGACTACGGTGCCGCCGGACTCTATCAGCTACAACAGGCGGGCGGACTGGACGCCGTTCAGGTCCTGGTGAGCATGGTGGTGATCACGCTGTTCGTGCCATGCATTGCTAATTTCTTGGTGATCTTGAAGGAACGGGGCTGGCGCACCGCTACGGCGATCGTTGCCTTCATCGTGCCGTACGCCGTATTGGTGGGCGCGGTGGTGAACGCTCTTGTGCGAGCCTTGCTGAGGGGGTAATTCATGCGCTGTCCGATGTGCCACGGGCTGCTGGACTGTACGGGAAATGCACAAGGCTGCCAGAGCTGTCCCCTTTATCACTTGACCCGCGGCTGTTGCCAGCAGTTGATCCGGTGTCCCAATTGTGGGTACCACAGCCTACCCGGTGAGAAGACCGCTGGCCCCCAAGTGCTTCCGGCTGTTGAGCCCCTTCACGCGGACAACCGCGCCGTGCCTTGCACCTTGAACGAGCTGGCGGTGGGAGCACAGGCCTGTTTGGTTGGCTTCGACTCCCTTACTGAAAGGGACTTGCAACGTTTGGTGGCCTATGGATTGGTCCCGGGTGCGCGCCTCAAGGTGCTCCAACGCGTGCCGGCCTACATCCTCAAGATCCATGAGACCGAGCTGGCTCTGGAGCATAGTCTGGTTAAGGCCATCTGCGTCCACCCTGATCCCTCCGTTGACCGATGACAGGCAACCGTTGACCGACGACCGACGACCGACCAGGAAAAAGTGACTGGTGGCTAGTGGCTCGTGGCTGGTGGTTTTCACCAAGCACGAATCACCAACCACCATCAACTGTGAACTGTGAAGTCGTCGACCTTAGGCAGGGATGCACCGGCTCGGGGAAGCAGCCTGCGGCGGCGGAAATATTCCACAGGTTGCTCTGTCATGCAATTTGCGTTACGCGCGGTGTTCTAAGCTAATTGCCGAGGACGGCCACCCCCACCTTTGCTTTGCTCCGGCGGCGGGACCCCGGCCCGACGCAAACCAGATTCCGCCTTTCTCGGCTTTGCTCCCCTCGCCGGTCTCGCGGCGGTCACCGGTCATCGGTCATCGAGCTGTGAACTGTGAACCGTGAACTGTGAATCGGGTGGTCGGACGTCGGTCGACTGTCGTCGAGCTGTTAGGCGGGAAACGTCACACTGCAGAAACTCACGACTCCCTGCGGATCAGCCGCTTGCCCGTAATGGAGGAGTTGCCCCGTCCGCCCTCTCATCAAATGCAGGAGGGCATAGGTCGGGGACAATCCGCAGATTCGGCGGCGATCTCCCTCCTTGCTCACAAAGGAAAAGAAGCCGTCTGGATCGCCGGCAATGACGCATTCGAGCATCTCCCTGTCTTGGTCCTCGATCCATCGAAGCAAGCCAATGACTTGGAGTTCAATGGAGTGCTCGGTCCGATGGGCAATGTCATCCACAGCGAGGACATTGGAACAACGGTCTCTGAGTTGTTGCAGCAAATTATGATCTGTAGAAACGGAGCCGAGTGGTGTCTCGAAATCCTTCGCGCAAACAGCAAAGGGCTTCGTGGTTCCGGCGTGGGCGGTCCCAAAGATGACGAATAGCTCCGCATCCGTCCTCTCGTTCAGCCCGCGATAGGCCCAGGCATATCCCACTGCACCCCGCATGTAATCAATATGAGGTGCGATCAGGGCTCGGAGGGGCTCCTGGACGGGTCCCGGCTTCCCGGCCGGGCCATCGGGATGGTGCAGGAACTGATCGAACATTTGGCGAAGCTCCGCCGTTTCTGCGGGGTAAGATTTGCCAGCCAGAAAGGCTGCACGGGTGTTGGCCCGTCGGAATGCCTCTTCAAGCGCCTTCTGATGTTGCGTAAAGCGATCACTCTCTAAAAAGTAGTGTTGATCGAGCGTCGCGATGAGCTCTTCCACCTTGTCCCGGAAGAGGATCTCCCCGTTGCGCCGGACATACGCTGCCTGGATGTCGAGGACAGAATGTGTGCCGTCGAAGTAGCGGAGGACATTCACGGCGGCGGGCGGAACAAAGAGGACCGCCTCGGCGACGTGGGTCGGGTCCCTGAGGCAGAGGACCTGCCTCCCGTGCATCTCGGTTTGAAAAGCCTCTACCGGCCTGAGCTTCGGATACTCCACTATCGAATCCGTCAGATAGTTAAGATCTCACTGGGAAGTCGGGGACTTTACGCACGGCGGGGTCCATTTGCATCCCTGGAAGCTATCTCGCCGGGTGAGCTCCGTCTGGATCGCGTTGAGGACGTGCCACTTCTGAAGCGTCCAATGGGGAGCCAGGAAGAGGTGCCGAGGCGGATCCCCGGTGAGTCGATGAATCACCATGTATGGCGGGAGCCTCTCCAAGAAGTCACAAACGGTCTCGACGTATTCCGTCATCTCCATCGGCCGATACTCTCCCCGAAGATACATGTCCCCTAAGACCGTTTGTTTGAGGACGTAGGTGAGATGTATTTTGATCCCGTCAACGGGTAATCTGGCGATCGCCTTCGCGGTTTCCAACATGTCTGCCCGGGTCTCTCCGGGGAGGCCCAGCATGACATGAACGCAGGTATGGACGCCCCGGCCTGCTGTTCGGCTGACGGCGTCAAGAAACTCGGCTGAGCCATGCGCCCGGTTGACTAGCGCAAGGGTCCGGTCATGGATCGACTGAAGTCCGTATTCAATGGCGACGTACGTCCGCCTGGCGGTCTCCTGCAGCAGGTCAAGGACCGGATCCGGGACACAGTCGGGCCGGGTCCCAACCACTAGTCCCACGATGTCCTCGACCGCCAGTGCCTCTTCGTACAATTGCCCCAGGGTCTCAACCGAGGCGTACGTGTTGGTGTAGCGCTGGAAGTAGGCCAGGAACTTTTCAGCTTTCTGCCGCTCACGAAGGTAGTGCTTCCCCTGCTCGAGCTGTTCCCGAATGGTGAAGGTGCCCACGGTGGAATGTCCGGAGCCCTGATGGCAGAAGATGCAGCCACCCACCGCCTTGGACCCATCATGGTTCGGGCAGGTGAAGTGAGCGTCGAGGGTGATCTTGTGAACCCGGCAGCCGAATCGCCGCTGCACAAAGCTCCGGAGGTCGGCGTAGCGCTTGGTATGTGTCGACGAAGCTGTTATCATAACTTCCGTATATTAGCCTGGCGCTCCTGCGGATTCAAGCGCTGATGTGACCAGCTGGGATCTTTCACGGGGCGCTGCTTGGATGCTTGGATGCTGGCATGCTCGGACGTTAGAACGCTCGTAATGCTCCTCCGTTCTAGCATCCTAGCCTTCTAGCATTCCAGCTTTCTAGCCGACTGCGGGCGGCTGACTGCTGACAGCTATCACGGGAGGCACGATGCCCAACCGGGCGTTTGACATCATCGTCGTCGGAGCAGGGCATGCCGGCTGCGAGGCAGCGTTGGCATCGGCCCGCCTAGGCTGTCGGACGCTGCTGATCACGTTGGACCTCAATACGATCGCTGCCATGGCCTGTAGCCCCGCTGTCGGTGGGACCGGCAAGGGCCAACTCGTCCGGGAGATTGATGTCCTGGGGGGCGAGATGGCCCGCGTGACGGACCGGAGCGCGGCGCAATTTCGGATCCTGAATGCCTCTAAGGGCCCTGCCGTCCGATCGACAAGAGCCATGTGTGACAAACACAACTACCATCTGGCCATGCACCAGGTCCTGGAGGGACAAGGAGGTCTCCATCTCCTCCAGGATAGTGTCGAGCACTTGGTTGTGGAAGATGGGCGAATCGCCGGCCTTGTCAATCAAGAGGGGACCTTCATTGGCGCCCGGGCCGTTGTGATCACCGCAGGAACCTTCATGAAGGGGCTCATTCACATCGGATCTACCAACTTTTCCGGTGGACGGATTGGTGAGCGACCTTGCTACACTCTCTCTGACTCTCTCCGAGAACTCGGCTTTGCATTGGGGCGCTTCAAGACCGGGACTCCACCCCGGCTCAAGCGAGACTCCCTGGACTTTGACCAGATGCATCGACAGGAAGGCGATCCTGACGCCCGCCCCTTCTCCCACGCCGCAACGCGGCTCGATCGCGAGCAGGTCCCCTGCCATATCACGTACACCACGCCCAGAACGCACGAGGTCGTCGGGCGGAATTTGGACCGCTCGGCCCTGTACGGTGGGGCCATTAAAGGGACTGGAGCCCGATATTGCCCTTCGTTAGAGGACAAGGTGGTGCGGTTCTGCGACAAAGACCGGCACCAAGTGATCGTGCAACCCGAGGGGCGGGACTCCGAGGTTTTCTATCCGGGTGGACTAGGAAATAGCATGCCCCTTGAGGTGCAGGAAGAGATCGTCCGCTCGGTCCCAGGACTCGAAAGGGCGGAATTTCTCCGGCCGGCTTACGCCATCGAATACGATTTTCTGTATCCTCACCAGCTTCATATCACGCTGGAGACGAGGCACGTGCAAGGACTATACACTGCCGGACAGATCAACGGAACCTCAGGGTACGAGGAGGCAGCGGCCCAGGGGTTTTGGGCTGGGGTGAACGCTACTCTCAAGGTTCAGGGGCGACCCCCCTTTCTTCTGGACCGCTCGGAAGCCTACATGGCGGTGCTCGTGGACGATCTGGTAACGCGGGGGACTAGTGAACCGTATCGGATGCTTACTTCTCGTGCTGAGTACCGTTTGCTCCTCCGAGAGGACAATGCCGATCTCCGTCTAATGGAAAAGGGCTACTCTCTCGGATTGATCTCGCGCGAGCAGTACGAGCGAGTAGAGGAAAGGAAACGAAAGATCCAGGAAGCCATGGGTCAGATCAAGAGTCGGAAACTCTATCCTGCGCCCATGGTAAATGCGGCACTTGCTCGCCTCGGAACTTCACCCTTAAACGAGGCTACTCCAATGATCCAGGTACTGAAGCGGCCAGAGGTGGGGTATGCGGACCTGGTCATGATGGATGGAGAGATGGACGACGGGGACCCGGACCTCGCCCATCAGGTGGAGGTCCAGGTCAAATATCAGGGGTACATCCACCGCCAACTCCAGGAGGTGGAAAAGTTCAAACGTCTGGAGGCCCGGCGAATCCCCGAGGACGTTGATTACCACGTGATCCCCGGGCTGTCCAATGAAGTGCGGGAGAAGCTTTTGGCCATTCGCCCAACCTCGATCGGGCAGGCTTCCCGCATCTCCGGTGTGACTCCCGCCGCCCTTTCGATCCTTCTTGTGTACCTTGAACGTCATCGTCGCGGGGGACAGCAGTCAGGCGCGAACAATCAGCAGCCAGCTGTCAGCCGTAGGGGGCTAGAATGCTAGAAAGCTGGAATCTTCGGGGGCTAGGACGCTAAAATGTCGGCAGGCTTGGATGCTGGAATTTTGGACGCTCGAAACGCGTTCTGGCTTCCTAGCATCCTAGAGTGCTAGCTTGCCAGCCTGCTGGCCTTCCAGCATTCTCGCATCCCAGCGTCCCAGCGATTTGCTGCTGACAGCAGACGGCTGATTACTGACAGATGCTTTTGCCGGCGAAGGAGGCTACCATGCCGGCCAATCTTCCCCCTCAATATCTCGAGGCCGAAAGGCGATATCGCCAGGCCAAGCATCACCCAGAAAAAATCCGGGTTCTGGAGGAGATGCTGGCTCTGATCCCCAAGCACAAGGGGACCGAGAAGCTGCGGGTAGACCTCAAGCGGCGACTTTCCAAACTGAAAACCGAGCTCGAAAGGCGTCCGGCCACCAAGCGAGGATCCGGGATCTTCGTAGATAGAGAGGGGATCGGCCAGGTGGTGCTGGTGGGTGCACCCAACGCGGGGAAGTCGGCTCTGGTGCGTTCCCTCACCAACGCCAGACCGGAAGTCGCCCCCTACCCCTTTTCCACCAGAAAGCCACTACCCGGGATGCTCGAGTTTGAAAATGTGAAGATTCAGCTCGTGGACTTACCGGCCCTTTCGCCCGAGCTGGTTGAGGGATGGGTCGTAGGCATTATTCGCAACGCCGACTTGATCCTGTGGGTGGTGGACCTGGGTTCCGACGACCTGCTCGAACAGGTGGACGCGACCGAAAAGATCCTCATGCAGGCCAAGATCATCCCGGGGGGAGCCACGGATCGGAGGGAGGTTACAGAGCCAGGACAGGTTTACATACGGACCCTCATGATCGGCAATAAGGTAGACCTTCCCGAGGCAGCGGATCGGTTCCTGATCCTCCAAGAACACGTGGGTGGGCGCTTTTCACTCCTGAGCGGTTCGGCCATTGCCGGGACTGGATTGCAAGAGATCCGGCACCGGCTCTATGATGCCCTGGAAGTGCTGCGTGTCTATACCAAGGCTCCTGGCAAGGCGGCGGAGATTGCCCATCCGGTGGTCCTGCCCAGAGGGAGCACTCTTCTACAGGCGGCCGACGCGGTACACAAGGACTTTGCCGCAAAGCTCAAGTACGCCCGAGTCTGGGGATCTGGGAAATTCGAGGGGCAGCGGGTCCACCGGGAATACCTCGTGCAGGATGGGGACATCATCGAATTCCACATCTAGGAGAGGGATGAAGCGGCAGCATCCACTGACGGCGTGGCGAGTGCTCAAACGATCTGTCGCCTTTTCCTGCCCGTTCTACCAGATTGCCCAGGAGGAGATCAGGCTCCCCACCAACCACATTATTGATTACTACTACGTCACGATCCCCCCATCGGTCATGGTGGTCCCGATGACCGCGAATGGACGGATCGTCCTCCTCCAACAATACCGATATCCTATCAGGTCCTTCTCATACGAGCTTCCGGGCGGAAATACCGAGGGGAAGTCGCCGCTCGCGACCTGCAAGGCGGAGCTCTTCGAGGAGACAGGCTACCGGGCCCGGCGATGGAAGCGCCTCGGGACCTTTCACCCGTACTCGGGCATGAGTGACGAAATCTGCCATGTTTATCTTGCCACGGAGCTGACGCCTGGCACGTATCGCCTGGAAGAGCGTGAGTTTATCCAGGTGATTGAAATGTCGATTCAAGAGGTATATCGATGGATCGAGCGCAATCGCATCCGTGACGGAATGACCCTGGCCAGCCTCCTGCTGGCCCGGCCCTACTTGAGGAAGAGGGCTCATTGAAGATCGGAGAGTATATTTTTCGTCAGATAAAGGCCACGGGCGTGGATCATATCTTCGGGATTCCCGGGGACTTCTCCCTTCCTCTCTGGCGGGCCGTGGAGGCTGCAGGCCTTCAGCCAATCGTGGTGACCCATGAGCCGTCTGCGGGCTTCGCCGCTGACGCGTATGCCAGGCTGCGGGGCCTCGGGGCCGCACTGGTTACCTTTGGTGCCGGCGGCCTCAACATGGTGAATCCCATTGCTCAGGCGTTTGCCGAGCGCTCGCCTGTCTTGGTGGTGAGCGGGGCACCCGAGATCAGGGATCGAGACACGGACGCGTTACTCCATCACCGCGTGAAGACCTTCGAGTCCCAGGTGATCGTCTACCGCGAGGTCACCGCAGCTACCGCAGTGTTAGAGGATCCCGCCACTGCCCTTGCTGAGATTGATCGGGTGTTGGCTACAATCCTCGAGCGGAAGCGTCCGGGATACCGTGGAGGGAAAAACAGTCTTCCCGGAAAATCACTCACACTTTGTTGGCCTCTACATGGGCCAGGTAGGTTCGGAGGCGGCCCGAAAGACGGTCGAGAGTGCTGATTGTGTCCTCATGCTGGGCACCTTCCTTACCGATGTGAACACAGGCCTCTTTACGGCCAAGATCGACCGGGCCAAGCTCATCTCCGCCTCCTCCGAGGAGGTAGTGGTGAGCTATCACCGCTACCCTGGGGTGAGTTTGGTGGATCTCATTGATTATCTTCTGGCCTCCGGGGAGGTGCGATCCCATTCTCTCTTCTCTGTGGCAGAGCCAGAAAGACCCAAGGGCCGGCCGGGCGTGCGACTGGAACCATTCACCATCATCGAAGAGATTAACCGTTTTCTCCAGCCGGGGCGGTATATCGTCGTCTCGGATGTGGGGGACTGTCTGTACGCCAGCGTTGACCTCCGGACCGATCACTTCCTCGGGCCCGGATATTACAACAGCATGGGTTTTGGGATTCCTGCCGCCATCGCTGCAGGGTTGGCAGTGCCAGAGCGGCGAATCATTGCCTTTGTTGGTGATGGGGGATTTCTCATGACGGGGATGGAACTCGGCACGGCGCGGCGGCTCGGCCTTAACCCCATAATTATCCTTTGGAATAATGGATGCTACGGCACGCTGCGGGCTATCGGTGGTGCCAAGCCATATTTTGATCTTCCTTCCTTGGACTATGTCGCGATCGCCCGATCTATGGGGGGAAATGGGGTACGGGTGGAAACACGCCGACAGTTCCGTCAGGCCTTGGAACAAGCCGGGGAGAGCCAGACCTTCTTTCTCATCGAAGCAATGCTGCCCGCTGATCGAATGTCACGCACCTGGCAGCGGATCGCTGCCGAGGTTCGCTCCCGCCTTCAGCCCTAGCAGCTAGCAGCAGTCAGCAATCAGCTGTCGGCAAACAGCCGGAGAGAAGTATCACTCTCAGCGGTCAGCTTTAGTATTCGTCGATGGATCCGATTTCTTGCTGACAGATGACCGCTCTTTAGTTCTAGCGCTGTTGATCTGGAAGGAGGATTTGGCGGTACAGTGCCTCCGTAAACCCGCGGATGAGGAGGGAACCTCGGGAGATGACAGGGACGCGAAGCCTGCCATCCCGGTGAATGAGATACCGCTGGATCTCGTCATCCGTGATCTCGGTGTTGTCGAGATCCCACTCGTGAATTGCTGATCCCACCTTGACCCAGAGCTTCTGGTGTTGCTGCACGAGCTGTCGGGTTTCTTTCGGGCCCAGGGGGTTCGTGGAGATTTCGTGGACCACAAAGGGGATCTGGTGCTGCGAGAGGAACTCCCTCACCTCGACGCAGGTGGGTCACCCCTCGAGATTGTAAAGAATCGTTTCAGCCATGCTACCTCCTCCATTCTTTCCGCGAATCATCCTAGCACGAGTTTCATTGAAAGAGAAGGTGGAGGGAATTCTGATGGGCGAGGTCATGATGGTCGCCCAAGAAGGTTTGCAGAAGGACCTCCTCTTTTGGTAAAGTACATCAATCACTTTGGGCCGAACCGCGGGTGGTGCGGGATTCGGCCTTACAACAGTTTCCAAGCCATGCCTGAGCTGACCGTCGACAACGCGCGCTTCCGGCACTTCCGGTCGGTCCGGTGGATTCTCCCTGGAGGTCCTTTACGAGCCGAGGCGTATCACCCCGTCGTGGAGGGTGACGAATGCCCCGGGTGTCTGGTGTGCGAGCGGACCATTGGTTGGTTCATGGAGTTTGCCCGCATCGGTCGGGAACTCGCCGGCATCAACCTCAGAGATTGTGTGCACTGGCGGAGCCTCTACGACAACCCACAACCCCTCATCGTGCCCGCCTCCAATCTGCAAGAAATCAATCACCAGACAGTCGTGCAACTTCGGGAAGCCTACTACGCGATTCCCGAA
>JAAXQN010000169.1 GCA_012974305.1 Candidatus Methylomirabilis sp. | reverse complement strand
CCTCTGGCGCGCGTCGGAGGTCAAACAGGGGGAGGACGCCGTCGCACGCCGAGATGTGAGTGGAGAAGATGTTGAGTCCATAAGCCACCTCGACGAGCTCCATCGATGCGGTGTACCGCGGGTTCAGTTCCAGAGGATAGACCTCACTCCCCTGCAGGATGAAGTCCATCCCGTTGACCCCTACCAAGTGAAAGGCCGAGGTAAGATGACCGACGATTGCGTCAAGGTGGCCTACCAGACGATCGAACTTGGGCATGCCGGGGAGTCCTTTGCCGAGGAGGCTGCCGCAGTATCGGAATCCTCCCGCACCGAAGGCGGTATCACCAATCAGTTGTTGCGAGACACCCAAGAGAGTGGCCCGCTGACCATCGGCAACAAACGCAACGCTACAGGGGAGGCCGCGAACGTACTCCTGCAGGTAGGCACCACGCCTCTTGCCCACCCCGGATGACACCATCGCGATCCCGTGGCCTCCTCCTCCCTTCCGGGGTTTCTCGAGGACCGCCCCGGAAAGGGCGGGCGCCTGGGACGAAAGCGCCGTCCGAGGGATGGTGACACCAGCGTGCTCGAGACAATTCAGAAATTTTTTCGGATCCCGCACTTCAGCCAGTGTCCGCGGGCCATTCCCCAAGAGTCGCCCAGCCGCCGCCAGCCTTTCGACGGCGCTCGGATAGTTCTCCAGATTGGCGGTATAGACAAACGCATCCCACCGGAATCGATCACACGCGTGCAGCAAGCGGGCCACGCTATAGCGAGAGCGCCCGTCCCGCCGCAGGGAGTAGTTCTCGCACAATCGCTTCAGATCCAAGTCGCCGAAGTAGTCAACAGTTAAGACTTTTTCGGCCCATCCGGCCCGGTAGGCAGATTCGGCTATCGCTCTGGCACTCACGCCGGTAATAAGAATCCTCATCCGCTGCCCTGCCCCTCCACCCACCCCTTGTCTTGACCCCGGCAAAACGCGTGTGTTATCGTTACCCAGAATTGCGGGTCCCCTGAGACCACATCACGGAGGGTAAACATCCCATGGGGCAGTTCAGTATCCTGGTGGAAAAAGAAAACTTTACCTTTGCCGCAGCGCACTTCCTGCTCTTCCACGATGGAGCGTGTGAGCGGGTCCACGGACACAACTACCGGGCATGGATCGAGCTTTCTGGAACCCTCGAGGAAAACGATTACGTGTTGGACTTCCTCGCGATCAAACCGATCCTGAAGGCGATCTGTGATCGTCTGGACCACCGAGTGCTGCTGCCCAAGGACAACCCCCACCTCAAGATCGATGAGGTCGAGGGGTCGATCGAGGCGCGATACCGCAATTTCCGCTATTGCTTTCCCGCCGCGGATGTGGTGCTCCTCCCTATCCGCAACACCTCCGCGGAACTGCTCGCCCAATATATCTGCAAGGAATTCAAGCAAGAGGTGAACCGACGGTTCCAGACCGCACATCTCGGCGTCATCCGCGTGGGAGTCGAGGAATCGTTTGGCCAAGCTGCGGTCTACGAAGAGCGCTACCCGGATCCCGCCTGAGCCGGGCCATGGGAGGCCCCGCCCGAAAGCAACGCCAAGTCATCCCTCGAGAGCGTTCCCCGGTGGATGGCGGTCGCCACCAGGGCGCCCGCCGCCCCGATGTCCTGAAGGATGAGCAGGTCCTGGATGTCCCGCACCCCACCACCAATCAGGATCTCCATCTCCGGGTATCGCCGGATCAAGGGAGCCAAAAAGTGGCTGTCCACACCTGTCTCTGCGCCGATCCGGTCCATCTCCAGGATGATCACGGATCGGATCCCACTGTCACCCAGGGACGCGAGGGCATCGTCGGGACTCTGCAATGGACTCGCCGGAGTACCCCACACGACCAATCGTTCCCGCAAGTCGAGACTGCACACGACATTCTCCAAACCCGCCGCGTGCCCGATCTCAGCTACCTGGTGGGGGCCTGCGCTCGCCTCGGATGCCAGGATGACTCGGGCCACACTGATGTCGAGCAACCGACGCGCATCCGCTGCAGAACGGACCCCCGCATCGACCAGCAGCTGAAGCTCGCCCACGCGAGTGGCGAGTGCTGTCAACAGGTTCAGGTTATCCCCCGTCTGCTCAAGGGCATCCAGGTCCGCCACGTACACCTCGGTACACCCGAGAGCGGCGTGAAGCTTCTCCAGCAGGACGAGCGGATCCGCGCTCGACGTCAAACAGCTTTGCACTGGCCCATATCTTTTGCGGTCGCCGCGCTGCGCGTGAACCGCGATCCCTCGCCGGATGTCGAGCACCGGAATTAGCCGCATGGCGGGGGGTATTCTAGCACGGCCATGAGGATATTCATTCACGAATACGTGAGCGGTGGCGGACTGAGCGGTGAGCCTCTTCCAAAGCGTATGGCTTATGAAGGGCTCCTCATGCTCCAGGCGATCCTTGAGGATTTTCTCTTCCTGAGACGTCACGAAATTCGATCAACGATCGATGCCCGACTCCGCACCACGGTCCCAGCCAATCTTCCGATGACGATTGTCGATCGAAAGCGATACGCCGAGGTCTTCGCTGCGTTTCTCGACTGGGCCGAAGCCGTCCTGCTCATCGCACCGGAAACTGACGGGGTCCTGGCGTACCTCTGTGCCCAAGTGGAGGGCGAGGGGAAATTCCTCCTCGGCTCCACCAGCAAAGCGGTGGTCGCGGCAACAGACAAGGTCACGACCGACTCCCGTTTTCGCGCAGGCGGGATCCCTACAGCGCGCACCCGCGTCATCCCCTTTGACGACGAGCCGACACGACACGTGGCAACGTTTGGATACCCGGCAGTGGTGAAACCGGTCGACGGGGCCGGGGGTGAAGGTGTCTTCGTGGTCCACCGTCCGGCGGAAACCTCTGCGGCCCTTCGACGGCTGCGCCGAGTCACACGACACCAAACCTTCCTTTGCCAGCAGTATGTCGCGGGGATCCCTGCCAGCCTTTCCTGCCTCTCCGATGGCGGCTGCGTCCTTCCCCTCACGCTCAACACCCAGTACATCCACATGAGCAACGGTCTCATCTATCGGGGAGGCACGGTAGACGTCGACCATCCGAGTCGCTCCGCGGCCTTTGGGATGGTCAAAGACCTTCACGACGCTCTCCCCGGCTTGCGAGGGTACTTCGGTGTCGACCTCGTCTTGACCCGCTCCGGGCCTGTGTTCATTGAGGTAAATCCACGCCTCACCACCTCATATATCGGCCTTCGGCGTGCCTTCTCAACGAACCTCGCCGGGGCCATCTTGACCAGTGCCCTGGGACAACTTCCAACGCTTCCGACACCTAGGGGTCCGGTGCGTTTCTTCGTCAACCGACGGCAGAGACCCAGCAGAAAGAAAGGGTGAGCAGCCGCGTGCCCGTCACGGTCGGGTGGGACATCGGAGGAGTCGCCACAAAGGCAGCCCGATTGGTGTATCGACAGAACCGGATTCGATCCCTTCGGATGGCTGATGCGTCCTTCGAGATCTGGAAGGGGAAGGCCCGGCTCCCTTCGGTCCTCCGCAAACTCTTCAGCAAGCTTGGCTCCGCTGATGCGATGGCGGTCACCATGACGGCTGAACTGTCCGATGTCTTCCCAACCAGGACGGACGGTGTCCGGTATGTTGTCCGGTGCGTGCAGCGCGCCTTTCCAGACCTTCCGAAGTATGGCTTGGATAATCGTGGCGACTTCGTGGATCTCGGCCGACCCCTTGCGGACCCCGCTGCCTTGGCGGCGACCAATTGGTTAGCAGCGGCCAAGCTGCTCGCTGCCTTCCGTCCCACCTGTCTGCTCGTCGACATCGGAAGCACCACGACAGACATCATCCCAATTCTGAAGGGCCGGGTCGTCGCCACGGGACGGAGCGACACGGACCGCCTCCTGGCCGGAGAGCTGGTCTATTCGGGGGTGCTCCGGACCCCCGTCAGCGCCATTACCTCGGCGCTTCCGTTGCGACGCAAGCTCTGCCCGGTCGCAACCGAATATTTCGCCATCAGCGGAGATGTCTATCGGATTCTCGGATACCTCAAGCCCCGCGACTACTCCTGCCCCACCCCCGATGGGCAGGGAACAAGTCGGAAAGCCGCCCGACGGCGGCTTGCTCGCATGGTCTGTGCAGACGTGGAAAGCCTCTCCGAAAAGGAAGTGATGCGGATGGCGCGCTATGTCTACGAAAAGCAACGCGCCCAGGTCATGGATGCCATGTCGCGAGTTGCACGACGCCACGGCCGACGTGCGGGACCGATCATCACTACCGGGCTCGGGAGCTTTCTGGCGCGCGACGCGGCCCGCGTTCTCAGGTGGCCGGTGGAGAATATCGCCAAGGTAATTGGCAAAATGGCAACGCGTCACACTCCTCCGATCGGCGCTGCGTACCTCTTGGCGGAGTGGCTTGAGAAGAGGAAAAGATGATCCGGGAGCGGATTGATGTCATTTGCAAAATCGGTGGGAGCCTGAGCCGCCCCGAGACCCTTCGGCCACTGCTCAAGACGCTCGAAGCGATGTGTTCCGACCACCATGTCCTGGTGGTGCCTGGCGGGGGTCCCTTTGCCGACAGCGTCCGAAAGGAGGCGGCCACCTCTCGGCTCGGGGAAACGGCATCCCACTGGATGGCCATCCTGGCGATGGACCAGTACGGTTACCTCCTTGCCGATCTCGGTGAAGCAACGCGGTTGGTGAGAACGTCCACAGAGATCAACGAGGCGGTACGGGACAAAGCCCTTCCTGTCCTCTTGCCTTCCACCCTACTTCTGGCGGAAGATCCACTGCCCCACTCATGGGATGTCACCTCGGACACGATTGCGGCCTACATCGCAGTTCGCGTCGAGGCTAAACTCCTCGTCCTCCTCAAGGATGTGGACGGCGTCTTGACTGACGATCCCCGTGAACAACCGAGCGCAATGCTAATTCCGTACCTCAGCCTCACCGGCCTGGCGAGGTATGCCTGTGTCGATGTCGCCTTTGTGAAGGAGGCAGCGCGACTCCGTCGTTGCTGGATCCTCAACGGACAGCACCCCGAGCGACTGGTCACGCTGTTACGATCTGGGAAGACTGTGGGGACGGAGATCGAGACGGCCAGAGCCGCCGAGCAGGACATTTCGAATATTCGCGACGTGATCTCTTGAGACCCGGCCCATAACCCGGTCCCCAGTACACGCCGCACCACGGACCCCCACGACGTCGGGGGCCAGCCCACGGATCCACTCAAAATCGATGCCTTGCAGCGATCCAGCGAGTCCACAGAGGAGGGACGCATGCCGACAGGCGAAGACGAAACCCTGGATTTCCCCCGTCCCGATCCAGGTTCGCAGGCTTTTCCCGTCCTTACGAGCCGTGTCGAGCATGCATCCGTCCACATGAACTGCAGCCGCCACACTTGCGAGTTCGGCGGGCGAGAGACAACTACCCGAAATCGTATCGGCGTAGGTGCAGGCGATCACCCGGGCCATCGGATTGCAGGCCTTCACCGCCAAGCGTACCTCGGTGAGAAGGTCCATGGCATCGGTTGCACGCGCGACATGAAGGAGTCCTACCTTCACGTAGTTCACCCCGCATTGAGCTGCCGCGGCTGCAGCCAAGGCTGCCGTCCCAGGCAGATTGGGGACATCGCCGATGGCCGCACTGGATTCGACTCCCGGGGGAATGACCGCTACGATCTCCGCGATCTTTCCGGGTGGTTGCGCCCCGAGAGATCCTTCGCGGGGGTTCTTGATGTCAATGATCTCGGCCCCCCCGAGGATGGCCTCCTCTACCTCTTGCGCGTCCACCACACTGACCAACAGTCGCATCCGACACTCCTCACCAATATTCCTGGTTATGCCAGGCAGAAACTACCATATCCCCCCTCCCAAACCTACACAAAATAAACCCTTTCTTTAGGGTCTCGTGGCAGCATGAGCAAAGTTGCTGAGCGCCTTCTCGATTTTCTTTATGACGTTAACACATTCCGTGATGCCGTGACGCTTTGCGAGGTATCTTGGATCATTATAGGAAAACCATACGTGCCCCGCTTCATCTTCCCAGATGAGGGCTTTTTGGGGGAGGTCGATTGCAACGCTCTGGCTGCACTGCATCAGCGGTGTACCGACTTTCGGATTGCCAAAGACAACTAATTCCGTGGGGCGTAACTTCTTTCCCACCTTTTGTGCGCCTTCTGCATGATTAATTCTGATAAATACGGTCATACCCTTTCCCCTTAATGTGTTTTCGAGGCGATCTGCTGTCCCCTTTACGTTGTGGGAGCTTTTAATGTTAATAAGGCCATCGGCAGCAAAAGCCAGTGAAACAAAGAAGAAAAGTGATACCAAGGACAAGAGTACCTGTCGCATAGCTGATCTCCCTCCATGATCTCATTGTCAAAAGTACAGCGCCTAGCGTTTGAGCTCCCCCTTTTTCCACCTTACAGTCCGAACCAGCCTTTGAATTGTGTGATGAGTTCAGCTATCTCTGCATCGGATAATCTCTTGTCGTATGGCGCGACGCGAAAAGAGATGGTCTTCCCGTCACCCCATGGCCACCAGACACCATAAATAAAAACATCGTGGATCGGATCTGAGATAAAAAGTAGCTGTCCTGGCCTGAGACCACCGAGATCATTGACAATCATTTGCACGATATCTGGTGCTTTACCAATGTTCGAGCTGTCCCAAGCAATGCTGAGATAGCGCTCCACGATCGCACGTACTCTATCTTTATTATCTATGAAGAACTCGGCCAGAGCAGTGTCAAACCGGCTGTCCCACGTCCACGACAAAACTCCCTGACACGCGATCACAAATTCTCTACACACGCTCTCAAGTGCTGATTTATTTAGATCGTGCATAACAGTCTCCTAGGCCTGGCTATGCTACCAAGATATATCGACGAAGATCCAACTCCTCGGCAAGCAGATCTGGAAGCTTGGCCAAGGCGTTCCGAATGTGATCCGTGGCAAAGTGGACCTCTAACTCGGCCTCATCTTGCCACTCTTCTACAAACGTGAACTCTCCGGATTGTTCTTTGTTTTGCAGCAATTCATACGTGATACAGCCTGACTCTTTACGCGTCGGAGCAATCAACTCCATGAGCAACGAGCGGAGCGCCTCTTCCTTTCCCGGACGTGCGACGAGTCTGGCAATCACCCTCAGTGTCCCCTGTGACATAGCATCCCTCCTTTGTCCTTCAGTTACCCCAAGCAGCATGCACGTTCAACAAGCATTAGCTGCCAAGTGGAGATGCGGAAAAAGGGGTTGGCCCCTTTTCTAACTCCCTTAGAGTGATTGCTCCCCGTGAGCGTGACAACCGCATTTCGTGCGGCATAGCCTAGTCCTAGTCTGAGCCGGCTAACGACTAAGCTCACCCCCCGAGGAAGGAGGTCGGGTGGAGTGCTTTGTTATGCGATTAAAGCTACGACTGATTTCATACACATCAACATCTCCGAACAATCATGATTCCATTCCAAAATGTAGGATTCCCATTAAACGATGTAGTCTTATTCAATAGTATCTCGTATTTGTTGGTACTGCTTCGGATAAAGTCTAGAGTTGCTTGTCGAGGATCTCGAAAATTTGTATCATCAACCAGGATTACACAGTTCTCTGAAAAAAACGGCTCCGCAATTTTCAACCCATTCAACTGATTATCGTAGCTGTGCTCACCATCGTAAAGATAAACACCAATAGGGCTATCATGAACCGTGGAAAAATAATCAACATAATTCATCTCGTAGAAATGGTGGTGTGAGCTTTTATGTTTTCCAAATCTTTTCAAGAATTGATTTTTTGGACCGCCAAACTGCGTAAAATTATCAATACCAATACAATTTTTCTGTAAATTACCCACCATTCCAGCCAAGAGTGTAAAACCATTCCAAACACCAACATTTACAAAACATATGTCATTAGGCATGTAAAATACTGCTCGATTTATTATCGCACCTATTGCGAATGTAGACATTTTCGGGATTGAGCAAAGGGGGCTTAAATGATTTTTTATCTTCTTTTCGTCCTCGGGAAGCTTAGTGTTTAGAATCTCCAATGAGATGTTAAAATGTGACCATAGACGTGATAACAGATGATACTCTCGCAATTTGTGGTGTGGTTTGAGAAATCGGAAATCTATTCCCTTTACATATTCATTAAATTTCATTTGTTATCCCTTTCTCTAGTTCGATACTCGATAGTTGAAAATGGTAGTTTTGCAAAAGCTATATTTGACTATGCTATTTTCAAGCACTAATAATACACATAACTCTTGATGAGGCTGGTCAGTCTAAGACACCCGCTGTGTCAGCCTAACACGACAAGTCCCAAAGTGCTTCTTCTTCGCAGTCGCTCGTATGAGCATTAGTTCCAGCATCCGGCACGTGCCCCTTGTGGAGGTTATACTGCATGATCTGTCAGCCTAACATCCTGAAGACCAGTGCTGTTCATAATCCGTCCATCGGGCTTCTCACCCCCTTTCCCCCGCGATTCAGCACATGGGTGTAAATCATCGTTGTCTTCACGTCCTTGTGTCCGAGCAACTCCTGGACGGTTCGAATATCGTAGCCATCCTCCAAGGGGTGAGTGGCAAACGAGTGGCGGAAGGAATGGCTAGAGGCAAGCTTGGCCAGTCCAGCCTGGCGCACCGCCTCTTTCACTGCCCTCTGGATGACCGATTCGTGTAGATGATGCCTGTAAAAAAAAGGGGTTAGACCCCTTTTTGACACGTCTCGCGCCCCCCTTTATCAGCTGGGCGCCCGTGATAGAAAGGCCGTTGGGTGCGGAAGAGAAACTAACACATCCCCTGGGTGGTGACAAGCGCGCTGACCGCCGTAGGAGCAGGCTGGATGGGCCGCATTGGGGGGGGGTTGCTTGACACCTCCCGGACGAGCCCGTAGAATCGCGTAAATGCGGATGGTGGGAGAAATGTCGACACAGAAGGTCGCTGTCGTCACAGGGAGCACACGCGGCATTGGTCGGGGCATCGCCCTGCGTCTCGCCCGGGACGGCTACACGATCGTCGTAAACTACCGCGACGCCGAGGATGCCGCGGCCTCGGCTCTTGAGGAAATCCGGTCTATTGCCCCCGCCTCCATCGCTGTCAAGTCTGACGTCTCGACACCAGAAGGGGCACAGACTCTTATCGGCAGGACGATTGAGACGTTCGGGGGTCTCGATGTCCTGGTGAATAACGTCGGGCCGTTTTTGGTCAAGCCCCTCGTGGACACGAAGGACCATGAATGGCGTGAGACGCTCGACGGCAACCTCGGCAGCGCCTTTTACTGTATCCGGACCGCGCTACCTCAGATGCGGGCGCGCCGTCAGGGAAACATCATCAACGTGGGGGCTCTCAATACCGACACCTTGCAGGTCGGCGTTTTTGAGGCACCCGCATATTACGCGGCGAAGGCCGGCCTCATGATGCTGACCCGCTCCCTCGCCCACTCCGAGGCCCCCTTCAATATCCGCGTGAATGCCGTGAATCCCGGCTTTATCGAAACTGAGGAGTACGCCGCATACACGGAGGCCGACAAGGCCCGGTGGGTTGAGATGATCCCCTCGGGGACCTTCGGTCGGCCCGATGACGTGGCCGGGGCGGTCAGCTTCCTGGTCTCTGACAACGCCCGATATATCACGGGGGCGGTCTTGCATGTCCACGGAGGCCTGTTCGCCTGAGCCGAGAGTAGAGCGTCGTGAAGGTCCTCTTCGTGACGGGAAAGCTAGCAGACCGGGCCCTCCGCGAAACCCTGGAGGCGATGCGCCCGGACTTCGAGTACGACGTCGCCACCTTGCGGATCAGCGTCGCGGCCCTCATCACCACCCCATTCATTCTTCGCGTCCTCAAGCCTGACGCGTGTGACCTGATCATGATTCCGGGCCTGTGCCCGGCCGAGCCCGATGTCCTCAACGAAGCTTTAGGCATCCATGTCGAGAAGGGTCCGCGGGATCTGCGCGACATCCCCTATCACTTCGGGGTCGAGCGCAAGCGTGAGGGGTATGGCCAGTACACCATTCAGATCCTCGCGGAGATCAATGACGCCCCCCTCCTCTCCTACGACGAGATCCTGCACAAGGCCAAGTATTACCAGACGTGTGGTGCGGACATCATCGACATCGGATGTACGCCAGGGCGGACGGCCGACAACGTGGAAGAGATCGTGTCGCGCCTCAAAACGGAAGGGTTCACGGTCAGCATCGACACCTTCAACGAAAAGGAAATCCATCAGGCAGACAAGGCGGGGGTCGACTTTCTGCTGAGCCTGAACGGACAGAATATCCATCTGGCTCCAGAGCTGAATTGCACGCCGGTCGTTATTCCGGATTTCGGCGCAGGGCTAGAGTCGCTGGAACAGAACATCGCGACCTTAGAACGCATGGGGGTGACCCGTTACCTGGTGGACCCGATCCTTGATCCGATCAACTTCGGCTTCAGCCGCTTTCTCCACCGGCTCTATGAGGTCCGCGAGCGGTACCCGAATGCGGAAATGATGATCGGAGTCGGCAACCTTACCGAGCTGATCGATGCCGACAGCACTGGGATTAATGCGCTCATGGTCGGTGTGATGACCGAGCTGGATATCCGCTACGTATTGACGACCGAGGTCGCCCACTGGGCACGCGGCTCGGTCCGGGAACTGGATCGGGCGAGGCGTTTGATGCACTATGCCAGGACACAGGGGGTGCTCCCGAAGGACATCGACGACAGCCTGCTCACCATCAAGGACCGCAAGGTCGACTGGCGCACTGAAGAAGAAATCCGCGATCTGCACGGCCGCATCACCGACCCCAATTTCCGAATCATGATCGACGGAAAGCACATCTACTGCTTCAACCGGGATCGATTTATCAAAGACACGGACATCCAGCGCATCTTTCATCAGATTACCGATCAGCTGGGCCCGCATCCTGCATCGCATGCTTTCTATCTCGGGCGCGAGCTGGCCAAGGCTGATATCGCCCTCCGGCTTGGCAAGAAGTATATCCAGGAGGAGAACTTGGACTGGGGGTACCTCGACCATGGCCTCCCTGGGGATTGATTATGGGACCGGCTCTTGGAAATTAGCCCTCATCGAGGGGCCCCGGGTCCTTGCCTTGAAGCAGTTCGAGGACTGGTCGCAGCTCGAGCCCGCCCTCAAGGAAATGGACAGCCATCATTCCGGTTTACCCATGGTCCTCCCATCCGGCTTTGGGATCCCTGTCACGCACATTCAAGAGGTGGATGACCGGGACCTCTTTGAGATGACGCTACGCCGAGGTGACCCAACGGAAAAGGGACTCGGGCAGTTCCTCCAGACGTTGCGCGCGAGCGACTTTCATGCCTACTGCATCCCCGCGGTCAAGTTGTTGCCGTCTGTCCCCATCCATCGCAAGGTAAACCGGATCGACATGGGGACGGCTGATAAGCTCTGTGCCGTGGCTTACCTGCTCCATCGCCAACTGGCCCTTGGCGAATCGCTCGAGGCACAACATTTCCTGAGCCTGGAAGTTGGGGAAACCTTCAAGGCTTTGATCATCGTCCAAGGCGGCCGTATCATAGACGGTCTCGGCGGCACGGCAGGACATATCGGGCCGAGGGCCCGCGGGGCAGTCGATGGAGAATTGGCCTATCTGTACTCTTTCGACAAGGCAAAGGTGTACTCTGGAGGAGCGTTTGACACCGAAACACGCTTCGGCCAATACGGCCACGACGCTTTTTGGGAAGGGCTCGAGAAAGAGATCGTCCTCTATCTCAATTATTACGGCCTCCCGCGCATCCTTGTGACCGGCCGCAGGAAAGAGGCCGTGATACGACGACTCGGAACGCACTATCCGATGGAGCTCCCCCTCGAGGAGGGGGAGGGATTCGAGGCAGCTCTTGGGGCAGCCATCCTGGCCGACGGAATCGCCGGGGGTCAGCTGCGGGCGGTCGCGGACCATCTCGGCCTGCGGGATGTCCGAGAGCGGGTGCTTGACTGGGTCGAGGTATGAAATAGCATGCCCTTTATTCTCGAAACCATCGTCATTACGCAAGACGAAAACGGCCTCCCGAACTTTGCCCCGATGGGCGTGACCTTTGAGGACGACAAGATCTTCCTCCGACCATACAAGGAGACTACCACCTACACAAACCTCGTGGCGACCGGACAGGCCGTCATCAATTTGACCGACAATGTGCTGCTTTTCGCCGAGGGGGCGGTCGGACAATTTCAGTTTCCGACGCTTCCCGCCGAACGAGTGAAGGGTCTCGTCTTGCAAGATGCCTGCACGTACTATGAGTGCACCGCCCGGGATCTACGCGACGAGGGGGAACGGGCCCGGTTTGCCTGCACGGTGGTAAAAAAGGTGGTTTTGCGCGAGTTCATCGGGTTCAACCGCGCGAAGAACGCGGTCGTTGAAGCCGCCATCCTGGCCACGCGCGTCCGATTTCTGGGCCAAGCGCACATCCTGAGCGAATTCAAACGGCTCGGAGAAATCGTGGACAAGACCGGCGGGGAACAGGAACACACCGCCTTCCAATACCTATTCGAGCATATCAGCAGGTCGCATGGCTAGCGTGATTGTCACCGCCCCCGCCCGGCTCCACCTGGGATTCATCGATCCCGAGGGATCTTTAGGCTGGCGCTTTGGGAGCCTCGGCGTCGCGATTAATGAACCGCGGCTCGTTCTCGAGGCCCGGATTGCCCCGGCGGTCCACGTCGAAGGAGATCCCCACGGCAGGGTAGAGCCACTGCTCCGCGACCTGTTGCGACACTTCGCCCTGGAGCAAGGCGTCTCGGTCCGATGTCGCGAGACCGTCCCTGTGCACGTCGGGTTCGGTTCGGGGACACAACTCAGTCTGGCCGTCGCAACCGCCGTGGCCCGCCTCTTCAAACTGGATGTGACCCTCGCCGAATTGACCCGCCTGACCGGACGCGGAAGGCGTTCCGGGATTGGGGTCAGTGTCTTTGCCCATGGCGGGTTCGTCCTCGACAGTGGCAGGGGCGACGCCAGCCCTGCCCCGACGGTCCTCTTTCAGCATCCATTTCCCGACGAATGGCGCTTTGTCGTCGTGGTCCCTGAGCTCAAGGAAACGCTGCATGGGGCCGCGGAGGAAGACGCATTTCATCGACTTGCAGCACCCCCGGAGGCCGAGGTGGGCCACGTCTGCCGCTTGATCCTCATGCAGCTCCTCCCCTCGCTGCTTGAAAAGGACGTACAGCTCTTCGGACAGGCTCTGACCGCCGTCCAGCGGACCGTCGGAGGATGGTTCGCGCCAATTCAGGGGGGGGCCTACGCGACCGAATTTGCGCAGGAGATCCTCGAGTTGATGACAGCCGAAGGGGCGGCTGGAGTAGGCCAAAGCTCTTGGGGGCCGACGCTCTACGGTCTTGTCGAAGGGGTGGACGGGGCGAGACAGGTGAAGGAGGAGCTTCGGCGGAAACTCAAGGGCCGCGTGAAGGCGATTATCTTTACGACGGCCGCGAATAACGAGGGCGCGAACGTCGAGTGTGCTGAAGGCAGCGGATAAGCCGTCAGCTGTCAGCAACGATCCTCGACGACCGACGACAGGAGGATGGGTCCCTGCCTTTCGGTCATCGGTCAACGGTCGTCGGTCATCGTGTAGCGAGGAAATGAGAGATGCCATCCTGAAGCAGCGTGACGAAGATGCTCGCCGTTACCAGGTCGGCCGTGGTCCCGGGGTTCAACAGATTCCCCCTCCGCCGTAACTTTCGGTCTAATGCTGCCAATCGTTGCCTTCCCTTCGCAGTTCCGACTCCACCGAGCCCAAGGACCTGGGCAGCTTCCCGCGAGACTCTTACAGACTCCCGAAGTCCTACTTTTCTCGCGATCAAACTATCGGGGAACTTAGCGAGAATCGTGAGGTAGGTCTGCACGATGGCGGTCCGCAGATCCGGGATCACAGCGCGGCACCGCTTGAGACTTGGTATGCCCACGTCAAAGGTCAACGCAAACCCGGTGGCGTATTCCCGAGCGACCGTGTCCCGGTCAGCTGCAGACTGCATCACTTTAAGGAGGTCCACATCGACCCGTGCTCGCCGCACATCCCACCGAGGTGCCCGACCGAGCCCACCAGGCTTGGCCAGCCGGATCGCGGCGTAGACATGACGGGCATCCTGGACGGTGAGTTGTTGGAGGACTCGCCGCAGCCGTGTCCGGAGATTGCCTTTTCCAGGCGTGACCGCCGCCTTGGCGAGGGGCGCCAGTAGCAGAACCGTACCGAGGTTGGTGTTGACGCTTACCCAGCGCCGGGTATCCCGTAATGCGCGCAACACGGTCATGCCGACGCCAGTGCGGTGCACCTGGCCCATAGCATCCCTGATGGCGAGGGCGCTCAACACGAAATCCTCGAAACGCGTATCTGCGAAGTCGGCGTGGGGATGGACGTTACCCGGCTTCACACTGCTCACCTCGAGAAGACAGGCAAGTTGAGCGGCGTGAGCGACGTCGCGTCGCGTGGGCATCGCGGCAAGCCTCACCGGTGAAGGGAGGCAACGAGGTGGGCGACGATCGTATCCGCGATGTCAGTAGAGGTGATCTTTTGGAGGCCTGACCAACCCGGGATGCTGTTCACTTCGATGACCACGTAGCGACCGTCCGTGGTGCGGAGGAGATCAACGCCCGCGTAGTCCGCCCCGAGGAGCGCCATGGCCTGGAGACAGAGCTTTTCCGCTTCGGCATCGAGGTGGTATGGCTCGGCGCGTGCCCCCCGAGCGACATTGTGCCGCCATCCGGCGGAGCGCCGGGCCATCGCAGCCACCACATGGCTGCCGACCACCAGCGCTCGGATGTCATGATCGCCGTGCGGCACGAACTCCTGCAAGTAGTAAACGTACCTGCCCATCTCCAAGGCCCGGAACGTCCGGTAGGCGACCTCCCAATCGCTCACTCGGACCATCCCTCGCCCTCCAGAGCCGAAGAGCGGCTTCACGATCACATCGCCGAGCTTCTCGAAGGCGGCCATAGCTTCATCGAACCGCTCGGTCACCACGGTGCGTGGTGTGGGGATCCCATGCTTCTCGAGGAGGCTCGAGGTGTAGAGCTTGTCCACGGTCTTCTCGATCGTTTTCGGCGAGTTCATGACCTTGACCCCCCGCGCCTCGAGACAGTGTAGCGCATCCATCCGAAAGACGATCTGCTCGAGCGAGCCGTCGGGGATAATGCGGATAAGCAGCCCGTCGTATGCGTCCAGTGGCCGTCCTTCTACTTCGAAGGAGTGCCCGGTGCCTATGCCCGCATTGATGCCGGTGATCGGCAAATGGTCCGAGGCCACGCCGCGGCGTTCGAAGGCCCGTTGCAGGCCCTCGACGTGCCACCCCATCTTATGCCCAAGGATACCTACTCGCATCTGTCCGGAAAGGAAAGGCGATCCTCTGAGCCGCAGCGAGTCCTACCCGCAGAGAGAGCTCCGCAGCAGCTCGAGGTTCAATTGGCCGGCGAAGAAGGTGCGTCCGGTGGCGGCATTTGTAATCGTCACACACGCGGGGCTGAAAAGCATCGGGTCGATCTTGTAGAAGTCGCCGTCGTAGCGTTTGAGGACTTCGTAAAACGGTGTGCCGTAATCCCGAGAAGCGGAGGAAGGGATCTTATCCAGGATCTGTTGGATCTCCTCATCCGTCGCATCCACGACTAACGCCGCGGTTGCCCCGTAGAGCATACAGTCGTTGGTCCGTCCGATGGCGCGCAGCGTATCACGGATCGGTGTAGCGATGGGGCTGATCCCAGAGCCGAATTGGATCTTGTGCAGATCAAACCCCAACTCCATTATCTTGTGCATCGCCGTCTCCACGGATCGTGCGGCGATCTGAATGCCCCCGACGATGCTCGGGGTCGCGGCGACCACGAGGGTGACCTGCTCGGGAGTGAGCCCGCACTTTCCCGCGATGTAGGCAGCAACCTCCTCGGTCGGCATGACGTCCGTCTCAAGGACCAACACAGCATGATCGGCCTCGTCTCGATAGCCGAGGTCGTCGTAGAGCTTTTCGACGACGGCGATCGCCCTGGCTGGCCCCGATCCCATCCCGAAAAATTTTCCCACGGAAACCTGCCATCCGGCATACTGCGAGGCCATGCAGGCAATCACGGGCTGATCCACCGCTACACTCACCGCCGGGATCGTCAGCCCACCCAAATCGTAGGGAATGAAAGTGACCTCGCCAAGACCGCCCAAACAGATGAGGGCGACGACCTTCCCGGCAGCGAATCCACCAGGGGCCTGCACACCAACGTCTACGACCCGCGTGCCATTGGGCAAGCGGTGGACTTCGGCTCCCAGTGCGGCAGAATCCTTGAGCAGCCGATCTACCAAATCCACAGCTCGGCGATTCACGCTAATGCGCCTGCTCGACTCTATCCCTGACATACGAGGATCTCCCCCTTCCCGAGCTCCGCCATGTCCCCGCAATATCGGGTGAAGTGTCTGGCCCGCTGCACCTCGGAAACCGAAAACCCTCGGGCCTGGAGGGACCGGAGAAAGATGGGGATAAACAGCGGAGTATAGGTGGAGGTGAGACGGAAGGTCGGGAGCATGTCCGGCGTGTGGAAGCAGACAATGCTCCCACGCTTCATCCCACCACCGGTTCGTGCGCCGAGCCGACCCAGGACGAAGATCGATCCAGCCACCATCCGCGCACCGGTGTGATCCTCCACGTCTCCGCGGACCACGATCAGCCCACGGCGCATGTAGCCTCCCACCTCGTGCCCCCCGCTCCCCTCGATCAGGATGACTCCGCCCCGCATGCCGTACTTGCTGCCACGGTAGGCCGAGCCAGCCCGGTTCCCCGCGTTCCCTTTGATCCAGAGGAGGCCACCGGTCATCTCCGCCCCTGCCCAGTCATCCGCGTTCCCGTGGATTTCTATCTCGCCCCCGCTCATTCGGGCCCCGACGTGCATCCCGATATTCCCCTCGACCACGATGCGCCCGGCCTGCATCCCGGCCCCGATGTTTTTGACCAGGGAGAGATCCCCCTGGACCCGTATCTGGTTCGAGCGCTCCCCCTTGACGGTAAAAAAGTCACCCAGCAACACCTGCTCGTTTCCGTGGTACAGCGGAAGCCGCTCGATTTCCGGCCGAAACTTGAGCTGGAGGACATCCGGGGTGATCGGATCGGCCTCGAGGGGGATCGTTGAGCCCCTTGTCCCCTTGAACGTCAGGACGATTTCTTCCATCGGCTGAGCTGTCACGTGCGCCCCCCACTCTTCAGGATTTCATGGAGGCGAAAATGGTACTTCCCTAACTTGCCGCCGTAGTTTCCAGCCGAGATCCCCTTGATGCCTTCACGACACGCGGCGTGGATTCCTACTCGCATGGCTTCGGCCACCGCCTCAGGCGTCAGGCCGTCGATCACGATCTCGAGCACGGCCCCCACATCGTCAGGGAGCGCAGACTGCACCTGGCGTCGAATCGTCGGGCAGTAGGCGGTATTGGTCGATGCCGTTAGGAACTTATATTGCGATCCAACTTTACTTCCGCTGCGGACGACTCCTCCGGGAAAGGGCATAATGACTCCCGGGACCCGACGCATGGCCTTCACCGCAGCATCGGCAGCCTGCAGCGAGGCCTGCAGTCCTTCACCCAGAACGAGAAAGTTTCCGCCCGCGACGCCTTTGGCTACCCCAAACCGGTCCTCCACCACGAACTCTCCATCCATGACCGGGATCCGCCAAAACCGACGCGCGCGGCCGCCTGCGGGATTGAGCATGCCGTGCAGCACCTTACTGAACTGAAATCCATCCCCGAAAAAGCGAAGCTTTCCCCCCACAGATAGCCAAGACTCTCCTTGCAGGGCGTTATAGCAGGCCGTCGAGGGACAGGTCATCACTGACTGGCCGACGCGCTTGATGAGCTGGTCGTGCAACCCCTTCTTGGACATGGCAAAGATCAGGACTGAGACTCCCGGCCGACCGTCCGGGGTTTCACCGGGATCGACGCCCTCCACGCCCGCCTCGCAGCCGCAACCGATGACAGAGGTGGCAAAGCCGGTGAAGCTTTGAGCTGCCTCCCTGGCCCACCGCTCATCCTCGGCCGTGATCAGGACTCGTGCGCCAACAGCCGGGAAGGCCTCGGCATATGTGTCTTCTATGGGGACGCCATTGAGCTGCATGCTGCACCCGATGGGACGACGTTGGGGATAGGAACTAGGCAGACCGATTCGTGGGGACCGCCTGGTGGAAGGGGAGCTCCTCCAGCGGAATCGGGAAGTTCCCAATCTCTACCGTGTAGTAATTCTCGAACTGTTCGCGGAGTTCATTCATGATGTCATCATCTGCGGGGACATCTGTAAAGATAGTCCGGCCTGGGACGGACTGGACGACTTCACCGTCACGGACGACGATCTTTCCATCCTTGAGAACATAGACTGCCCGGTCGAACATCTCCTCTTTGTCCGTGTTGTCCGCATAGATGGCGATGTCGGCATCCGCACCGGGGCCGAGATGCCCCTTGTTTCGCAAACCGAGAGCGCGAGCAGGGCCCGCCCGGGTGATGATCGCCATTTCGTACAGGGAATACTCCCGGGAAAGCTTGGGCAGCAGGGTACGGGTGAGGACATGTTTATGGACCCGTTTGAGCATCTGGGTCCGAAATTCGGCATCCATCAGAAGTTTAATAACCCAGGGGTAATAGAGAAAGGGTCCCCCGTTCGGGTGGTCCGTCGAGAGAAAAACGCGCCAGGGATCTTTGATCAGGAGGAACGTCTCGAGGCCGATGGCCCATTGCAGGGCATTGACATTATTCTTCTCGCGATAGGTATAGGGAACAACACCGGCACCCGTTTCGACCTCCACATCATAGTTGTACCACTTGTTACCGGTCAACTTGTGGAGACGGTACTGCCATGGTCCATCTGCCGTGATCGTCGTGGCATCCCCAAAGATCACCTGGCCTACATCAACCGTTACGTTGCGGTGTTGGTTGATATAGTCCGTCATCTCCTTGGCTTTGGAGGTCATGTTCAGATAATCGTCTCCTCCGTAGCTGTTAAACTGAACATGAGCCATGTGGACCCGCTTCCCTTCCAAGGCCCGCATCGTCTCGAGCGTGACCTCGTAATTGCCGGGTACCCCCAGACGATTGGCGTGGATGTGGATCGAATGGGGAAGGCCAAGCTCCTCGTTGACCCAGGTCAAGGCCTGCAAGATCTGGCGCGGCGTTACATCGAAATGATTCACCTTTTCATCGAGGCCCTCGACGTCCTTCCCGTACTTCCACTGCTCGACACCGCCGGGATTCACCAATTTGATCCCGAACCCTTTCAGGGAGTTGAGAAGCCAGGCGACGTAGCGCTTGATCTTATCCAGCTCACCCAACTTGAGATATTGAAGGATGAATTCGTTGTTCCCCATCAGCAACAGACAGCCCTTATCGACCATGGGAACGTCATTCAGCTCCTCATGGGTGTGCCGGGTCCCGATCGGCGGTGTTGCGGCCTCGATGACCGTGGTATACCCGAGCCTCGAATAGAGATATCCGGTGGTGAAGGTGGAAGGAATCGTGTGTCCCACGCCCGATCGCATCCCTGGCTTGCGAGGGCAGCAGAGCAACCGGTGATCCTCCGGCCGCAAAGCCCGAGCCGCATTCACCGCCGGAGAAGCGATATGGGTGTGAACGTCGACGCCACCAGGGAAGACGACCAGGTTCTCGGCATCAATGACCTCTGCCGTCTCCTGGCATTCCTCGACGATCTTGCCGTCTTCGACGCAGAGGTCTTTGACCACTCCGTCGAGCCCGTTGAGCGGATCGTAGATGCGCCCCCCTTTGATCCGGATCGCTTGTGCCATCGGCGTTTACCCGCGGGGGCGACCAGCGACTCGCTTCCGACCGGACTGTCCATCCTTTCGCTTTTCTAACACCCGCGCGATAAGCCGGTCGAGGAGTTCACGGTCTGAGGGATAGGGGGAATCGACCACTTTCTTCATGGGAAGGGGAATGTGATCCATGCGGTATGCCACGCCGGGGGCTGCCACCGCGGCCTGGGCCACGGGGATAACCACCTTGGCGACCTTGGTCGTCTCACTCTCTTTCGGGTCCACCGCAATCAGCGGGATTGACTTTAGATGCTCCGCCGCCTTGGCAGGGAAATTTCCGACGGCGTCCGCTGCGATGATGAACGCCGCATCGATCTCTCCCCGGCCCAAGAGATCGGCAACCGAGAACTCGCCCGGATTGAAGCGTGGGTATCCTCGGCTCATATTGACGGCGAATGGGTATCCCGTCTGCCAGGTGAGGACCTGGGCCATGCCGACGACGTTGCCGTGACCCCGGAGCGGCGCTCCAAGAAATTTGGTGAAACGGTTCATCTCTTGGATGAGGCGCACCAATGATACGATGTTATGATACTTCCCCCGCGTCATGGTGAGTCCCATGCCCCAATACAGAATCCCAAACTTCGCTCCCTTCATCAGTTCAACCAGATCGCGCCATTCCCCCAGGGGGACCCCGCCGACTTCCGGGACGTCGAGGTCGTGCCCGTTGACGAGGGCGGTAAGGGTGGAAAAGACCTCGTAATCGGAGTGCGGCTTTATCTGGATGAACGTGTCGGCCATCCGGCTGGTCGGCGTTCGCCGCACATCCACGTGGATGACCTTCCGATCCTTCTTCCCCATAGGGGTAAACATGCCTTTTGCCGTCACGGAGTAACGGGTCGGGTGCCTCGGATGCGCCTCCGCCGGGTTACAGCCCCAGAAGATCACGAGGTCTGCCCGATTCTTGACCTCGCCGACGGTGCAGCTCGGGAGCCCCACGGTCTGCACCGCCTGGAGGCTGGGGGCGTGGCAGACCGAAGACGTATGATCGATGTTGGCCCCGAGGATCTCCGCCAGTTCGATGGCCTTGCGGTGGGCATGGAGCTCGGTGGAGTCGAGTCCGTAGATGAGGGGGTACTTCGCCTTCACGAGGATGTCGGCCGCCACCTCAATGCACTCGTCGATGGACGCCGGCTTTCCATCGATGCGAGGCGTTGCCAATCCCTCGTGGTGATGAAGGAAGGTATCCTTACCAAGCACACACGCGTTCTTGACGACGACGATCTTGCCGTTGTCGACGTGGACCTCCAAATCGTCACAGGTCACCCCACAGAAAGGGCAGGTGACGTCCTTCACCACCGTCAACTCTTTAACCGCCGTCATCTCTGTCTCTTATACACATCT
>JAAXQN010000166.1 GCA_012974305.1 Candidatus Methylomirabilis sp. | reverse complement strand
GGGTCAGAAATCAACAAACGCCCTCCCAAGCCATGCTTCACCCGAGAGGGTGTCTGAATAGTTGGTGCGCTCACGAATGGGCCGGGGATGGGAGAGGCAGACCGTCGAAGCAAGTCGCCCAGAAGTGGGAGCTGGGATTCTCCAGATTAGCCGCCGCCACGCCGGCCGCCCCCACCGGGCTTATTTGTATGGGATGGAGAGTTTCTCTTCCTCCTTCTTCTCTTGTGGGCTGCTTCCCACATCAGGTACCGGAACCCCTCCTGCTAAGCGCAGCTTCGCGGAATGGGTCTCCCCCGTCCGCATGTTATGGACCGGAACGTGCAGGGTCGAATTTGACAGCGTGGCAAGTCCCTCTCCGAGTTTAAAATAGACTACCCCATAGATCTTCCGATGTGGGATCAGGACCTTCTCCGTCGGCAACTCCTTACCGCTCCAATCTTTCTTCATGTCCTCGTTTGCCTCATCGGCCGACATATACGACAAGATCCCAAAGCCGAAAAGGGCGTAGGCCATTTTATTATGCTCAAAGTCCTCGACCATCACATTCGCGGGAACGGGCTTGAGCATATTGCCGGCACTATCCAGTAATTCGATTTCGTCTTTTATAAGAAGCATATTGTCCTCTGAGTGATTGTCCATCACCAAGAGGACGGGGACATATCCTCCTGCGTTCAGGTTGACAGTAAAGGTGTCCTCAACCTCTTTTTCCGTGTCGAAAGCGTCGGCGGCAATCGTGACTTCGCCGACAGTCTCCTGGACTCGATAGGCTTCGATCGACTCTGGAGTCAGTGCCTTTATCTTATGGGAGGCACAGCCGAAGAGCCCCATCAGAACCACTAGGGACATCAAGGTAAGACCTTTAGCTTTCATCGCATCACCCTCCTCAAAAAAAAGACGCCTTCACGGGCCGTGCTCCGCCCGAGAAGGCGTCTGAATGTGTAGTGCGCCGTCGATTGTGCCTTCCAGTGGGCCGGGGGTATGAATACCCCGTTCCAACTTACTACTACCTCGGGGGGTTCATCCGCTCCCCCCATCCAGCGATCCTCACGCGACTACCAGAGGGGTCGCGAAATTACGAACAGTATTTTATAAAATAGCCCCAATCCTGTCAAGCCAAACCTTTTTTTCTTGATGGGGGCTCTCCTTCGTGTTAGGCTTTCAAATTGAGCGGCTAGGGGACTCCCAGGACACTAACGGGAGGAGAACAGCGGATGAGATTCTTACGATGGGCAATGACCGAGCAAGCGTCCGGGGAAGAGGTGACTTCCGACAGCGGGCACCTAGGGGCTTCCGAGTCACGTGAGAGGAACGCAACGGTGTTCTCGTGGTCTTCATCGCCGTCACTCAAGAAGATCTATCAAGGCCTCGAGGAGCAACAGCGGATCATTGAGCAACTGAAAGGCTATCTGGAGGAGCGGTTCAGCCCGTTTCAGCGTCATCTAGGCGGGCAGCGCGCGAGTACCGAAAACGCGCTGAAAACCCTCGAGCGTCGAATCAAGCCTTTACGGCAATACCTCCAGGGTGAGACGACGAATCTAGAGCGCCTCATGGCGCACCTCGATACGGGTCTGCGAGACCAGTTCGAGGCCTTTGAAGAGCTGCTCGCCAGTCAGAAGGACCTCCTTGATCAGGCGAATCAATACATCGAGGAGCAGCCCCAACCGTTTCTCAAATATCTGGAGGACGGCCGGCGGGCCATCGAAATGATTTACGGGGACCTTGAGCAGCGGTTGGATGTTTTCCTTCAGAATCTTGCGGAGCAGCAGCAGATTCTCGACTCTCTCCGAGAGCCAGGGCTGACCTCCAAATACGAGGCCTTGGCAGAGTATCTGGAGGAGCGGCAGCAGGCCCTCTCCCAATTCGCTCGCGCAGTCGAGTATCAGCCGGAAGAGTTATTCGCCCAGCTAGACGAGGCGGCGGAACGTCACAAGCCCTCGCGTCAAGACCAGGACACGCTCTTTGCCAAGGTCTTCGAGCAGGCTCGCCTGGCCGACCAAAGGCTTCGGGAGGGAATGGCTGTTCCGGACTCTTCCACTCCAGGCCGTGACTTGGCTGTCCAGGACTCTGCCACCCCCTACCGTGACTTGATCCGTGGACAGATCGTAAGTATAAACCGTGCTGATTCGAAGGACAGCGTGAGTGCGGATCAACCTGCTGAGCTTCGTGAAAAGGAAGAGCAGGCGGGCTAACGGGTCTTCTTGCTCTTGCGCTGCCCTGTTGTCAACGCGATGAGGTATGCGCTGGTCTGGTCGGCTTGCTCCCTGAAGTCCCGGACCTGCTGTAGTTTTGCCAGGAGCTCGGATTCGACTTGAGCGACCTCCTCTAGGAAGTGCGCGTATTTCTCTGTGGCCGCCTGTCGAATGCGCTCCTGCATGTTGCAGAGCTTGGCTTCGAGCTCTGCAGGAGACATCGCGACCCTGTCGGTTGAGAATTCGCCGGCGAGTGCGTCCACTTCCTCCCGAAAAGTCGCGATGATTCCTTTGAGATCCTCCAGCGCCTTTTCCAGCCGACCCATCCTTCTTCTCCCCAGAAATCTCGTCTGCCCTGGCCGGTGTGTGGTTTCCGAAGATATCATCATCCCTCTTGGAATGCCAAGACCTACTTCCCCGGCCAGCTGACGGCCACATAGACCGCGCTGGCGTATTGACAGGTCGGGGCGGCATTGACTCGCCACCCCCCCTTTGCTACAAGAGCAGCCTATGAGACAAATCCTCGAGTTATACCGCCCCTACCGTAAGGTCCTCCTCCTGGGCCTGGGCGCCATCATGCTCTCGAGTGGCTTTGGCCTCACTATCCCGTGGATCCTCAAAGAGGCTATCGATCGACTGAAGGAGCGGCCTGCGGGGACGACTCTCCTCCTCCTTGCCGCCGCGCTCATCCTCTTCACTGTCTTCCAGGGGACCTTCCGCTTCCTGGCCCGGATGATGATTGTGGGAACCTCTCGCCACATTGAGTACGACCTCCGCAACCAGCTGTACCGTCAATGGCTCCGCCTCGATAGTAGCTTTTACGACCGGGTCCCTTCCGGGGACCTCATGGCCCGGGCGACCCAGGATATGAGTGCCCTCCGCACCCTGTTGGGGGCGGGACCGCTGCACTTCTCCACGACCATCATCGTGGGGGTCTCTGCTGCGCTCTTGATGGCCCACCTCGACCCCTGGCTTACCCTGTACGCCCTGGCCCCCTTCCCCATTCTCCTCTGGTCCCTCAAGGAACTCCGCCACCGGTTGGAGGCCCAACTACACCGAGGCCAAGAGCGGTACCAAGAGTTGTGTGGCCAGGTCCAGGAAGCGGTGGCAGGGATGCGCCTGATCAAGAGCTACACCTTAGGGCATCCGATGGTGGCGGCCTTCCGCGACAAAGGGGAGGAGTACCTGGCCGCGGAGATGCGTGTGGTACGGCTCGAAGGCATCTACCATCCCCTTACCAGCCTGGCTGGCGGGCTCGGTGTGGTCTGTGCCATCGCCATTGGCGGCCAACAGGTCATTGCAGGACAGATGACCCTCGGAGAGCTGGTTGCTTTTATGGGATACCTGGGAATGTTGATGTGGCCTACCATCGCCCTTGCCTGGGTCATGGGCCTGTGGCAGCGGGGAAAGGTGGCTTTCGAGCGGATCACCCAGACACTGGCCGAGGAGCCGGCAATTCGTGAACACCCCCAGCCGATCTACCCGGCCACCGTCCGGGGAGCAATCGAGGCTCGAGATCTCACCTTTCGTTACGGAAATGGAAGCAGCCCACCGGCCCTCACCAGTCTCTCCCTCTCGATACCCGCGGGAGCGACTGTCACGCTCGTGGGACCGATCGGGGGTGGGAAGAGCACGTTCCTCAGCCTCCTTCCCCGTCTGCGGGAGCTGCCTGAGGGACAGCTCTTATTGGATGGGGTCGACGTCACCCGGCTCCCCATCTCCACGCTGAGGCAGAGCATCGGTTATGTCCCGCAAGAGGGTTTTCTCCTTTCCGACACCGTCTGGAACAACATCGCCTTCGGCCTCAAAGATCCCGAGGAGTCCCAGATTCGACGGGCGCTCTTTCTGGCCGGCCTCGAAGAGGAGATCGCAACCCTTCCCGATGGCCTCAACACCGTGGTCGGGGAACGGGGGATTACTCTGTCCGGCGGGCAACGGCAGCGAGTGACGATCGCCCGGGCCGTCGCGGCAGACCCCCGGATTCTGATTCTCGACGATGGCCTTTCCAGTGTCGATGCCGAGATCGAGCGAATAATCCTCGACCGCCTCCGGACCCATTTCCGGGGTCGAACGGTCCTGATGAGCACGCATCGCCTGACGAGCATCGACCGGGCCGACCTGATCTTCGTCCTTGACCGCGGACGGCTCGTGGAGCAGGGAAGACACGAGGAGCTGCTGGACCGAGCAGGGCTTTACGCGCACCTTTGGAACCGGTACCGACTGGTCCATGATTCAGAGTTCAGAGTTGAGGGTTGATAGTTGAAAGTTGAGGGTCGAGAGTGAGGCGATTTCGGATTTCGAATTGCGAATTTGAGAGAACCGCGGTTTACATCCGAAATCCCAAATTCGAAATTCCCCTGTCATCGGTCATCAGCCATCCGTGAACAGTGAACCGTGAACTGAGTGAGGAACGACGAGAAGCGACATGGTAGGGCTGCCGCAAGCGCATGAGGAGGAGATCCTCGGACGGGCCTACGACGCCCGACTGATGAGGCGCCTGCTCAGGTATCTGACGCCGTACCGAGCCGTCCTCCCCGGCTCGGCAACGCTGCTCCTCGCCGTTTCAGGCCTTGAGGTCGTTCGCCCCTATCTGCTCAAAGTCGCCATCGACAGCTACATTGTCCCGGGCCACCTTCACGGCCTGTGGGGGATCGCTCTCCTCTACCTGGGCATCGTGGCCCTTGAGAGCGGGGTTCGGTATTGGCAACTCTTCCTCATGAACTGGACCGGGGAGCGAATCGTCGCCGATTTGAGATTCGAAATCTTCCGCCATTTGCACCGCCTACCCCTCCGCTACTTCGACCGTAACCCCGCCGGCCGGATCTTTACCCGGGTGACCTCGGACGTGGAGAACCTGAAGGACCTCTTCACCAGCGGGCTGGTCAGCGCCGTCGGCGACCTCCTCACCGCAGGCGCGATCGTGGCGGCGATGCTTTACCTCGACCTGAAACTCTCGCTCATCGCCTTCACCATCCTGCCGTTGCTGATCGCCGCGGTCCTCCTCTTTCAAGAGAAGGCACGGGGGGCGTACCGCTTGATCCGGCAAAAGGTGAGCCGATTGAATGCCTTCCTCCAAGAGAGCCTGAACGGGATGGGGGTGATTCATGCTTTTGGCCGAGAGGAAACCATGGCCACTCGCTTTGCCGGTTTGAATGACGAGCATCGGGAGGCCACGCTTCGGTCACTCCTCTACTACGCCCTTTTCTACCCAGCGGTCGAGGTGATTGGCGCGGTCGGATTAGGACTCATCATCTGGTACGGCGGGGGACAGGTGGTGCAAGAAGCTCTCACATTAGGAACCCTGGTGGCCTTCTTGGAATATCTACAGCGGTTCTTCATCCCGATCCGGGACCTCAGCGATAAGTATTACGTCATGCAGTCCGCCATGGCGTCCTCCGAGCGGATCTTCGAGCTTTTGGATGAGGCGCCAGAGCCCGACCGCACCGGGGATCGGATCAGTTCCCTGCAAGGGCGGATTGATTTTCAGAATGTGTGGTTTGCCTATCGGCCGGGAGAGAACATTCTCAAAGGACTGTCATTCACAATTCAGCCTGGGGAGCGGGTGGCCCTGGTCGGGGCCACCGGGGCGGGAAAAAGCACGGTGGTCAATCTGCTCACCCGGCTGTACGAGATCGAGCGAGGCACCATCCTGGTGGACGGACGGGAAATCGGGGGCCTTGACCTCACGTCGCTCCGGCGGCGAATCGGCCTGATCCCCCAGGACCCCTTCCTCTTTTCGGAGAGCCTCGCCGTCAACCTCCGGGTGGGAGACGGGGTGAGCCAGGAGGACGCGAACCGAGCCCTCGAACTCGTCGGCGCTCTCCCGATGATCGAGCGTCTCCCCGCCGGGCTGGCGTCCCGTCTCAGCGAGCGTGGTGCGTCCCTTTCTATGGGGGAACGGCAGCTCATCGGTCTTGCTCGGGCGTTGGCGTATGCCCCCGACATCCTGATCCTCGACGAGGCAACCGCGAACGTCGATGTGGCCACCGAGGCGGACTTCTCCCACCGGCTGCGCCAGCTTACCGCCGGCAAGACCGTCCTCATCATCGCCCATCGGCTGAAAAGCGCGGCAGAGGCCGATCGTATCCTGGTCCTCCATCACGGTGAGCTCATCGAACAGGGGTCACACCAGGAGCTTCTCGAAAGGGAGGGTCTGTACGCCCGCCTCTGGTACCTGCAGCACGACGGCCACGCTCTCGACTCGTGAAGAAACTATCCCATAGAGGTTGTTGACAACCGGCTAGTCGGAAGTTAAGGTCTGCGCATGAAGGAAGTGGGCATTTCTCGCCTGAGACCCAATGAGGTAAAGGAACGACTCGACCGAGGCGACTCATTGATCGCGGTGGATGTGCGAAAGAAATCGGTTTACGTCCGAGGCCATATCCCCGGGGCCCTTTGCCTTCCCATCACCGATCTTGATGACGAGCTCGACGACCTTCCGGCCCGTAAATCGTTCATCTTTTACTGAACCTGACCAGAGGAGAAATCGGCCGCCCGGGTGGCAGCCGCGGCGAAGGCGAGGGGATACCAAGAGGTTGCGGTCCTCCTGGGAGGTCTGCAGGCCTGGCAGCAGGCCGGGTACCCGGTGGAGCCGATCTGACGGTTTCCCCAACTGTGCGAGAGGGGGCTAGGCCAAGAGAGTGTGCGTTACGCATCAGACGAAGTGTTAGTTTTATCGAGATCAAACGGGACCTCAAGCAAAAAAGGAGGAGGGAGCGATGCGAAAAGGATTCCTATGTGGTGTTTATGTCCTCCTGGTCATTATAGCGTTCTCACCTTCCGGCTGTGGTAACGGAGAGACGATCAAGATCGGGACGATCAAGATCGGCATTAACGCCCCGCTCACCGGTGACATCCCCAAGGTAGGCGAAGGAACAAAGTTCGCGGCTCAGATGTGGCTCGAAGACATTCAAGCCGCCGGGGGTCTTGAGGTGGGGGGAAAGAAGTATCCGGTTGAGCTCGCCATTGAGGATAACGAGTCCAAAGCGGAATCTGCTGTGAAGGTCAACACCAAGATGATTACCGAGGACGAGGTGCTCGTCATTGTTGGACCTCAGGCCTCCAAACAGGCGGTGCCTGCGGGTGGGATAGCTAACAAGTACAAGACGCCAATGATTAGCCCGTGGTCCACAAATCCCGACACCACCAAGGACCGACCCTACGTTTTCCGTACTCCCTTCCTCGATCCCTTCCAGGGCCCAGTGCTGGCCAATTTCATTACAGAGGAATTCAAATTCACTAAGAGTGCGGTGCTCTACGATGTGGCGAGTGACTACCCCAAGGGACTTGCCGAGTTCTTCAAAAAGGCCTGGGAAAACCTGCATGGCCCCGGTTCCGTCGTGGCCTTCGAAAGCTTCACCACCAAGGATGCCGACTTCAGTTCCCAGTTGACGAAGATCACCAATTCAGGCGCTCAGGTGCTGTTCACTCCCCAGTACTATAACGAGGTGGCCCTCATCGTGCAGCAGGCCCACCAGTTGGGGTGGAAAGAACCCATTGTGGGGAGCGACAGTTGGGGCTCGGCAGAGACGGTCCAACTCTGCGGCAAAGACTGCTATGGGCTCTTCTTCAGCACCCATTACGCTGCCGCCGGTGCAACAGGGGCGACAAAGGAATTTATCGACAGGTACAAAGCAAAATTCGGCTACGTGCCCGACGATGTGGCCGCACTCACGTGGGACTCCCTGCGCATTGTTCAAAAGGCTATTCAGGATACCGGCGAGCTCACGGGAGATCTGAAAAAAGACCGGAACCGTGTCCGCGATGCGATGGGCCGGATCGAGAAATTCAAAGGTATAACAGGCGAGATGACCTTCACGGAAGAAGGCGACCCGATCAAGTGCGCAGTCATCGTCAGGATCAGTGACGCTGGCGAGTTCGAGTTCTATAAGTCCGTCTGCCCGACGGGGTAGCAGCCAAGAAGGGTGATTTCGAGATCGTAGCTGCTCAGAGCTGAGATGCGTTTTGTAGAAAGGCGGGCCAAGACGAGAGTCCTGAGCCCGCCTTTGTTGAAAGAACACACACCGAAGCGATGACATTTTTCTTCCAAAACCTTGTCAACGCCCTCCAGTGGGGGAGTTTTTACGCCTTGGTCGCAGTGGGATATTCCATGGTGTACAGCATCCTCATGCTCTTCAACTTTGCACACGGCGATATCTTCATGGTCGGAGCGTACATCGGCTTCGGTGTTTCAACTGCCCTGATTGCGCTTGCCTCCTCGGGCGCCGTCGTCATGCCCAACTGGTTGATCCTGGTGTTGACCATCCTCTTCTCCATGTTCTTGACTTCTTTCGTGGGCATGATCGTTGAACGGGTCGGATATCGGCCTTTGCGAGACGCGCCTCGAGCCTCGGCCGCCATCACGGGCTTAATGATAGGCATCATATTGCAAACCAGCACCTTGGCGCTACTGGGTGCACGGCGGATAAGCTTCCCTTCCTTAATCGAGACCACGACCTATAACGTGGGCGGTGTATTCGTCACGAACAAGAAAATCATGATCGTGCTCGTGTCCTTGCTCCTTGCCCTGGCCCTGCACCAGTTCGTACGCAGGACGAAGTGGGGGATGGCCATGCGGGCGATGGCCTTTGATTATGCCACCGTGCCCTTGATGGGGGTGCCTCTCAACACCATGGTCGCTGTCACGTTCGCGATTGGTTCAGCTCTGGCAGCCGCCGCAGGGATCCTCTTCGGCGTTGCCTACCCCGTATTGGATCCGTATATGGGCATTCTCATTGGCTGGAAGGCGTTCGTGGCTGCAATCCTGGGGGGAAGAGGTTCTGTCATGGGAGCCACGCTCGCTGGCTTCTTGCTGGGGTTTACCGAAATCTTTGTGGTGATGATCTTCCCCTCGACGCTGCGCGACCTGATCGCTTACTCCATCATCCTGCTTATCCTGACGTTCAGGCCTCACGGCTTTTTCGGTGAGCCCTATAGCGCACGGTTGAGGCTTTAAATGCGTGCCTGGATCCGCACATCTACCTCCGCATTTTCCCAGGTCCCCCTGCTCGGGTGGCTTTTTGGTGCCCTGATCGCGGTCGCTCTTGAACACCTCGTGGGCACTCCTCTCGCCCTGGCCTTGGGATTGCCCAAAATACCAGTCCTGTTCGGTTTCGTTATTATGCTCAAGAAGCCCATCCTGATTCCCAGCGCGATCCTTTATGTGCTGTGTATATACGTGGTACCCATAGGTGTCACCACACGGTTGAGCATCTCCCGGACGAACAGACTTGCAGCCGAACTTTTCCGGTCCCCGATCGTGATCTCTGTGGCCGTTCACCTTGCCCTGCTCTACGCGATATTGCACATGTGGGCGGGAATTAACGACTACCGTCTCCTCGTGCTGAAGCTCACCTTGATCGCCATTATGGTCACCTTGAGCTTGAACGTGATTAACGGCTACATGGGCGAGTTCTCGTGTTCCCACCCGGGGTTCATGGCCCTGGGCGCATACGGCGCCTCAGTGTTCACCGTGGTCCTGTTCGTCGACGATCGACTCTTTGGGGCGGCTATCCTCCCTCCGGCCCTGGGACCGTTCATGTTCCCCATTGCCCTGATCCTCGGCGGACTCGTCGCATCCCTCGGGGCCCTGGCAGTCGCGATTCCTTCCTTTCGAACGAGGGGCGATTATCTTGCCATTATCTCCCTGGCGTTCATGTTCATCGTCAAGAGTTTAATCGAGAACCTTGAGTTTGTTCGAGGCCCACGCGGGCTGAGTGGGCAGCCGGACTGGGCCAACCTGCCCACGGTGTTCCTCTGGACTGTCATCTGCGTATGGATAATCAACAATTTTGTGCGCTGTACGATGGGAAAGGCCCTCAATGCGGTGCGTGATAACGAAATGGCGGCCGAGGCCATGACGGTGAACACGAGACGCACTAAGATCGTGGCGTTTCTTTTCTCAGCCTTCTGGGCCGGCGTTGCGGGTGGGCTTTTTGCTCATGTGCTGGGATACGTGAATCCGGGAACCTTTGGTATTCAAAAACTCGCTGAGGTCTTGGCAATGGTGTACTTTGGAGGGCTGAACTCCGTGTACGGAGCCGTTGTTGGCGCCGTAAGCATTAGTCTCCTCGGTGAAGTCCTCCGGCCATTGGAGATTTTCAAGTGGATCATCATTCCGCTCTTGCTCATCCTCGTGATGATTTTCCGCCCAACGGGCCTTATCGCGTTCAAGGAACTCAACGTCACGAACCTCGTCAAACCGAAACAGAATCCGGACGAAGAGATGTAGCATGCCATTCCTTCGGATTCAAGAAATGTCTCACGACTTCGGTGGTTTGCGCGCCGTTCACAACTACAACCTGGAGATCGGATTAGGGCAGATTAGGGGGTTGATCGGGCCGAATGGAGCAGGAAAGACCACCATCTTCAACCTCATTACGGGCATTTACATGCCCACCGAAGGTGAAATCCTCTTGGATGGCAAGAAAATAAACGGCCTTCAGCCTCACCAGATCGCCTCTATGGGCGTGAGCAGGACCTTTCAGAACCTTCTCTTGTGGAGACACATGACCGTCGTCGAGCACGTGAAGATGGCCCACTACTCGAAGATTAGCTACGGATTGTTCGGGGCCTTCTTCGGTACATCTAAGCGCCAACGAGAAGAGGCAGAGATCGAAGAGAAAGCGTATACCCTGCTGGAAATGATGGGCATCCGCCACCTCTCGGATCAGGTTGTCCTCAACCTGCCATACGGTGCCCAGAGAAGGGTGGAGATGGCCCGGGCGCTGGCTACGGAACCCAAGATATTGTTGCTGGATGAGCCCACGGCAGGGATGAACCCGGAAGAGCTGGTTCAGATAATGGATATCATCCGTCGGGCCCATGGTGAGTTGGGGCTGGCTATTCTCCTCATCGAGCACAGGATGAAGGTGGTCATGGAGCTCTGCGAGATCATTCAGACCCTTGACTTCGGTCAGGTCATCGCTGAGGGCACACCGAAAGAAATTCAAAACGATCCCAAGGTGATTGATGCCTATTTAGGCAAGGAGAGGCCGATCTGATGTTGTTGTCAGTGGAAAACCTGCGAGTTTCCTACGACAAGATTAAGGCCCTTCATGGTATAAGCTTCCAGATCGATGAGGGGGAGATCGTGTGCATCATCGGTGCCAATGGAGCGGGGAAGAGCACCACCTTGCGAGCGATTTCCCGCCTCGTCCCTGTCGAAGCAGGGACGAAAATGACCTACTTGGGACGGGACTTGCTCACATACCCTGCCGACAAGGTGGTCAGCGAGCTCGGCATCTCCCATGTCCCCGAAGGAAGACGTCTGTTCGACAACCTGACGGTCATGGAGAACCTCAGGCTCGCCACCTTTGCACGGAGGGACCGCAGAGCGATCGCACAAGACCTGGACCGGGTATTCTCGATCTTCCCGCGGGTGAAAGAGCGGCTAAATCAGAAAGCCGGAACACTGAGCGGCGGCGAGCAGCAGATGCTAGCGGTCGGGCGGGCCTTTATGAGCGGCAGGAAAATCATGCTCCTGGATGAGCCCTCCATGGGGTTGGCTCCCTTGTTGATGATGAGCGTGTTCGACTCACTGAAGGAAATCAATCAGGAAGGCACCACCATTCTTCTCGTCGAGCAAAATGCACGAATGGCGCTTCAGTTTGCCGGGCGAGGGTATGTACTGGAGAACGGCAGGCTCGTACTTGAGGGCGGGTCTGAAGCACTTCTTGCCAACCCCCAAGTCAAGAGAGCCTATCTCGGGGGCTAATTTCGCGAGACCCGTGACTACGCGCCGGTTCCTATATCCGAGTCGTAATCGCTCAGGCCGAGGTGATCCGGTTCCACTTCACGCACTCACCGCACACGATGTGTTGCAGACGAGGATTGTGGCGGGCATGGACGAGGACGAAATCACCCTGATCCGCCGCGGCTCCCGCGAGGTCCACCTGTTCCCGACCACAGAATGTGCAGCTAATGCGCTGATCGGCGGGGAGATGTCCAACGATAACCCAGGGACTTCGGCGGGGTGGTGACTCCGGGCCCTTCATGGGCCTTTTGAGGCCCGCGATGAGGCGCTCCCACAATTTCCCCAACTGACTTTCCTCTAAATCTCGAGATCGACCCACCGCAGCAGGTCGCGAAAGAGATTCCTTCCCTCTTGGTGCCATGTGAGGGGGGGCGCCTGCATTTTGCCAACGGGGCAGATTCGGTTGACCCCCGCCTCGCCCAAGCGAGTTGTGAGCATCTCGAGCCTTTCGGGTGCCACGGCCACCCCCACGGCCTGAAGGTACGGTCGCCACGAGCCAAGGAGGCCGCTTACCTCGGATAGATCTGCCACCGGCTTGACGAGTACCGTGCGTTGCAGGCATGACGGGGTGAAGGTCGGGTCGGCATCATAGATCACGGTCCAGTCCAGTCTCTCCGGACTCATGAAGAGGGCAACGTCGTTTCCCGCCAGTTCTTGTGCCTCATAGCCCGCCCGAAATCTCCGGACCGCCACAGCCTCTTCCCGGGTGGGCGAACCCGATGGGAGGCGCTTCGCCCACCGCCCCATGGCCGAAGCAAGAAGTCCGGCAAAATCCCTCGGGGTTACCCCGCCCTCCTCCTCCACGTAAAAGAGATGGGGCGAGAGGCATCCCTGCTGGTCAAAGAGCGAAGCATCATAGGCAGCCCGCTCTGCCACCTCTTCCGCATTCGGCAGGACCTCGCGGCCGATCACTCCGAAACTCAACCGGTGACCGTGGCCAAGAAATCGGCCTCGAACGCGCCCCTGTAGCTCACGGATCGTCTGCTCGCTCCCGTACGCGACAACCACCTCAGCACGGTCAAAAGCAACCGCTTCCAGATCATTGCGTCCCCCGCTCCAGCAGACGACGGCGAGTGCCTCCCCGATCTCCGGATCTCGTCTGGCCACCGAGGCAGCCCACAGCGCAGGGAACAGCGGATCCGACGATGCGCTCTTCACGAGGCTCGCTGATCCGAGTATGCTGGCCGCGACAAGACCCGGTAACCCGACCCCCGGGATGTTTCCCGCCAAAACATGGGTAGTCAATCCTGGGCCGTAGGCGCGTCCCACATGCGACCTGAGAGGGGCAAATCCCCCCAGGTTCTCTTCGGCGTCGACTTCCCGAAGAAGCGCCTGAAAAGCCTCCGCCGTGTATCCCTGCAGCAGCAGATCCAGACCGTGGACCACCATGGCTTGGGAAAATCGGGTAATTGCCGGTAGCGCTGCTTCAGCCGCCTGACGGAATGGATCGGTGCGCTCTTGCCACCGGGTGAAGACATCCGTTAAGAGCTCAGCGATCTCCCGCCCTTTCCGTTTGGCGATGCGCTCGTGGGCCACTTCTAGATGACCGATCACCTCGGCAAGCAGGGCGGGAGTCGCCACGACAAGATCCAAGGTCACCTCGCCATAAGAGCGGGTCTCGACTTCAAATCCTGAAATCTTGGAGGGGATATGATAGGCAGCAACTCTCATCGGCTTTCCTGGAGCTCTTCTACCGTCAGGGAGCATCCTCGTGATTCGACCCCGGGCGCTCGACCCACGATCTCAAACCCCTCATTGACCCTGTAGCCCAGGTCCTCGGTTTCCACCGCCATGACGGAGCCGCAATTGGCCAGATCGTAGTGGGCGAGAAGCCCTACCTCTCCCTCCGGGAGCTCCTCAAGCGTTGCCGGGTCCAATATACGCGTCCGAACCCACGGGGGCATTGCCTTGAACCGCGGTCGCGAGCGCCCCAGCACCTGATCACTCAGCGTGTTGTCATAGAACTGGGAGCCCATCTCGGTCATCCCGTACTCGTTGACGCAACACGCCTCGGGAATCGCCAAGACCTTTTGATAAAGGCGCAAGAGCTCTTCACGCGAGACTTGGCGGGACCGCCCTTTGAAGCCCCCGGTATCCATGAGACGGCTTCCTTCAGGAAGCCGAAAGCTCGAACTATCCGCGAGGCACGCATCGAGGAGATAGACGAAGGCGAAAGAGGTGCCGAGCAGGCAGACTGGCTCTTGCCGCGCCTCGATCTCCCTCAATGTCCGGAGCAACCCGGACGTGTCCACCCCCTCATCCCCCACGAAATACACGCTCCCTTCCGCTCCGAAAGTCATGCGCACCACCTCCAGCATATGGGAGAGAGATGAGGTCGGGAGAAGGTCCGGAGAGGGCGCGAGGATGAGCATCCGAGGCCGTGCCCCATCCGGAAGAAGATGGGCAGCGAAATTGGTGAGGAGGGAGGTGTGGTAGACCTCGAGCCAGGGAAACCCGTGCCGACCCCGTTTCTCCGAACCCTGACTCGTCCCACTGGTCAGAAAGACCTGCTCAGGCGTGGCGCAGCTGAGGTCAAGGACCTTGAAAGCACTCGTCGGGACTGGGGGGATCTCTTCCCATGTGGAAATCGCGTCTGGTGTGATTCCTCGCCGGTCACAGAAACGTCTGTACGCCGCGTTGTGCTGATACTGAAAGGCAAAGACCTCGAGTGCCAGCCGACCGAATTCTTCCTCCGCCGGCTGCCGAATATAGTCGAGGACCCGCTGGACCACGGGTTCTTTCATCCGCCCTATCCTTTCACATCAGCTACAAGCAGTCAGCGGTCATCTGTCAACACGAATGTCCAAAGTCCGATGTCCGAAGTCCCTAAGGGTAAGGAGGGGGTTCCTTCCGAGGCAGGCGATATCTGACTTGCGTCGGCCGGGGTCCCGCCGCCGGAGCGCAGCGCAGGCGGGGGTGGCCCGCACTGGCGAATTACAACGCCTCTGCATGCGTAACGTGGCCTCACCGCATCAAGTCCTCAGAGAATAATGGCGCCGCCGAGGGAGGTCCCTCCACGCCCTTAGTCATCGGTTATCTCTTTCGTGCGACCTTCAAGCTTTCCGCCAGGACCTCTACCGCTTGATCGCAGAGTTCCTGCGACACGACCAGGGGAGGTGCAACGCGGATTACCCCATCAGCGTTCAGGAAGTCTCCCAGTAAGAGTCCACGCTCTAACGTTAGGCGAAGAACTGCCCTGGTGAGGGACGGCTCCTCTAAGACCACCCCCAAGAGAACCCCCATGCCGCGCACCCCCTCGACACCGGGAAGGGCAGAAATCGCGTGCCGCAGATACGCTCCCATGGCTTCCGCGTTTTTCATAAGCCCGTCCTGCTCAATGACGCGAAGCGCGGCCAACCCCGCAGCACAGGAAACAGGGTGTCCTCCAAAAGTGGTGACATGGGCAAAGGGAGGATCGATTGACAATGTGTGCATTAGCTCCGGGCGGCCGATGAAGGCGCCCAGAGGCATCCCACCCCCCACCGCCTTTGCTAGGACAAGGCAATCCGGGATCACCCCCCAATGCTCGCACGCAAACCACCGTCCGGTGCGGCCGACTGCCGTCTGAACCTCATCGAGGATCAACAGGGCTCCGACCTCCTGGCAACGGGCACTCAACGTGGGCAGAAAGTCAGGACCGGGAACCCGAATCCCGGCCTCTCCCTGAATCGGTTCCACCACGACCCCCGCTACCTGTTCGTCGATGGTGCGCAAGGCGTCGGGATCGTCAAAAGGGAGGATGTGGACCTCGGGCAGCAGCGGCTCAAAGGGCTTTCGATATCGTGGCTCGCCAGAAAGCGACAAAGCCCCGAGGGTATCTCCGTGGTATCCTCCAGCAAAAGCGATAATGCGGGGACGACCCGTCACCTTTCGGCAGAGCTTGAGCGCCCCCTCGATCGCCTCCGCTCCGCTGTTGCATAAAAAGGCCGTGGTGAGATCGCCGGGAGTGATCTCCGCCAGACGCTGAGCCATTGCCACCTGAACTTCTTGCACCATTTCGCCATAGACCATGACATGGAGGTGCCGCTCCACCTGGGCCCGAATCGCCCGCAGGACCTCCGGACAGCCATGGCCTACATTACTTACTGCGATACCAGAGATGAAATCGAGAATGCTCCGCCCCTCGGGCGTCCAGAGGAAGCAGCCCTCCGCGCGCTCGATGACCAGGCCGAGCGGTTCAACTGATGTGGGACAAAGGTAGCGAAGGAAGTCGTCGTACAGTTCTTGACCCATTCGTTAGGTCTTAGGTATTGGGTGTTGGGGTTTTGGATTCATCGGGTTATCTACTTCTGCCTCCTGCCTCCCGTCTCCGGTCAACGGTCGTCGGTCATCGGACATGGCTGCGGACTGCTGACAGCTTTCCAGCTGACCCAGGGCGAGGCGGATCTCTTGCTGAACGTCGGCGTCTTTCTCCTGTGCGAGGGCCTTTTCAAGACCGTGACGAGCGGATTCCCCCCTGATCTGCCCCAGCGCCCAGGCCGCATGACCTCGCACTACCGGCTCCGGGTCTTCCAAAAGCGCCCTCGTCAGAGCCGGGACCGCCTCCGCTCGCTGGAGATTCCCCAACGCGACAGCGACGTTTCGGAGCAGTCCCCGTCGCTTGGCCCGGCGAATGGGACTTCCTTTAAAACGACGCCGGAACTCCTCTTCGGTCAAGGCCAGGAGAGGAACCAGATCGGGACCGTGCTGCCCTTCCCGTGGCCAGAATCCTTCCTCAGAACTCGGTCGCGCCTTTTTATTGTAGGGACAGACATCCTGGCAAATGTCACAGCCGAAGATATGATCGCCGACCAAGGGGCGCATATCCCGGGGAATGCTCCCCTTGAGCTCGATAGTCAGATACGAGATACACCGTCGGCTGTCCAGGAGATAGGGCCCGACCAGCGCCCCGGTAGGACATGCTTGGATGCACAGATCGCACCCTCCGCACCGATCACGGATCGACCGGTCATACTCCAATTCAAGGCTCAGGAAAAGCTCTCCCAGGAAGAACCAGGACCCCCGGCGGGGATGGATGATGGTGGTATTCTTTCCGATCCAGCCGATCCCAGCCAACGCGCTAAAATCCCGCTCCAGCACCGGTCCAGTATCCACATATGCCCGCCCCTCGATCGACTCCCCCATCTCGCCCCGGATCTTCGCCAGAAGCTCACCTAGACGAGCCTCCATGATCTCGTGGTAGTCATCCCCCCAGGCGTAGCGAGAGAGCCAACCCCGGAGCCCGTCTTCAGGCATGTCCTCCCGGTGAAGGGGAACGTAGTAGTTGAGGGCGACCGAGATGATCGATTTCGCCCAGGGGAGAAAGTCTCCTGGGTGGAGGCGCTTCCCCGCCCCTCGTTCCATGTACTCCATCTCTCCAGCAAAGCCTCGCCTCAACCATTCGGCGAAAGAAGCGCCGTGGGGTGGTTGAATGACCGGCGAGATCCCCACCAGGTCAAAACCGACCTCACGCGCGAGCTCCTTCACCCGCCGCGAAAGACGCCCTCCTGCTCGCCATGTTCCCAAGAGATCTCTCCCTCCCATGACATCGTCAGTATGCCATAAGACTTCCCCCCGAAAAAGAAACTTGCAAGGGATCGGTCCTCATGACCACAGCCCGAGCCCTTATTGCATGCGGCATTAGAGGATATTACCCTTTGGAGGGAATAGAGACGTATGCTACCCTTCCATGAGAGTCGAAGGGACATGTGCATGGATGGAACAAAGGTGCGAGAAGTCCTGGAGGCGGTAAGAGAGGGGAAGCTCTCCACCGAAGAGGCGGTAGACCGGTTGAAGCTTTTGCCGTATGAGGAGCTGGGCTTCGCCACGCTGGACAGCCACCGGAGTCTCCGCCAGGGCTTTCCCGAAGTCCTCTTCTGCCCCGGGAAGACCATCGACCAGATTGTCCACATCGCCGACCGGCTGCTGTGCCAGCAGGGTAACCTCCTGGCCACGCGCGCGAGCGAAGAGATCTCTGACGCCATTGCTAAAATCGACGGGTCGGTCGAGTTCAATACGCTTGCCCGCACCGTCGTCATCCGCCGAGAGCAAAGGCCACCGACGACAGGTATGGTCCTGGTGATGAGTGCCGGGACCTCCGATATCCCGGTGGCCGAGGAGGCGGCGGTGACCGCCGATTTCCTGGGGAGCCACGTCGAAAAGGTCTACGATGTGGGGGTGGCGGGACTGCACCGGTTACTTCACAAATGGGAGGAGCTTCAGAGGGCCCGGGTCCTCCTCGTGGTAGCGGGAATGGACGGGGCCCTCCCTAGCGTTGTGGGGGGAATGACATCGAAGCCACTCATCGCCGTTCCTACGAGCGTCGGATATGGAGCCAGTTTCGGTGGACTCTCCGCCCTCCTGACCATGCTCAATTCCTGTGCGGCCGGAACGGGGGTGGTCAACATTGACAATGGCTTCGGCGCCGGGGTGCTCGCCCACCGGATCAACCTCCTTGGAGAACACGGCTAGAATGCTGGAATGCTAGGAGGCTAGGACGTTTGCAAGCTCGGAAGTTAGAAACTGCAGTCTTCATTAACGGGAGAGACAGATCGTGCTCCTTGGTTTTCTAAGCGCCCACGCTCCCGAATTCCAGCGTCCGAGCGTCCCAGCCTCCTAGCTTTCAAGCGATTAATTATGCGAATTGCGTATTTCGATTGCTACAGTGGAATTAGCGGAGATATGATCCTGGGGGCGTTGGTGGATGCCGGACTGTCCCTCGAGGCCCTCCGATCCGAGATCGCAAAGCTCAAGCTCACCGGTGTCGATCTAAAAGCGGAGAAGGTCAAACGGGGCGGATTCGTCGGAACACGGGTCCAGGTGATCACGCCTCAGGAGCACCATCCCCACCGCCATCTTTCGGATATCCTCACACTCCTCGAAAAGGCCGAGCTGCCGGAGATAGTCCTTGCACGAGCCCGCCAGATTTTCACACAGCTGGGAGAGGCAGAGGCTGCGGTCCACGGAGTCCCCGTGGAGCGGATTCATTTCCACGAGGTCGGAGCATTAGACACGATCGTGGACGTGACGGGGGCGATCGTCGGACTCGACGCCCTCGGGATCCGCGAGGTTTATGCCTCGGCCCTGAATTTGGGCGGAGGAAAGATCCACGCAGCCCATGGTGAACTACCAGTCCCGGCCCCGGGGACCGCCGGCATCCTTCGTGGCGTGCCTGTCTATGGGAGCCCGGTCGAGGCGGAATTGACGACTCCGACGGGGGCCGCCATCATTTCCACGGTTGCCAATGGCTTCGGGGTACTTCCTCCACTCCAAGTAGATCAGATCGGCTATGGGGCGGGAAGCCTGGACCTTCCGGGCCGGGCGAACCTGCTCCGGCTGATTGTGGGCGAAAGGATCGAAGACTTGGAAAGCGACGAAATCGCGCTCGTCGAGGCGAATATTGACGACATGAACCCCCAGCTTTACGAGCCACTGATGGAGGCTCTTTTTCGCGCCGGGGCCCTCGACGTCTTTCTCACCCCGGTGATCATGAAGAAGTCCCGGCCCGCTACAGTCGTCTCGGCCATCGTTCCGGCAGGACTCGAGGGAAGCATCGGACCGATCCTCCTCAGCTTCAGCAGCACCTTCGGCGTCCGCTCCAGGAGAATGCACCGCCAGATGCTTCCGCGGGAGGTCCTCGCAGTCCAGACCCGCTTTGGAGAAGTGCGGGTGAAGGTGGGCCGACTGCACGGTCGGCCAATCCACCTCGCTCCCGAATACGAAGATTGTCGGCGGCTGGCCGAGGCAGCAGGGACTGCAGCCGGCGAGATCATGGCGGCTGCGGTCGAGGCGGCCGGCGCCCTGTTGCCCCGTCTCAACGAGGAAGAGGCGTAAGAGTTACCCCCCATCTCCTTTCCCGCCCACCTGTGCGATCGACTGTCGGAGCTGATCCACCCCCCGGAGCAGAAGGTCGATGGCGTGCGGGTCGAGTCGCTGACCTCCCAGGCGATAGGGATCGAGAAAATCCTCGAGCGAATGAGCGATCTGGGTCAGCTTGTCAAAGCCCATCGTGGTTGACATCCCTTTGATGGAGTGGGCTGACCGAAAGAGGCCATCAATCGCCTCTGCATCCTCAGGTTGGGCCTTCAACTGGAGTAAATTCTCATCCATCCGCTGCAGATGCTCTTGGGAGTCGTTCAGGAAGATATGCAGGTACTTGGTAAGATCCACCGGTTGAAGCCTCTGTCAGAGAGACGTATTGTCTTCCTCTCGGCTCGATCTTTACAGGGTTTTGTAGGCGTGTTATACTATGTAAGTACGCCGGGGTAAAGCGAATACACTTGCCCGGATCGGTGCTCCGATTTTTGCAATTAACGTACCACCACCTATATGAGGGTGAAGGACGCCGGGGGCCACACCCCCAGTAGCTGATTGGATCTTTGGACGAAATAACATTTTTTCATCTGACCGGATTACTTCTTCTCCTTTCCCTGTCGGCTTTTTTCTCGGCCTCAGAGACCGCCCTCTTTTCCCTTAGCCGCCTCCGTCTTCAGCGCCTCTCTCAAGCCGATCCCAAGCGGGGAGGTTGGGTCCTCAAGCTCCTCGAACGACCCACCCGGGCCATCGTGACCATCCAGATCGGGAACGAATTGGTCAACGTCACCGCTTCGGTTGTCATGACTTCCCTCGTCCTGTACCTCTGGGGAACGCAATACGCGTGGCTGTCGGTTCTCTTCATGCTCCCCCTGCTCCTGATCTTCGGGGAGCTCACTCCCAAGCGGGTCGCCTTGGCCTATGCGGAGCGGGTCGCCCCCATCCTGGCCTACCCACTCTCCCTCTTCTCCCTGCTCATCACCCCCGTGCGGGGCATCATAAAGAGGGTGGTTGATTTCTGCCTAAGGGTTCTTGGGGTTCCGGCCGCCCTCGGCCCGTCAGGGATTTCGGAAGACGACTTCAAGATGATCCTGGATGTCGGACGTGAGGAGGGGGTGGTGGAACCCACTGAGCACAAGATGATCGAGCGGGCCCTGGCGTTTGCGGAAGTACGGGTCCGCCAGGTGATGACACCGCGCAGCGACATGTTCTCCCTGGATGTCAACCTCTCCTTTGGTGAGGCGGTCGAAGGGACGAAGAAGGCCGCCTTTTCCCGAATTCCCATCTACCATGAAACCGTCGACCGCATCGTAGGGATTCTCCATGCGAAAGACCTCCTCGTGGCCAAGGCGGAGGGATCGCCCCCACCCACCTTGGG
>JAAXQN010000033.1 GCA_012974305.1 Candidatus Methylomirabilis sp. | reverse complement strand
GTGGAGATCGCAGTAACCGGGATGAGACCCTTGCGCTCTGCCGCATATCATACATCTGGACTGGCGAACCATTTTCTTCTGCCACGCTCGTTGTCTGCTTTTTGCGGGCATCGCTATTCCTCCTCATCCTTCTGCTTAGAAGTTAAGGCGTGCAGGCAGATTCAGACAGAGGTGGCGAAGAGCTCATGCCAACCCCGGTTCCATTCCTCTTTTCCAAAAGCTCTGTGAACGTTACCTGCGGGGTTCCAGGGATGCAATGACGGCGGGTAGTTTTTGGTATGATTTAGGTCATGTGGGATTACTGAGCAAAAACACCACGAGCGCCGAGTTGCCCCGACGCCCGTGAAGGTTCCTAAGAATTTGTCAGTTGCCCTGGCCGAGGCAATTCTTTACAACGACCGCGCACTCCTCTCCCTTGGTGGGGAGGCCGCCGATAGGCCCGCTGTAGTTGATGCTGTCGACCACATCGTTTTTAAGAATAAAGATCACCTCGCAATAGCGGTGTGCGCTCTTCCCACCAGTGTCTGCGTGCGAGGTGTTATTAGCGTCTCCGGAGTCAGTCCCGGACGCAAGTGTATCCGAGGTACTACCGCGACCTCTGGTGGAGGTATGGGCGTATTCGACAGTGTCCTCACCGCCCGTGTACGTGAATACTTCGATCCCCTCGAAGATCGCAGTACGTGCAGGCGCACCGGCGCAGGCGAGGAGGCTCTGCTTGGACATACCGAGCAGTTCTGATTCGCCGCGGCTGGCGACGAACGAATGCTGAATGGTACACGCAGCCGAGAGTAGAAGGAGGGCGAGAAGCAAGATCACTTTGTTCTTCAGTTCCGACCCCCATATCGAACGCAACTGCCTTACAACACAGGGTGCAATTGGCGTGCCTAGAACGAATCAGCAGAGTCTGGCGGAGTTGGACTGCAAAAACACCACGAGCGCCGAGGATGCCCCCGACGCCCGTGAAATTGACCGTATCGGCGTTATGAACCTAGAAGGTGGAATGAGACGCCTGATCTCGCACTAGGACGGCTTGCGCCGCGCTGAGCGTTAGCGACAGGCTCACTTAATCTCCCAGGTTGTGATGTGCGGAATGTCCATCGCAGTATAGCCGCCGTCACCAGCCAGTGGAGGCATCCCGATACAAGCAAATGGCTCCTCCCCAGTGATTCCCGCGTATTTGCCGGTGCCGCCCGTGATGATATGGGTGCCACAATCCCTATCCGGAACCGACTTGTCGACGTCGCGAGTATCAAAGGTCGACATTATCTTGTCACCGTCGCGATCGACCAACACGCAGGCGCCGTCAATGTATTTCTTGTGACCCGCCGCAACGCTGATCGCGACGCAACGGGCTGACATCTGGTGGAGCATCGTCCCTCCCTTCATGTTTTCGGTGGTCCCGGTCATCTCCAGCGCGGTCGCCGTACCGAGGCCGGGAATGTCAATGCTCATCAAAGGCCGAAAAATGAAGTGCGTCACATAGGGCGTGGTCCCCCTCTTTCCTATCGAGCGTGCGAGGACGACCCCAGTGATTGACAGGACCAGGACCGCACACACTGTGACCACATAAATCGACAGTCGCTTCATGGCTAATTCTCCTCTTCAGAAGCAGGTGTTTTCTGCTTCATGTTCAAAAGTAATTGCTTATAACCCGTTCTTCTACTGCTACGAAACATCCTAGTACAATCAAGGGACATCACCTCCCTCCAGGCCGCTAAGCTAGATGGAATATTCTGGGCTAAAAACAAAAACGCCCTCCCAGGCCGTGCTCCGCCCGAGAAGGCGTCTGAATTTGTATTGCGCCGTCGATTGTGCCTTCCGGTGGGCCGGGGGGATTGCTATGGTTACCCCGGTTCCATTTGGTACTACCTACGGGGGAGTTCCCGGTCCCCTTATCGGTAGTTCACCCACGTGACAACACGAAGTGGCGTGGGGATGACTTTCATACTGAACAGACCTATGCTTTGTCAAACCAAAACGCGACCTAGATCATGAAAAAAGGCTGAAGGAGTACGCCAATTTGAGATAGCCGGGATAACTTGCTGATTTTGCCGATTTTCTGCGTTCTATAAAACAGCAGGGGGTGCGGGAGTCGTAGTTGATTAAAGGGGGGCTGACGGAGGACAGGTTGTGACAGGAGCTAGCTAACTCCCGTGATATAGAAGCCGACTCGGAAGTAGACGAGAACAAAGATGGCATACGCCAGCAGAAAAGAGAGCGCGGCTGCCCCAAGACCAAGCAGAAGACCTTCGACGACACTCTCGTTCGCGATTGCTCCTTGCAAGGCTTTCTCAAGCCGCAAAGCGAACCCGGAACTCCCCAGGCTGCGGAGGGCGCGGCCCACTGAAACATAGAACCTCGCGATAGGAATTACGCGAACTCGCAGTCGCATTGCTCTTCCCTCTGACCTTCATCAGAAAGGATCACAAACCTCCGAGCAGTGTTGTCTCTACCGCGGTGGCAAGGATTCGGCGATCAGGCCAAGGAAGAACCCGACGATGATGATTGTGATCGAAACTACAGTCAGCTCCGCGGCCGTCATTGTGGATCACCTCCCGATGGACTACAAAAGGAGTCATCAGGACGGGCAGGAAGGACACCAGGCATTAAGTACTCGCCATACTAAAAGCACACTACATGCCAGCATAAAATTGAAACCCCAGCTTCAATCAATTAAGTCCTTTTTTGCAAGGAGTTGCGCTCATAGGACGCGGAGCGGTCCAGATAAACAACGCAAAGGTTGCATGGTAATTTTGGGATTTCGAGTCATCGGGTTGAGTAGATTTTACTTGACCTTGGACCCCCGGAGAGAGTACGGCAGCCTAGGAAGTACTCACTTATGAGGCAAACGATGATTTTCCGGTGGTGGTGGTTTGGATTACTGCTGACCCTCCTTCTCGTCTCCCCCACCCTTGCCGACCAAACCCAGATCCGCAATTACGACACGGCCCGACGGCTTGTGTGGGGATTACTCTACGCAAGCGGCGGTTCTACTCTCTATTGTGGAGAACCATTCGGGGACAAGACTGACCTGAACGTGGAGCAGATTTACCCTGCCTCGTGGATGGCAGCTTTCCTCGGCTGTGGGACCCGGAATGAGTGCCGTAAGACCAGTGAACGGTTCAACCACATGGAAGCCGACCTGCACAATCTGTTCCCCGTCCGAGCCGACATTAACCGAGCCAGGTCCAATCTCAGGTTTGGGATAATCTGGGGTGAGGAACGGGAATTTGGAGAGTGCAATTTTGAACGGGACAAGGACAGCTACATTGTCGAACCACGCCCGATCACCCGTGGCAACATCGCCAGAGCCATCTTCTACATGCGAGACGAATATGGCCTCCCGATTGACCACCGGGATGTGGAGCTACTGAAAGAATGGAATCGTGCTGACCCCCCGACTGACCATGAGATGAGACGGAATAACGTCATTGAAGAGCTTCAGGGCACCAGCAACCGATTTATAGATCATCCGAAATGGGTGGAGGATTTGAAGTTCTGAAGCTCCAGCGGGAGGCGAGGGAGGCCAGACGGATGCTGTGGGCTTTATAAGGGAGGGTAGGGGAGATGGCGAGTGACAAGGTTGTTCAGAACGCGGTACAAACGCTCAATGCCGAACTTGGTCACATCAGGAAGGTACTCGAGCGCATCGCGGTGGCGTTGGAAAGACAAGTCGAGCAAATCGCAAGCCTGACCCCGTCTCCCCTCAGGGCGGGAGGTGTAACCGAGTCGATGCGGCGCGAACTTCTGGCTCTCTTTATCATGGACGCGACCCCTTCCTTCGACGCTCCCGATACGGAAGGCCCTCGAAAGATGAGCCAAGATCACGCCTGACTCCATCCCCACCTACTTCTTCATCAGCTCGAAGGTCACGTTCGCCTCCGCTCCGGAGCTCACGATGACGTCCTTTGCGTCCTTTCCGAGAGTCTCGTGCCAGACTCTCAGCTGGTACGAGCCGACCGGCACGTCGGTGAGCACGAAGGCCCCAGTAACGTCCGTCACGGCGTAGTAGGGATGCTCCGCCACTACGATCCAAGCCTTCATCCAAGGGTGCAGATCACAGCCGACCTCGATGATCTCGGGATTGTCGAATTTCTCCTCCAGGACCAATCTGACGCTCGGCTGGGCCTTGTCGATCGCAGGATTTCGCGTCGAGCGAGTGTGGAAGCTATGGAGGAAGTTGTCGGTGTTAATAATGAAAACGGGTGAGCCGACCGGCGCGATCATGACGCGGGGCGTGAACTCGCAGCCTACCTGGTCGATGTAAGGCATCTTCGCTGGCTTCTGCGGCTTGCCGCTGGTCCCGGCGATGGAGACGACGGCGTACCGGAGACCCCGGTTTGGGCCGAGCATCACATCCTTTGACCACCTCTCCTTGCCACACTTGGGGCTGTCACCGACGACGAGGAACTTCTCCAGTGGAGGTGGGGTCCCAGCAAGCTTGACGACACCGGTAATCGTCCCTGTCTCTTCTGCCGGCGCTTTCTCGCCAACCTCCACAGCAGCGCTTACCACCGGGAGCACGAACGCGAGCGCCAAGGGCATCAAGAGCTGAACATGGCGTGCTCGGCGAACAGTCCATCTCTTTTCGTTCAGCATTTCCTCTTCTTCCTCGTCCTACTCACAGACGCGCTAAAAGCCGTCGGCTGTAAGTGAGAGGGCATCTGGCTGTGTACTTCTGCGCCGTCGATTGTGCCGCAGGTGGCCGGGGGCTATGGTCACCCGCGCCTTTGTCTGTCCGCGTTCCCACTTCTACCAATCGATCCGACTGGGGTCGCCCTTGTACAGAGATCGGGTGAAGGCGAGGACCGTCCAGAGCTGATCCTCCGTTATATCCTCCTTGGTGTAAGCCGGCATTTTTTGCCCCGGAATCTCTCCTCTGATCAACTTGAGGAGGGTCTCGTCGTCGCTGCCAAACCACCAGTAGTCGTCAAGAAGGGGTACCCCGGGCGCCATCCCCCCTCCACCCTGTGCGCCGTGGCACGCGTCACAGCCAAAATAAGGATACAGCTTGCGCCCTTCCTCGATCGCCTTCAGATTCCCCGTGTACGGATTGAGCTTCTTCGGCTTTGCCGGATTCTGTGCTCCCGCAAAGCCAAGCTGCCCGCCGAGCATGAGCCCCAAGGCCACCGCGCCGATCAACCAGATCCTCTGCATCGTTTCTCCTGCTCAAGGGAGTCCCTCCTCCGGCTCGCGCATCTACGGCCGAGCAGGTCATCCCTTGCTGTTTTTTCTTCACCGGGGCGTCCTCTTCCGAAACGACCTTGTCCGCGTTCCCATTGCTGCCTTCTTGGACAGAGGTCTTGGGATGCGCGCTCAGGATTTCGAAAAAAGGAAAACGCCCTCCGGGCCGTGCTCCGCCCAGAAGGCGTCTGGATGTCTAATGCGCCACCAAAACTGCTACTGGTGGGCCCGGGGGCTATGGTCATCCCGGTTTCATGAGTAGCACCTGCTAATAGCTGAGTGTCGAGAGCTGCGTGCTCGCCTTATTAGCCACTTACGCGGCAACCCGAAGGGTCGCGAACTTGATATGATCCAAATCAGTGATTTTATTGATTTGCGTCATAGTGAGCTTCTAACCCATAGCCATCTTCAACGTCAAGCTAAGACTCCGTTTCTCAAGTCAGGAGACCGGTGTGCCGATTGTTCTATAGAGATCAGGAGGCCAGGATGTTTCGAAGTCGGCGTGAACAGAAGAATACTCACTGTCTGGGCAGTGGCCTCCGCTTCGTGGGCAGTGTTCGCGGGACCGGCGACCTCGTCTGTCACGGAGAAGTCGAGGGCGATATCGAGCTGGATGGGGTCGTCCAGATTGGTCCACACGCCAAAGTGCGGGGTGGTGTCAAGGCAAGGGAAGCGGACATCGCCGGATGCGTCGAAGGAGATGTCGTGACCCAAGGTCGCGTGACGCTCCGTGCCTCGTGCAATTTGAAGGGGGATGTGGTGACGGGACAGCTGGTGGTCGAGCCCGGCGCCGTCCTTCAGGGACAACTGCACATAACGGCTGAACAGAGCCAAGCGGCTCTCGAGCCTCAGAAACACCCATCATCAACTCTGCTCCCTGAGTAGTCCGAGATCGCCAGGTCCTTCAGGACGGTGCCCCGACATGGACCCCTTCTGCTCACCATATACGCCCTAGCCCGGCCGCCATCCACCTTACTTTACTGCACTTTTTATTGACCCGGTGCGAAATATCAGATACATTTCGCCAGTATTCAGCGGGGCAAAAATGACGCAAC